>JAYSYN010000040.1:0-2346 GCA_043727575.1 Fimbriiglobus sp.
CGTAAGCCCCCCGTGGTGGCGAAATTCAACGACACCTGATTCCACGGGGGACTGACGTCCCCTGCTCAGATTCAAACTCCAAGAATGGTTGCTACACCCTCGTCCCTTTCCGACAGGCTCGGCCGGCTTTGGTCACCAGGGAATTGGGGCCGTGCGCAAATGGCTATGCCGAGCCGTCAGCGCCGGGCGGCGTAGCGGTTGGTCGGGCTGACGCCGGGGGCGGAGGTGGGGCCGGTGGGGGTCTCGTACGGCAGGATGCCGCCGGGGCCGAAGACCATGCTGCCCAACAGCGATTCGTCGAGCGACACGGGCGTCTCGTCGAGGCCCGCCGTCGGGCCGCGGCCGGTGGCCCAGCGGAAGACCTTCTGCGTGACGTCGGCCGATTGCTTGCTGCTCGGCACCACCCCGCTGCCGGGGAGGCCGAGGTCGAGTTGCAGGCGGTTGTGCAGAATCCGGGCGATGGCGAGCGCCGTGTCGCGGTTCGATTGCCGGCCGAGCCCGCGCAGGACGTCGAGCGCCGAACCGTCGGTCGGGTCGCTCTTCAAAACGATGTCGGCCGCGAGCAAGCGCACCGGGCCGGGTTGGTCGGCGTCGGTCATGCGGTCGAGCAAATCGTCGGGGATCATCCCGTGTTGGTGCAGGAGGTGGGCGAGTTCGACGCGCAAGATCGGGGGCGAATGTTCGTCGGTGATCTGCCGGCCGAGTTCGGCGGGGAGGCCCGGGTGATCGGCCCGTTGCAGCGTCAGGTGGTAATGGTCGAGCAGCGTGCGCACGGCCCGTTCGGAAATCGGCCCCGGTTCGGTGGCCCAACCGGTGAGGTCGCAGACCGCGACGGCGGCGAGTTTCCCGGCCGAACCGGGCAGCGAGCCGTCCGTTAAAAAGGCGGGGTCGGCGAGGAGGTTGCGGATCGCGCCGCGCACCAGCGCCCACCGGCGTTCGCCGCCCATGAGCAGCGATTCGCTCGCGGCCTTGCGGACGTCCTTCGACGGGTCTTTCAAGAATTCGACGACGCCTTGCATCACGTCGGCGTTGTCGGCGGTGCCCAGGGCGTGCAGCACCGAGATCTTCACTTCGGGGACCGTTGTCGTGCGGGCCATTTTCAACAACGCGCCCGCTTCGTCCCAGCGCCAATACGGCCGACCTTGGAGCGCGGACAGCCCCGCGAGTTGGACGTCCGGCCGGCGGTCGTCCAGCAGGATCAACACGAGCGTGGGGTCGTCGCGGACGACGCTCTGCAATTCTTCGATTTCGGGGATGCGGGCGAACTCGGGAAGGGTCTCGGGCCAACTGGCGCGGGTGAGCAATCGGCCCGTCAGTCGGCGGGCCCGGCGGCGCGGTTCGACGCCCGTCCGGATGAGATCGTGCATCGCGAACAAGATCAACGCGACCAAGATGAACAAACCGCGGGCGGCGCGGACGAACGGGTCGTTCATCCCCTGCGATACGAACCAGAGCCAACCGAGGGCCATGAGGTAGAGCAGAATCAGCGAGCCGCTGGCGGGGGGGTTCCAAACTTCGCGGGTGCGCAGAAACAGGCACCCGGCCAAGAGTTCGGCGATGGCCCCGGCCAGTAAAAGGGGAGATTGGTAGCGTTCGGCCGCGATGCCCAGCACGACGGCGGGGAGCAACAACAGCCCGAGGCTCGCCGCGTGGGCGAGGGCGGGCCGGCGAACGGGCTGGGGGGCGATCCAATCCATACGCAACCCTAGGTCACGCGCGGAGAAAGGGCAAATCGGGATCGGGCGAACGGCACGCGGTCTCGCGCCGTGCGCCGTTACCGTCAGCGGTGGAACCGGACGGTCTCGAAACGGAAGACGGGCGCCGCGGGGACGTTCAGTTGGAAATCGACGGCCTTCACTTCGGGCGTCCGGCAGCAGGGGGCCGCAGCTCGGTCCAACTCCCGCAAGTTGATGATCCGCGCCGTGACGATCTGGTAAATCTCTTGCTCCCCGATGCCGATGCCCGTGTTCGTGAACAAGCGGTTGAGGTACGGCACCTTCGACAGCACCGGCACGCGGGTTTGAGTCCGGACTTCGATCTGCTCCTTCCCGAGGAGCGCGATCGCGGAGTGCCCCGCCGGCAGCGCAAGCGTCGAATCGCAAGTCAGCGCATTCACGCCGGACTTCATTTTCAATTGGATCGACTTCCCATCCGCCGAGATCGTCGGCGTGCATTCCAGTTGAATCCCGGATTCGAGGGTTTGATATCCGACGACTTCGATGGCGTCGCTCGATTTCAAAACCGTTTTCCCACCGGGCACGACGGCGCCGCGGACTTCCCCGACTCGGAAGTAGCCCATTTGCCCGTCGACCATCGTCATCTTTGGACTGGTGATAACATTGACGC
>JAYSYN010000041.1:0-7260 GCA_043727575.1 Fimbriiglobus sp.
CTTTCAGGTGCTTGGCGATCTGCATCAGGCAGCCGACGTTGCCGGTGAAGAGCGCCACAGCGCCGGTGGAGCGGATGTTGTCCGCCTTGCGGTCGCCCAGTTTGGTCGCCATGTCGGGCTGCGTGAGGTTGTAGCTGCCCGCCGCGCCGCAGCAGAGTTCGGTTTCGTTCAACGGCACGAGTTCCAAACCGGGGATCGCTTCCAACAGCGAGCGCGGTTGCTTTTGAATCTGCTGGGCGTGCCGGAGGTGGCAGGCGTCGTGGTAGGTCGCTTTGATCTTCAGCGGGTGCGTCGGTTTAATCAGACCGAGGGAATACAGGAACTCGGAGACGTCCTTCACCTTCGCTTGAAACTGCTGGGCTTCCTCGGCACTGGCCTCCGCGTGCATCAGGTGCGTGTAGTCCTTCAGCATCGCCCCGCAACCGGCGGCATTCGTGATGATCGCATCGAGTTCTTGCCATTTCGGTGTGCCGACGCCGAAGGCCGTGCAGTTCCCGGCCGCGAGTTTGCGGGCGAGGCCTTCCTCGCCGCTGTGGTAGTGCAGCGCCCCGCAGCAAGCTTGGCTTTTGGGAATCCAGACATCGCAGCCGTTGGCCTGGAGCACCTTCGCCGTGGCGTAGTTCGTCTGCGGGTACAGCCCGTCGGCGACGCAGCCGAGGAACAACCCGACCTTCGCCCGGCGCGGCCCGATCGCGGGGAGCATCTCCGGCAGGCTCCCGTAGTGGCGCTTCAGCGGCGGGAGCATGCCGTGCATCGTCCGCAGCGACTTCGGCAGCAGTTTCAACACTCCCGATTTGCGCATCAGCCAGTCGAGGCCGGTCCATTGCGAGAGCCGCGCCGGCGCGAGCGCGAGTCGGGTGCGGATGCGGCTCGGGAAGATTTTGAAGAGCATTTGGCGCTGGACCCAATTCAGCGAGCGCGTGCTGCGACCGGGGTCGAGGTGTTCCATGTGCTCGCGGAACGGCTCGATGAGTTTGCCGTATTGCACCCCCGAGGGGCAGGCGGTTTCGCACGCCCGGCAGTTCAAGCAGAGGTCGAGGTGCCCCTTCACGACTTCGTCGAGGTCGAGCGCGCCGTCGATGACTTGCCGCATCAAGTAAATGCGGCCGCGCGGCGAATCGGCCTCGTTGCCGGTCTCGACGTACGTCGGGCACGCGGCGGTACACAACCCGCAATGGACGCAATCGAGGATCAGTTCGTAGTCGATGTCCGGCTTGGTCGCGACCTGGGGCAATTCGCGTTTGATCGGGGCGAGGGCGGGCATCCGCGGTATCCTTGTCGAATCGGAGAGACTCATTGTAGCCCGGCTAGTTTTTCTTCTTCTCGGCCTTCTTCTTGAACAGCACGATGTGCTGCCAGGGCAGGGTTTTGATCGTCTTGTCGTGTTCCATGTCGGCGAACTCGGCCATCTCCAAAATCACTTGGCGCTCGGTCATCTTGTGGACGAGTTTGATCGGCACGGTTTCGTCTTCGAGGCGGAACTCGACGAAGGCGATGCGGCCGCCGGGCTTGAGCGCCGCGACCATCTTCGCGGCCATTTCGTACGGGTGCGAGAACTCGTGGTAGACGTCCACGAGAATGATGAGATCGACTTCGCCCTTGGGCAGCTTCGGGTCGGTCTCGGTGCCGAGGACCGTTTCGATGTTGGCCACGTTGGCCTTCTTCGCCTTCGCGTTCATCAAGTCGAGCATTTCCTGCTGGATGTCCACGGCCAAGATTTTCCCTTTGGCGCCGACGAGCGGGGCCATGCGGAAGGCGTGGTAGCCGCTGCCGGCGCCGATATCCGCGATCAACTGACCTTCTTTAATGTCGAGCGCTTTGAGAAGTTTCGTGGGCGCTTCTTCCTTTTCGCGCTCGGGCCGCTCGAGCCAACCGGCCGCGCGGTGGCCCATGACTTGGGCGATCTCGCGGTCGAGGTAGAACTTGCCGATGCCGTCGGGGTCGTGTTTGTCCTTGGTGACGTACTCGGGTTTCTTGGGCTTCGGATCCTCGCCGCAGGCGACGGCCGGGATCAACAGCAACAGGGCGAACGGGAGGAATCGCATGGGATGGAACCTCAAGGGATGTTTTGTTAGCAGGGCGCGCCAGCGACGGTGGAAAGACGGTCACTCCGACTCGTCATATTCCTCGAGCAACTCGGGCCATACGAAATTGTCGTGTTCAGCGATGATCGTGTCTACTCCGCGAGCATCGCATTCGACCGCGAACTCTTTCAGCCATTCGAAGAATAACCAGCAGGCACGCTGCTCCGTATTGCGTGCATGTGGGTAAGTGCGCAGGTGACTCGTTGCAGCTGCCACGGTGAGGCGGGCCGACCAATCGGTCGAGCCGGGCGGCAGAAGCATGCGGAGGTTGACCCACTCATCGAACCCCCGGAGGTCGTCGCACGGCGTGCCGGCATCTGCGGCAGCCGCATAATAACCGGCAACATAGTTCCAGATCGCCCACGTCGATTCATGGCCGATGTACATGCCTGGGGATTTGCTCATCTGTAGCAACCGGCCGAGTAGTTTCCCCATTTGCTTCATCCACCTGTGACTCAGATCAACCTTCGACATTCAAGCAAAGCGCGATGCATTCCCGGATCCGATCGATCAGGTCGTCGAGCGACCGGGCCTGAGTGTGGCAACCGGGGATGGCGGGCACCGATGCGACGTAGTAACCGTCCTCATCCCGCTCGATCACGACGCTGAATTCACGTGCCATGTTGGCGCAGCTCCGGAATTGATGAGTTCAGAATACCATCGAATGCACTATTTCACTGTCTCGTGCAGAATGCCTCGGATTCGACTGAAACCGCCACACGCTCCCGTGCCGCGGCGAGGAGTTGACCGTCTTCGACGTCCCAGATTTCGGCGTCGGCCCAGCCGGCGACATTGGCGACCAACTGCCCGATGCGCCAGTGCGGATAGCGCCGGGCGAGTTCCGCCAACGCGGCGAAGGCTTCGGTTCGTTCGGGGTCGCTCATGGCAACGCTTCTCCCATCCGGCCCCGCCAAAGGACATTGTAACCCGGCCGGTTTTGGATTGGCATCTTACCCCGATCCGGCGCGGCGCGTGCTAGTGAAAATAAATCCACATAATTTCTTGACGCGGGACGAATCGGATCTTATATCCAGTGGTGTTCATCTGTGACAGTCTCGGGCCATGGAGGGGTCGAACGGGGGAAGGGATCGATGGTCGCGCTCAATCGGATGCGTTCGCAGGGCTTCATCCACCCCGGTTTCGACATCGCCGCCGACGAACTCGAATTCGCCTTGGCGATGCACGCCTTCCAAAAGCAACACCGCCGGCGCTACCCGGCCTACAGCGAAATCCTCTACGTCCTCAAAGGACTCGGCTACGTGAAAGGGATCGCGCCGGACGATCCGCCGCACCGGATTCCCCAACCCTTCGGCCCCGCGGAGATCGAATCATGCCCTTGATACACCGCCTGGGGGCTTGGCTGAAAGCGCCCCGACTCCGACCCGTCACCGGGGTCGGCTCGCCGAATGCGGCGCCGGGCTTCTTCGCCCCGCCCTACCCGACCGGCGGCTGGTGGAAGAACGACGCCACCGAGCAATTGCGGAATTACTCGTCGTGGGTGTACGCGGCGGTCAACGCCATCGCCCAAGAGACGGCCCGGCAGAAGCCGTACTTGTACGTGAATACCGGGCAGGCCGAGCACGAGCAAACGCCGCTGCCGCACACGCACCCGCTCTGCCGGTTGCTCGACGAGCCGAACCCCTGGCTGACGCCGTGGGAACTCTGGTACTCGACCATCGTCTCGCTGGAACTGACGGGCAATTGTTTTTGGTACATCGCCCACGACCGAATCCGGGGAACGCCCGCGGAACTCTGGATCATCCCGACGCCGTGGGTGAAGGTGCTGCCCGACGCCCGCGATTATGTGAAAGGCTACGAGGTCGCCACGCCGGGCCTCCCCTCGGAGACGTTCCATCCGTCCGAGATCGTGCATCTGAAGTATCCGAATCCGCTCGATACGCACTACGGCCTGTCGCCGTTGCAAGCGAACGCGCTCACCGTCGACACGAATTCGGAACTGCTGAAGTCGCGCTATCACGCGTTCCTCGCCGGATCGCGGCCGGGGTTGGTCCTGCAAACCGAACAAATGCTGACGGATCAAACCGTCAAGCGGTTCGAAGAGCGCCTGACCGAGAAGTTCTCCGGTCGCGGCAACTGGCACCGACCGCTGGTACTCGAACAAGGATTGAAGGCGTCGCCTTGGACGCTGACGCCCGCGGAGATGGACTTCTTGAATTCGTCGAAGATGACGCGCGACGAAATCTTGGCGGTGTTCCGCGTGCCGCCGCCGATCACGGGGATCGTGGAGAACGCCGGCCTCGGGTCGAACATCTGGGACGGCGCCCGCGTGATGTTCTGCGAGGGGACGGTGCAACCGAAGCTCGAATTGCTGGGGCAATCGCTGACGCGCGACTTGGCCCGCCGCTACGGCCCGGACGTGGTGGTGAGCTTCCCCGATTGTTCGCCGCGGGTGCTGGAGCAGCGCCGCAAAGACGACGAACTCGACGCGCGATTGGGCCTGCGCACTTACAACGAGATCCGCAAAAGCCGGGGCCTGACGCCGATCGCCGACGCGAAATTCGACGCGCCGATATTGCCGAATTAGTTTTTCGGCCCTGAAAGGGCCGTTCCATCAGCCCAGGTCGGAGCGGGCGCCGCCCGCGGAGGCCTGGGTCACCCCGCACCGGAAAACCGAGACGCCCTGAAAGGGCGGTTCACGGAGGGATCAATCCCACACATAGCGCTCGTCGCATTCGACCTCGTACTTCGTCAACCATTCGCGGACTTCGTCTTGGAACGATTGCTTCGCGTGGTGTTCCTTTTGATTGCGGATGTATTCGCGCACATCCTCGACCACCGATTGGCTGACCGAGAACACCGCGTAGCCGCCCTGCCAGTGGAAGTGCGATTCCATCCCGCGTTTGGTTCACCCACAGGGAGGAACTCGATTTGATTTTGCCGATGGCGTCCGCAATGGTGATCGTCCGCCCCAGTTGAAACAGGTGATGGATGTGATCCGCGACGCCTCCGACGAGGAGCGACTGGCAGCCGAGACCGTTCGCGGTCCCGCCGAGGACATCGAAGAGTTCGTCGCGCCACGCATCGGCCAGGATCGGCTCGCGATTCTTGGTCGAGAACACGAGATGCAAGTAGACCTTGGCCAAGGATTGGGGCACGGGTCACTCCACGGAGGGTTCGCGACCCCGTGGTTGTAGGTTTTTGAACCGCCCCTTCAGGGCGTCCCGTGTTCCGGTTCGCGGTCCCCAGGCCTCCGCGGGCTGCGCCCGCTCCGACCTGGGCTGACAGAACGGCCCTTTCAGGGCCGAAGAGAATCGTCCTTTTTAGGCGATTCACCCGACTCCTGACGGAGTTCGGCACGCCATTCCACACACACACACGAGATCCCACCGTGACATCGCTCATCCGCGCCGATCCGTCCGCGAAGACCCTGCACCTCGACGCCGGCAAGATGATCTTGCGCAGCGTCATCACCACCGTCGAACCCGACCGGGCCGGGGATGTGGTGGTGCCGATGGGGCTCCGCAACGCCGAGGAATTCCTGCTGAACCCGGTGGTGCTCTGGGCCCACAACCGCACGGCGGTCCCGCCCATCGGCACCTGCCAATGGCTCGATTTGCAACCGGGGCGCATCGTCGCCGAGACGAAGTTCGCGCAGAACGTGCCGTTCGCCGAGGACGTGTTTCGGCTGTACGAGCAGGGCGTCCTGCGCGGCTGGTCGATCGGCTTCATCCCGCGCAAAGTCAAGCCGATGGCGAAGGGCGCCCGCATCGACGATTGGGAGTTGCTCGAATATTCGGCCGTGCCGATCCCCGAGAACCCCGGCGCTCTGACGCTGGCCTTGCAGAAGGGGTTGGTCAAGACGAGCGAGCTGCGCGACTGGCTCTGGCAAATCCCCGACGACCGCGGCGGCCGGTATCTGCGGGCCTACCCGAGCGGCGATGTGTTCGAGGAGTTGCTGGTGGCGCAGGCCGGGTGAAGGTTTTCTCTTCGCCCCGACGGGGCCGGGTGAAGGTTTTCTCTTCGCCCCGACGGGGCCGAGTGAAGGTTTTCTCTTCGCCCCAACGGGGCCGCCGTTTACAGCCCAGGGCGGAAGCCCTGGGTACGCCAGCCCCAATCTTCCGCCCCGAAGGGGCCGGCGTAGGTGCGACTCACGCCGGCCCCTTCGGGGCGTTGGCACTGATATCGACTAACCCAGGGCTTCCGCCCTGGGCTGTAAAAGTCGGCCCCGTTGGGGCGAAGAAGTCGAACTACATCGACTCATCGGTGCGTTTCACTCGCCGGTTCGAGATTTTCTCCGACCCCCAGCGGGGTCGCACAAACCATCTGCGATCCCTCCGGGATCGAAATCAACAACAAACGTCCCCGGTGGTCTTTGACCACCGGCTAATGTCTGCGACCCCTTTCGGGGTCAAGAGTCCGATCCCTTCGGGATCGGCTTCGGTTCCCTGTTCCTTTCTGTTCCCCTTGTTCCGAGGTTCACCATGACGACGACGACGACCGCGACCATCGACGACAAATTCCAAACCCGCGACGAACTCGTGCAGTTCATCGAAGACCGCACGGCCACGGCCGTGGAGAAGGCGAACCGGCAACCGGGCCGCGTCGAGCGGCGTGTGCCGTGGGTCACGAGCGGCCCCATCGGCCAAGACTCCGCCGGCTACTCGGTGCTGAAAGCGGCCGCATACGCCCTCGGCTACGTCGGGCCCGAGCAGGCCAAGGAAGAAATCCAAGCCCACCACCAACTGCGGGACTTGTACGCCAGCTACGGTTTCCAACCGCACGGTGGGGCGCAGTCGTTCCTCGTGCCGTTGGCTTCGGCGCACCTGCCGGCGTTCGAACCGCAGGGCCTGAAATTGCAGACGGAACTCCGGCAGAAGATGTCCGCGCACGCCGATAAGTTCGACCCGGACGAAGCGAATTGGATCGGCCGGCGGATGCGCGTCAAGCCGCTCGGCACGACCGACGCGGCCGCGGGGGGCACGCTGGTCCCGCTGCCGATGCTGGGGGAATTGATCGACCTGCAACGCAACCTCGAAGCCTTCGCCGCGGCCGGGGCGCAAGAGATCGCGATGCCGCCGAACGGGCGCATCCAGTTCCCGCGGCTCACGGGCGGCAGCACGGCGTACTGGGTCGGCGAAGGGAGCGCCATCACCGAGAGCACGCCGGCGACGGGCAACCTCGACCTCCAAGCCAAGAAGCTCGGCGTGCTCGTGAA
>JAYSYN010000042.1:0-7213 GCA_043727575.1 Fimbriiglobus sp.
GAACGGGATGCCGGCGGCTTTGAGGTCGATGCGGAGCATCTTCGCGGCTTTCTCACGCCACGTTCCCGGCCAGACCGGGAGTTGTTTCGGGCACGCAGCCAGGAACGGGCGGAGCGCGTCGGCCAGTTCGGTGGAAATCGGCTGAACGGCTTCGCAGCGATTCTTCGTGAACTCGGCGGCCAGCACGATGGCGGGCGTCTTCGCATCGAGGTCGAACGAATCGGGAGTCAACGAAGCCAGTTCCGTCACGCGATACCCGGTGTTCAGCGCCACGTGGTAGAGCATCGCACGGGCGGGGCCGAAGATCCCGCGGAAGTCTTCGAGGCTCGCTTCCGCCGAGGCGATCAATTTCCGGCACTCTGCGTCGGTGAACTCCCCTCGGCGGAGTCGCACGTCGGCCTTGACGTTGCCGGGCTTCAACCGCGTGAACGGGTCGCGCTCCATTCGTCCGTTCGCCACCATCCACCGGCAGAACTGGCGGATCGCCTGGAGCCAATCGTTGGTCGTTTGGACGCTCAAATCGTCCGTCTTGCGGAGGTCGTGCAGGAAGTTTTCCAACCGCTCGGCGGTGAGATCTTGGGTTCGGATAAACCCGCAAGCGGCGAAGGTTTTCTCGATCCGGTTGAACCGTTGTCCGATGTACTTCGGCGGGCGCCCACTCGCTTCGAGTGAGCGCTTCCAATCTTCGAGGTGCCCTTTCAAAACCCGCTTGCGGTGTTCGCCGTACCGATCCACGATCCCGGCCTTCTCGTTCTCGATTTTCTTCAGCAATTCCGAGAGCATCACGGCCGCGGCATCTTTGTTCGCCGAGAAGCGGAACCGCTTGCGACCGCCGTCGGCGAGACGGACATCGGCCGTCCACTTTTCCGCCGGCTTCCTGTAGTGGCGTCCGTCCTTTGTACGCGGGTAGAGGATGTGCCTCTTGCCTTCGAGGATGCGAACGAAGTCTTTCCCATCCTTGCGGACGATTTCGGCGTCGGGGGGCACGGGATAGGGCCTATCAGGCTTGAAGAGCGTCGCCATGAGAAGGGAACCTTTCTGAGAAGAGCCTTCCCCCGCGCCGTTGCTTCTCAGGTCAACGGACACGGGTTCGGGCCGTAAGGCGATGGAAGTATACCTCGGCGGAATGAGCGCGCCAGGTCGGTTGAGCGTCAATCCGGCAACCCTTGGGGCGGATCGCCGAAGAGCGAATCGGGTTCCGGCTTGGCCTTCCGCTTCGGTTTTCTCTTCGGCGTCGTCCCGGCCGTGTCCGACAGAACTTCCGATTTCTCTTCTTCGGCTTCTGTGGTTTCTTTCGATGTCGCGTCATCTACCCGACAGCCGACAGAACCCGACACAACCTCGGCATCGATAGCATTTGCAGGGCTTGGGGAAGGCGATTCAGGGGTTGTGTCGGACTGCGCCCATTCGCCGTCCGAACTTGGGGCTTGCGGTTTTGTCAGGTTTTGTCGGGTGTCGGGTTCACTACTCGGCACGGGAATGAATTCCCGCGTCGGCCTTCCGCCACTTTTGCCCATCGGCACTTCGCGCCACGTTCCGAGGCCCGCGGAGGCTAACAACTCGAGCGCAGCTTCCGCGATTTCCGCCGTCGGGTATTGGCTTTTGTTGGCCCGTTGCAAGTCGCGCGGGCGAACCGCGCCGCTGTTGCGGAGCGCCAGCTTCTTCACCAGTTCGTCGATGCGCCGCGTCTCACGTTCCTCGGGTTTCTCGCCGAGCATCGCGTAGATCCGCTCGGCTTCGCCGACGAACCACCGGGACAAGATTTCCCCGGCGATCATGGATTCTTCGCCGATGCACCCCCGCGCCGCATCGCGGCCGTGCGCAGCTTCGGTGACGCAATGGTGAATCAGGGCGAATCGGAGCGCGTAGCGGACTGCTTTCGGCAGCGCCGAAGACATCGGCCCGCCATCGACGTATTCGGCCCGCTCGGCGAATTCATTGTTCAGCCGCTTGAACCTTTCCAAGGCCGTGAATTCGAGCCGCAGTTCGGTCGGTCGCCGGTGATCGAATGGGATCGCCCGCAAGTGCCGGAGCACTTCCCCGAAGCGCCGTTCGGTTTCACTGTCGAGTTCGGCATCACGCCAGCCGGGGCAATACTTCGGCGGAGCGGTGAAGATGATCCGCGCCGCAAGCCCGCTTTCGACGTATCCCGGTTCGGCCAAATGCCGGGCCAGAATGTCCGGTTGAATCCCGCCAAAGACCGCGGTGAAGGCGCGATCGGTTTCGATGTCTCGGGGTTCGCCGGTGCGCCGGTGAACCCGGATCGGCCCGCAATCGAAAAGGCTCAGCCAATTAGGTACGTCGGTTCCCCCGGCCTTGCCCTTGTAGCGTGCGAATGATCCGAACCAGCCGGCCAGTTCGTCGCGCACCATCAACAGGCCCCGGTGCGAATCGCCGAGCATTTCGGCGAGTCGCTCGATTGTGGCATCGACCACGGCGAAGTATTCACGCTTCGGCTTTCGCGGCTTCTCGGGCTTCTCGGCGCCGCTGGATGCATCGAAGGTTTCCATCACCGCGTTGTAACAGTCGAGGTCTGCTTTGTACTTCTCCACGGCGGCGGTATGAGCGTCCCGCAATTCCCGGTCGATCTCGAAAGCCTGCGAGGCGGTGTCTTTCATCGCCGGGCTTTTGCCCGTACCCGAATCGCCGACGGCACAGGCCCAAATCGCCGGCGGTTCTCGCCATCCCCGCTTCGGCTTTGCGACGACGGCCGCGCCGACAGCGGCGCCGGCCACGGTAAGCGCGGGCAGTGCGGCGAAGGCGACATCGCAGCCGACGGACGCGGCCACTTGTTCGGCGAACTCGCGAAGTATCGGCGGCAAGGCTTCGACCGGGAAGGGGCGATAGCTCGGGATGTTCGCGGTTGATGGGGGTGGGCCGTTCCCGTTCCCCTTTGCCGAGGTTCCGTTCGCTCGGAACCCCTTCTTCGCTTGTCCCGGAGAGTAGAACTCCGATTTCCCTTCGAGGGCCGTCGCAATCGTGTCGCGGCCGTAGGTCGATTGTTTGCGTTTGTCATCCCATTTCTCGCGCATCAAACGGGACTGCCGAAAGAGCCGGTCGATACGCTCGGCGTCCGCTCCACAGTAGAAGGCGAGCATCCCGCAGAGTGCCAGGTCGGCGCGGCTATCGTCCCCGTCGTAGTCGCCCGTGTCGCCCATCCAAAGCCGTGCGAACTTCGCCCCGTTCTTCGCGGCCATCGCCAGGCGGATGATCTCGGCATCGTCCCCACCGTTCGCCGAGGCTCCCCCGTTCGGCGGCGGAGCATTCCGCGGCGGCTTGGGTTGATCGCCCTATTCCAATGCGAGCAGCGCGAGAAGCTGGCCGATGTCGCCGATGCCGTGCTCGTTCAACCGATGCCCGGTGAGCGCGAAGTAGCGGTTGCCATCGTAGATCTCGATTTCCCCGCCATCTTCCGTCGGCTTCTTGTGCCATCCCCCTTCCCATGAACCCCGGCCGATGATCTTTGCGCCGGTTCCGCTCGGTGAGACTTCCGCGTAGGTGCCGCTGTCGTCGATGATCTTCTGCGCCCACGGTGCGATTTCTCCCGTGTCCGGCTTCCGGCAGTTATCGAGGTCGATGCCCGCGAAGCCATCGCCGAGGCTGAAGCCGATGCCGTCGAATCCGCCTTTGGAATACGCGGCATGGATCTTGGCGAACGTGCCCCACTGCCTCGGATTCGTGATGTCCGCGTTGTGGCCGTTCGTTTGCCGCGGCACCTTCGACCACTTCCCTTTCACCAGAACGAGCACCCAAAGCACGAAGCGGAGGGCGCTGCGGAGTTCTTCGGCGATGCCGTTCGGTTGCACCGCCAGCATGAGGGGTTTCTTAGAGGCATCGGTGTAGAGCGTTCGCTTGTCGTGTATCATGGATATTGTCCTCAGAACTGTGGCCGATGCGTTCTCCCTTAGACCGGAGCGCTTCGGCCACGGTCGTTTAACGGGGTTGTGAGAGAAGGGTTTCTTTGACGCGGCGGCCGTCTCGAATCGAGGGCCAGAGTTGTTTCCACTCATCGCGCGGCGGGCAACCGTGGCGGCACCATGCGGCTAGTTCCTCGGCATTCCACAGAACGGTTCCCAGTAGCTTCACCGGAGCCGGGGTCAACCCGGCGGCGGTCATTCGATCCCACGTTGATGTTCCCTTACCGCACGCGGCGGCGGCTTGAGGGCGCCGGAGCATCAACGACGGCGCCGAGGTCAATTCAGTTGTCATGGGTCTATCCCCATCGGCCGTTGCGGAAGTGCTCCGGGCGATGGGGTCGATTTTCCCGTGCATCTCATCGCACTCATCGTGATCCACGATGAGATTGGTTGTTCAAGCAGAGAAAACGAATGAGGGTCTGGAAGAGATTAGCGGCGAAAAAGTGGGAAATTCTCATCACAGCGAAGATAGCTGGATGATGAGATTGATGAGTTTCAAACCAAAGTGTTCTTGGTGAGGGATGGCTTGTAATGTCCGTTGTACCAATCGCGGAATTCGGCCAGAGTCTTGTCAGGAATGTGCACTTTGATCTTGGGTAGGTAAAGAGAGAAAGTCCCTATCTCTGTAAGTGTGGCTCGTTTTGCTGCGTTCTGCATCTCCTTTTGATGCTGCTTCCATTGGCGGAGTAGCTTCTTCCATTTCGATGGCACACGAATCGGCTTTTTTCTGGCGACAGGATTTCGCGGATGGCTCTCTGTAGACTGTGAAAATTGACCTCTCCGCGTGCACCAATCCATCACTCGTTCAACTTCGCTTTTCACCGCATTTGTCGTCAACCCAATCATTGAGACCGGTCGCGCGGGAAATGGGGTGCTTCCGGCGTGACCGCGAACGATGTCCCAAAGTGGTTCGAGAGTTCTGGAATAGTCGCCCTTTGCGAAAGCAATCTTTCCTTCGGGAGTTCCTTTCAAAAGCTCTTCCTGATATCCGTACCACTCGATCAGACGAACGCAAAGTTGATGAAGCTCGGCTTCGTTTGTCGGCGCTTGCTGTTTCAACAATCGGAGCAAATCCTCGATTCGTTTTCTGCTTGGAGAATTCCAATCGCGAGGTGGCATGTTCTGCATAACCTGGAGTGAAGTTTTGTGAACTTCTTCACGACCCCGCACGTTGTCTCCGACCATCGCTCGCATTTCTGAGTGGGCCGGGCGGTCGATGGGATGGGGAATGCGCCATCGCCTTCGACCGCGCTCCAGTTGGGTAGGCATTACCGTGGCTCGCATAGCGTTTGAGTCGCGGCCACCGGATGCTGAAGCCGAGCCGGTCGAAGTCAAAGCGGATTTCTAGAACCCACTCACCCCACCGTGTACACCTTCAGCACTTCATCCCCGTAGTGGTTAACCACCTTAACCGCGATCTTCCCGCCGGCCGGCACCGCGAACGGGACGCTCGTTGCGCTGTAGAGCTTGCTCCATTCGCCTTCGTCGATCTCGGCGCGGAGAGCTTTTTGCAGCTTCTCATACGGTTCCTGCGCGCCGAGGAAGTAGGCGTGTCGCACGAAGAAGCTCTTTTCGTCGTAGGCGGTATCGAGGAACCAACAGGCGATGTCCTTGGTATCGCTGTTGCGGATTTGGCCGGTGTTGGGGTCGAACACGTCCACGCCGTTCACGGTCACGGTGTACTGGCCGTCCTTCAGTTTGTTCAACGTCACGTCGGGTTCGCCGAAGACCATGAAGAGGTTGCCGGCGTTTTTTGCACCCGTCTTCTTCAGCAGTTCGTCGCCCATGCTGAGGTCGGGGTTCATCCGGACGAGCAGCACCTTCATTTTCCCGTGCTGACGTTCCACGTCCTGGCCGTCTTCCCAAACGTGCGGGTCGAAGGCGAAGCCGCACACCAGAACGAGATCGAAGTCGTACTGGATGCTCCGCGCAGCTTCCTTCGCGGCCATGTGGATCAGTTCCTGGCCCACCGTGCCGAACTCCGGGCCGAGGCACACGCCGACGCGCTTCTTCTTCCCCTCGGCGTCGGTGTATTCCCCGGCGAAGATGAGGGCTTTGCCGGGGTAGAGGTCGAGCGCATCGAACGTGATGCGTTCCTTCTTCTTCGTGTTCTGCACTCCGGCCGCGCGCATGTTTTCGAGGATGATCGTCGGGAAGTCGGCCTTCGCGGACACTTCGCCAAGATCGACTATCGCCGGCGGAACGTCGCCATCGGGCAACATGCGGTGCGGGCTGAGGCTTTCGACCGTGAAGGGGCCGCTGACGCGCACGGTGCCCTTATCTTCGTAGGGTTGATCGAAGAGCGTTTCCGTCTCGGCGTGCTTGCGGATCGCCGCGTCGATTTGCTCGCGCGTCATCCCTTCCCGAATGTCCGGGTTGTTGGCGATGCTCTTCAGCGTGACGTGCGGAACCGTCTTGTAGACGAACCCTCGGCGAAGGTCGGTCGTCGGAACGAGCGGTCGCTTATGAATCTAGCCCGGCAAACCCTTGCGTTGCGTCTAAGCGACATAAATTCCAGCAATTTCTAACCATTCCCACGCTCTGCGTCAATCGACAATCTTCGCATTTCGCAATACTGCTCCCTTGCGAATCGTGGGCGAATCGTGGAGGTGCGGATCGATTCGTGGAATATCGTGGAGGTACTCCTGAATCGAGGAACGTTGAACAGCCGGCAGAAAATCCAAGGGAGCTGGCAGAGGTGGAGGAACTGACGAACGCGGTTCCGAATACTCCTCTCTTGGCGTTGTCGGATGCAGCGCCGGCCAGTGATTCAGGCCTTGATTCAGTGGAAGATCGCCGAGAAGTCGGTGTCGTCGGATAAGCCCCGTCCACGCCGTCCAGGCAAATCAGCTATTACATCTACTACTTCCTCTCTTTCTTCTCCTTCACCCCCGGATTCTTCCTCATGTGCGTAAGAAGTCGGAAATGACCCTGACTGTCCTGACGGGGCCTGTTTTTCATGGGTTTTGGCATGGACGGCTTCCTTGGACGGTCCATGCCGTTCCTTGGACGCCTCGGTCCGCTCGTCGGCCTCGTCATCGAGGTAGGTCCGCAGCCGGACCCCGACCCACACGCGGACCCGGAGATTACCTTGGACGGGCCGGGCGTCGTCCAAGCCAGTGACGCTCGCCAAAAGGCTCTTCGCGAAGTTGGCATCGGAGCCGGAAATGTGGCCCGATTCTTCGCACCACGACTTCCACGCCGAGTAGATTTCCACCTTCGGGACGGTCGCTTCGGGGTCGACGATGCAGCGGTCGGCGACGAACTGGCCGATGGGGGAGCCGAGGTCGTCGAGG
>JAYSYN010000043.1:0-7134 GCA_043727575.1 Fimbriiglobus sp.
TCCCCGCCGTCCGCACCCCGCACCATCCGGAATTGCGGACTGCGGACGATGGTTTGTACCGCCGCCGAAATCGTGCCGTCGGTTTTGTTCAACGCGATGACCATCTCATCGAGCAGAGCCGTGTCCGACAAATCCACTTGCCGGCCCAGCGCGTAGCCGAGCAGTTTCTTGCAGAAGAGCCGGACGATCACGTCCTTCTTCTTGGTCAGCAGGTATTCGCGAAGCCCGTCGATCCCCTCGAACTCGGTGCCGTCTTTCAACTTCGCTTTCGCATCGACCGCGAGGCCGCCGAGGTCCATCGTGCGCAGCCGGCCGATGGGGTCGTACTTCTCGAGGGCGAATCCGAAGGGGTCGATGCGGACGTGGCAGACCGCGCACTGCGGGGCCTTGGAATGCATCTCGACCTGCTGCCGCACCGTGAGCTTCGCCCCGGCTTCCTCTTCGGCAATCTTCGGGACATCCGGCGGCGGTTTCGGCAACTTTTCGCCGAGCAAGGTTTCGGAGACCCAATTGCCCCGGAGGGTGGGGCTGGTGCGCGACGCCCCGGATTCGTGCGTTTGCACGCTCGCCAAACCGAGGATGCCGCCGCGGCCGTACTGCCGGATCTTTTCGACGCGGCGGAAGTGCGGCCCCGTCACACCGGGGATGCCGTAGTGCTTGGCCAGCGTTTCATTCAGATAAGTCGCATCGGCGTCGAGCAGGTGCGCCGCTGGACGGCCCTGCTGGAATAGGTCTTGGAAGAAGAGGATCGTTTCTTCGTCCATCGCGCGCTTCAATGCCGCATCGAAGGTCGGGAAGAGTCTCTCGTTCTTTTCGTTGTGCGTATCGAAGCCGCGCACGTGCAGCCATTGCGTGCCGAACTCGACGGCGAGGGAACGGGTCCGCGGATCTTTCAACATCCGTTGAACTTGCTCGGCCCCAACTTTCGGATCGCGTAGTTTCTCGGCCGCCGCGAGCGCCCGCAGTTCCTCGTCCGGCGCGGAAGCCCACAGGAAATAGCTGAGCCGCGCGGCGAGTTCCCAATCGTCGACGCCGGTCGCGTCCTTTCCGGATTTGACTTTCTCAATGCGAAACAGGAAGGCCGGGGCGACGAGGATACGCCCGAGGACCCCGCGGAGGGCTTCGTCGTGCGGGGCGCCTTTCTTGCGAATCGCTTGATATAAGGCGCGAAGGTCGGTCTGTTCCTTCTCGACGAGCGGTCGTCGGTAGGCCTTCGCCGCGAATTCCAAGACGGCGTCGAGTTGCTTGGGTTCGGCCGCGAGCAACCGCGTCTCGAACGCCTCGGCCTGCTTCTTAAACAGGGGTCGCATTCCTTCGTAGTAAGCCAGCAACTCCTTGGGTTGATCCTGCGTCACGAAACCGATGAACTGCGGCAGGTAATCGTTCTCGGCCACCGGCTGCCGGCCGATGAAATAATGGTCGAGCCAGAGCTTGTCGAGCGACCTCACCGCTTGGGGATCGAGAAACATCTCTCGGAGCGGGGTATCTTCGCGGTGGAACATTTTCAAGCTGACAACTTCGTCGACCGGGACGACGGCGGGGAAGCAGAGGTAGAGCGGTAGCAGAGTTCGCAAATGATCGAGTTCGGTCTCCCAGCTGCGCACGGCTTTCGAGCCGCGGACTCCGACCACCGGACCGTGGCTCGTCGGGTGTTCCCCGGTGCCGGCACCGAACCGCACCACGCGATCTTGACTCGGGACGATCAACCGGCCATCCACGACCAAAGTGTAACTGCGGAACAATTCGGCCGGCAAGCGGAAGCCGTAGCGCTGGCCCGATTGGCCGGCGATCGATCCATCCGGGGTGAACGCATCGGCCGGAAAGCCAAACTCCCGCCCGGCGGGGCGGGGCTTGGCGAACGGTTTCAAGTCGAGCCCGCGCAACAGTGGTCCGTCTCCGGCGGCGAGAGCCGCGTACAGTTTGTCGTCCGCGCTCGCACCGCCCGGTGTGCGGGGCGTTGTCAGGAGCGTTTTCACCTGCACAGCGAGCTTGCCGGCTTCGTCGGCCTTACCCGGCACCAACGCCAACAACTTCCACTGGCCTAAAACGGAGTCCGCGGGGACTGTCACCTCGGGGGATTGAACCGCCACCGTCGGCCCCCAGCCGAAACTCCACGACTCGCCGTGCGGGTTCGCCTTGTCCGGTGCGGGGGCGACGTCCGCGGACAAATCCCAGACGCGGCCGGGCTTTTCGAGTTGCGTGATGGTGAAGGAAATCTGCGTCGTATCGCAGACGTGATTCTCATCCCGGGCGTCGATGGCGAAGACGAGGGAATCGCCAACCGAGACAACGCGTTCGAACGGCGCCGGTTTGGCGGCCTTGCCGAGGTCCACCGTCCCCTCGCCGAGTTGCGCGGCCGCGTCGTCGCGGCGATGTTGTAACCACCACGCGACTCCGTTGCCGCATGCGGGGTGCGCGTGTTGAATCTTGACTTCGATTTTAACTTGGCCCGCAATCGGCGACTTCCACCCGACGGCCACGAATTCTTTGGGCAGCGGGTGGACGACGACCGCCTTGCCGGGCACGGTGCCGGGGATCGTTTCGAGTCGGTCCGAACTGTTGGCCATCAGCGTGGGCAGGTCGCTCCCCTTTTTGACCCATCCGCGGATGGCGGGAAACGCGGCGTTCTTGGTCGGCGTGTCGAAGAGGGTGACCGGGGCGGGGACGACGAGCTTGCCGGTGAGGTCGGTTGCAGCGGCGGCTTTCGGATCGAGTGCGAGTAGCGTGGTCCATCGTTTCAACAGCGCCGCGTCGAGCGAGCGGGCTCGGGCGACTTCCGCCAACTTTAATTTGCCGTCGAGGCCGAGATCGCGCGAGGCGGTGAGATACTTCTCGGCGTCGGCGAACACGGCCGCGGCATCGAGTTCGTAAGCGGGGCCGAACTTGGCGTAATCTTTGAGCAACAGCGTCGGCTTGCCGGGGGCTTCGAATCGCGGTTGGTGCCAATCGACGCCGAGGCCGCCGCGACCAAATACCAATTCGGTGGTATGCAAATAGACCACGATCTCGGCTTGGCCGGGCGCCGGTCGGAACTCGACCCGCATCGGATGTGATTCGAGCATTGGCGGATCGACGGGGACTTGCCGAGAGCTGGCGCCATGTCGATAGCTGCCGATCGGTACGGTCCGCCAGAGGCTCTTTTGCAATGCGGTAAATTCTGCCGCGAGTGCCGGCGCATTCTCTATGGTGGTCATTTTCAAACGCTGTCTCAATGACCGCATTCCATCGGAATTTGTGTCCATCAACGCATTCCAGAGAAGCGTAAGATACTTGGCGTTGAGCTTCTCCTTGGCGGCGACGGTTTCGAATTGACCACCGACGAGTGCCTCGTAATGGCGGACTATCGCGATGACATACGGAGCCACGTTTAGCTTGCCGTCCGGGCCATAGGGAGCGTACACCGCCCGCAACTTCGCGATCGACTCGTCGGTCCAATCGCGCCGGGTTTTCCCGGCGGAAAAGCGGAAGCCGTCGGACAAGAGAACCGCGTGTTCGGCGATCTCTTTGGATGCGTGGATGTACTTGGTCAGCAGGGCGGGGGAAATGTCCGAAAGCCCCTCGGCCGCGTTCGTGAAGCCTTCCCCGGCGGCCCCGTCGGCGGGGAACTCGCGCGTCAGTTTCAAATCGACGCCGGTTAGATCGCGGACGGTGTTGTCGTACTCGGCGTTGCTGAGCCGGCGCAGCGGGACGTGCCCCGGATCGCCGGCGCGGGCCTTCGCTTCCGTTTCGAGGAAGCCGCGGATCCAACCGAGCAACCGCGTCCTCTCCTCCGCCGTCGGCTGCGGTTTGTCCTTCGGCGGCATCTCCCCGGCTTCGATCTGCTCGATCATTTGCTGCCAGGGCTTGATGTCTTGGCGCACCTGCTCGACAGTCGCGTACCGTTCGAGGTCGAGGCTCCCCTTCTTCGCCTTCGTCGAATGGCATTCCACACAGTATTTGACGACGACCGTCCGGGCATCGCTCGCGAAGCTGTTCCCCGCCGGAGCGGCATTCGGCGCAGGCTCGGCCCCACCGAATGCACCGAGGGTAACCGCCGCAGCGAGACCGGCGAGTTTCCACGGGAGCAGCGAACGGATCATGCGCAATCTCGACGGGCTGGCGGGATGGTAGATTATCGCATATCAACCCTCTCGCTTCAAACCGGATTCTTCCCCTGCTCGCCGTCCGTAAATTGTTCTGTGCCGTCACCCCGACCGAATCAGGACTCCCCCGCATGATCACCAAAATGACCGGCTTGCTGGTCCGCATCGACGACGAAGACGTCCGGTTGCTGATCGGCCCGTTCGAATATCAGATCCAAATCGCGGAGGCGGTGCGGCGGCAGTTGCAATTGAAATCGGGCGAAGAGATCACCTTGCACATCGCCGAGTATTTTGAAGGGAATCAATCCGGTACGCGATTTCTCCCGCGCAAGATCGGCTTCGGCACCGAGGCAGAACTCGAGTTCTTCGAACTGTTTTGCACCGTGGAAAAGATCGGCGTGAAGAAGGCGTTGAAGGCGATGGCCCGATCCGTGCGCGACATCGCCGACGCGATCGGCCGGCAGGACGCGAAATGGTTGACGACGCTCCCCGGCATCGGCCCCGCGATGGCCGAGCAGATCGTCACGACGCTGAAGCGCAAGGTCGCGAAGTTCGCCCACCTCCCCGGCGAGACGGTCGAGGCCGCGGAACCGGCCACAGACAAACCCGGCAAAAAGAAAACCGCGGATGCGGCGCCCGGCCCGACGGGGCGCGTCATCGACGAAGTGTACCAAGCGCTCATGGCCCTGGGTCTATCGCCGATGGAAGCGCGGGATCGTCTCGACAAGCTGCTGCAATCGCGCGAGCCGTTCGCCGATGTCGCGGAGGCGATCGCCAAGGTCTTCGGCCGGGCTTGACGCCGAGAGTCAGCGCCGCGTTTGCTTCGCCCGGGCCA
This sequence comes from Fimbriiglobus sp., assembly GCA_043727575.1. Taxonomy (GTDB): domain Bacteria; phylum Planctomycetota; class Planctomycetia; order Gemmatales; family Gemmataceae; genus JALHQU01. The sequence goes on from JAYSYN010000043.1 coordinate 4,918, forward strand.
GTCCCACCGCTTGCGTCGTGATGGCATACTTGGTCAGCAGATTAGGGATTTCCCACGGCGGGGCGCGGCGGGGATTGCGGGCGTGACGGAAGAATTCGTCCAGCACGTCGGCGAAGTGCTGTTCGTGCTCGGTGCGGTAGCGGTCGGGAATTTCGATCCGGATCCGGTCCCCGAGGTCGATGGCGCGGACACCGGGGTGGCGCAATTTCCACTCGCCGCAACGCCGGCCGACTGCCGCGAAGAGCGCCGCGTGATCGGTTGCATTTTCGGCGGACACGGTGAGTTCCGTCGCCGTGCGGCCACCGGGTGTCGCCGTCGAACGCACGCGGATGCGGGCGCGGCTGCCGCGCGCGGTGGCTTCGTGCAAATCGGTTTGGTCCGGACCCCCGGCTTGGTAATCCCAGTTCACGGTGAAGCGGACGGTCATGCCGCGCAGGGTATAAGTCGCTCGGCCGTTGCCTTGGTACAGCAATATTTCATCGTCGACCTCGCCGACTCCGACGATGTCCCGATACTGCTCGCGGGTCAGCGGCGTCGGCCAAATGCCGGCGTCGATCATTTCCAAGTCGGCGCGGTGGTCGAGGGCCTGATCCGGGAAAAGGAGCCAAATCGAAAGGTCGGCCAAGTGCGTGCCGACGTCGGCGAGGCCGGTGCCCGCTTCGGCCGGGTCGAACCACCACGCCGGCCGGCGGAGCGGGATGCCGGCGACCGTTTTGCGGAGATAGTGCGTTGCGTCGAGGGTCAGCGCGGGGTCGTCCGCGGTTCCGGCGATGGAATCCCCGAATACTTCCGCATCTTGCATGAGGTCGCGCTGCAATACCGTGGCGATGTCGAAGCGCTCGGTCATCATGTCCCAGGCGAGCACTTCCCGGAGGTCGGCCTGTCGGAAGACCTCCTCGAGTTTCTCGAACCCGGCCGCGTCGATCACCCAGGGCTTGTCGGCGAGGACGTGGCAGGCGTTGGAGACGGCCGCGAGGATGAGATCGATCTTGGGCCGATTCCGGCCGGCGATGACGGCGGCATTACCCGGTTGCTCGCGCAGGAATCGGTCGAGGTAGTCGTCGCCGGCGCGGACATCGACTTGCCAGCGCGTCGGGTTGTCGGTACGCCCGTTGAATGCCGCGACCCGGGCGAGGTAGTCGGCGAGATCGGCGTCGAGTGGGCCGTAAACGTAGGTGCGCCGAAAAATCTCCGGCGGCATTTCCTTCAGCAGGAGTGCGGCGTGGAAGTGCCCGGGGGCCAAGGTCATCAAGCGGAACGGTCGCGTCACGGCTACTTCTTGAGTTCTTTCACGCGGATGTTTTTGTAGCGCACGAACTGCTTCGTGTAGTCTCCGCCTCCGTGGACTTGCAGCGCGATGCCGCCGTCGTCGCCCAGGCGTTTCTCGGTGTCGGTGTACTCCATGAACTTCACGCCTTTGATCCACGTCGTGATCTTGGCCGGATTCCCCTCGATGCGGGCGCGGAGTTCGTTCCATTCGCCGTGCTTCCAAAACTTCGGCCATTCCGCGGCGCTCACGGGGCTCGGAAATGGCTTGTATTCGGTCAGTTTGATCTCGTTCACATCCTTCGTGAAATCGAAGTTCCGCACGTGCGGTTTGCCGCCGAGGCCCTCGCCGTAGACTCCCATTAGGTTGCCGCCCTTGTGGTAGTCGATCATCGCCTGGAAGCACTTCCCCTCTTCGGTGCAGCGCAGGAACAGGCCGCTGTCCGGGCCGTCGTCGTTCTTCATCTCGAGCGCGATCTCGAAATCGCCGTACTTCTTGTCGGTGATGACGATGCCCCCGTTGGCGGCGACGTCTTGGCTACCGGTGATGGCCCCGTCGACGACCTTCCACTTGCCGCCGCTTTTGTTTTTACTGGTGCGGCTGTGGCCCGTCTTAGCCGACACGTGCCAACCTTTCAAAGTCTTACCGTCGAAGATCGACTCGAAGCCTCGGTCGTCGAAGGTCTCGGGCTTGGGGAGTTCGGCGGATGACGGCGCGGCGACCAGAGCGAGCGCGGCTAATATCGGCAGCGCGGCGATCCGAGTTGGGCGGAACATGGCGGAAGTCCGGAGAGAGAGAGAGGATACTTGGAGTATCCGAAACACCCCGCCGGTTGTCCAGAGAGCTCCCCGCACGGGTAGACCTCTCGATTTTGCCACGGGCCATCTGGTAGGCTTCACTTCCCATACCCGACACCCGGAGGCACGGATGCCCACCATCAGTTTCCAGTA
>JAYSYN010000044.1:0-21554 GCA_043727575.1 Fimbriiglobus sp.
GAACGCGTCGGGCGTCCGCGTCGCGGTCAAGGACCTCAACGGCGACGGCATCGCCGACATCATCACGGGCGCCGGCATCGGCGCGGCGTCCCGCATCACCGGCTTCTCCGGCGCGGGCCTCGGCATCATCGAAGACTTCTATCTCTTCGACTCCGGCGTCCGCACGGGCGTGTTCGTGGGATAGCCGGACTAAAAGAGTCCGACGGCCCGTTTCTCCAGCGCTGGCAGGCCGCGGACTTGTTCGACTGTCGGCAGCGACCGGATGTATTCGAGGTACGGCCCCAGCTTGAACTTCTTCGCGGTGTTTCCGCTGGACATATAGCGGATGTTGCCGAAGACTTCGCGCTCCGGCGGCCAGAAGCGGTCGAACAGACCGAAGCACCAGAGGATGCCGGTGTAGCTGTTCGGATCGCGGCCGTCGATCGCGTATTTGTTGTTGAGCTGCTCGAGTATGCGATAGCCGGCCTCGGGCGAGTCAGACCATTCCAACACCTTTTTCGCCCAGAGCATACGCAGGTAATTGTGGATGCGCCCGGTCGCAACGAGTTCCCGTTGGGCCGCGTTCCAGAGTTCGTCGTGCGTGTCGGCATATTCGAATTGTTCGAGATTGTACAAGTGCTCGCGCCGATCCCCGGCGTGCTTGCCCAAGGTCGCCTTGGCCCAATCCGGCAGTACGAGATTCAACGTGCCGCGCTTCCCGAGCGGGCTGAAATCGTACGTCTCGAAATTGAAGCTCGGCCGTTCGCCGGGATCCTCCCAACTGCGGTCCGACCCTCCGGCCGCTTGCCGCATCTTACCGTAGTTCCATTGGTAGCCGACGTCGCGCCAGGTGATCGCTTCGTCCAAAAAGCTGTTGACGCTGGCATCTCGGCAGTAGAAATCGCTCTTGTTCTTCGCCTTCAAATTGATGTCGTCGGGCGTCCAACCTTCCGGCAACGCCTCCGCGATGACTTCTTCGATCGACAGATGCCCGTAGTGCAGATAGAAGCTCAGCCCGCTCGCGGCGTTGCGCTTCGGCGCGTCCGGTAGGCTGCGCTCCTCGCCGTAGCGGTGGAGTTTGGACCGGAGAAAATCTTTCAGGACGAGCTTGGCCTCGACCGTCCCGCCGACCGTGCCGGGTACCGGGGGAACGGATTGATCGACGGGGAGAGCGCGCACGAACGCGCCGAGGTCCGCGGGCGATTTCCACAATACAAAGGGGGGCCTCGGGGCTTTTTTCACCGGTTCGAAAACCGGCTCCGGGTCCGCGCGCTCGGCCCACGCCGCCGCGAACAGTTTGTGGATCCGCGGCCGCAGATGCGCGGCCGCCGACACCGGAGCGCCCAGCAATGACAACGGGATGACACTGTTCCCGTCGACCGCGATCACGGGGATCGTAACCCGCGCCGCGGTCGCGCGGATTTGGGCCGGCACGATGTACTGCGGGTAGTCGTCGGTGACGAGGACGCAGGCTTTTTCGCAGAGACGGCTGACCAGCCCGCGCCCCGGCTGCTCGGGTGTTTCGACGAAAGGCCAGTAGATCGCCCCGACCCGCTTCGCCTCCGCGACGTTGTCGCGCATCCCTTCCAGAATGAATTGATGGAAGCGGGCGCTCGCCCAAGGGGCGTTCAACTTCAAGCCTTCGTACACGACCAACGGCTTCTTCAACCGCTTCGCCCATTCCAACGCGACATCGAGAGCGTGGTTGTGCGTCAAGCGGCGGTACATGCTGCACCAGTAGAGCACATACTCGCCGGATTCGGCCGGCGCGCAGTCGTTGACGGTGCGGCTACGGGCTTCGCGGATCGTCGGCATACTCGAATCCTGGTTTGGAACCGTTGACCCATGATAGGCGGAGTTTGGCCAATGCCGCCCTCGGTACCGAGGGTCTGGGCAGGTACCGCGCAAGATTGTTCCTCGCCGCGGCTTTACCCCGGCGCGGTATAATCGCTTCTACCCCACAAACCCCGGCATTCCGGAGACTGCACCCCATGCCCAGTCCTCTCCCCGGTATGGACCCGTACCTCGAAGATCCGGGGCGATATCCGGTCTTCCGCAAGCACCTGATCGCGGCGCTCTACCAGTTGCTGCTGCCCGGTTTGGTCGACCGCTACCGGGCGCGCGTCCATTCTCGGCAGTTTGAATCCGAGCTCGTGTTATTCACGTCGGTGCAGAAGTTTCAGCACGACGAAGAGTACATCGAAATCCGCAGCCGGACCGACGGCCGGTTGGTGACGCTCGTCGACGTGGTCAGCATCGCGAACCGCACGACGACCCCGGGTCGGGATGCGTACCTCGCCACGCGGACACTGGCCCTCGCCGAAAAAGCGAGCATCCTGGAACTCGACCTCGTGACGCAAGGGAAGCCGCCGCTCGGGTTCAACCGCACCGATTTGCCCGCGCACCATTACCTGGCCATCGTCTCCCGGGCCAACAACGCGACGTCGCACGAATGCTTCCCCGCGAACCTGCGCCGCCGGTTGCCGAAGATCCGCTTGCCGTTGGCCAGCGACGACCGCGACACCGTCATCGATTTGCAGGTCGTCTTCGCGCGGGCTTACGAACAGAGCCAACTCGAAAAAGGAATCGATTACGGCGCGCCACTGCCGCCCGACGTCGCGCTCGCGGCCGAAGATCGGGATTGGGCCGAAGCACTCGGCCGCGCGTACACCCTCGGTTGATTCGCCCTCCGGCGGAGATTTCCGTCCGGGGCGTGGCCCGCGGTCTTTCTTTCGAGTTCCCGCGTGCTTTGTCCGCGATGCGCACTAGCTTCACAATGCCGGCGTCCAGGCCCCACCCCGGCCCGCATCGCCCAACGCCACGGATCGGTTGTTATGTCCGTTCGATTGGCTTCCGCCACGGCCCCTCATGCCCGACAACCCGGCACCGCTCGGATCGAGTCGTTGCTCACCACCGGCGTGATCGCCAATTCCGTTTGGGAAGCGATTCCCCCGCGAGACCGGCAAGACATCGACCGGGAATGGGATTTTCCCCGCCTGTTGGAGCAACTCCTCGAGCGACGTCTAATCACGCCGTTTCAATCGGAGCACCTCGGCCGCACCGGTTCTCCCGCGGGATTGATATTGGGCAACTATCGACTGACCGAAAAACTCGGCCAGTGCGAGGGTCTGTACCGCGCCGAGCACCGCCGGTTGAAATCGACGGTCTCGATTCAACTTTTTCCCGGTCCGCACGCGGCGGCGGAACTCGGGCTGTACTTCGAAGAAATGCAAGTGCTGATGAGCTGCCGGCACCCCGGACTCGCCAAGGTGATCGACGCCGGCGAAGAACCGAACGCCGGGCCGGACGGGGAAGCCGTGCCTTACGCCGTGCTGGAATTGCTCTCGGGGCAAACCTTGGCCGACTGGGTGCGCACCGGCGGGCCGCTGCCTATCGCGCGGGCGTGCCAAGTGGTCTATCAAGTGGCCGACGCGCTGGCGGAAGCGCACGGCCGGGGCGTGTTCCACCGCCGGTTGCACCCCGGTTCGATCTCCATCACTCCCGAGGGGCACGCGAAGCTCTTCCAATTCGGGGCGTCGCACTCGGGCGCGGCGGGCCCACCGATGGCGGGCTACACCGCCCCGGAATCGATCGCCGAACCGGGGCGGGCCGATCCGCGTTGCGACGTCTTTTCGTTGGCGGCGACGCTGCTTTTCGCGCTGACGGCCCGGCCCCCCACCGCGACGGACGGCCCCCGGATCCAAGACCCGATCCCGGACGAGTTGACCGCGCTGCTGAACCGGATGACCGATCCGAATCCGACCGCGCGGATTCCCACGGCCTCGGCCGTGATGCGAGCGATCACGCCCTACTTGACGTGGCCGAGCGGTGCGAACCCGGTCGAAGTCCCGGCCGCGGCCATCTCGGTCGCGGTGCGGATGCCGTCGGTTCTGCTCGTGGACGACGAGCGCCACATCCGGCAGATCGTGCGACTGGCGCTCGCCAGGCAAAATCTGAATATCGAAGAAGCCGACAACGGCGAGGAGGCGGTGCGGTTGCTAATGCAGAAGCCGTTCGATCTCGTCTTGCTCGATATGGATCTGCCGAAGCTCAGCGGCGGGGAAGTGCTGAAACGCGTCCGCGAGAACCCCGCCTCGCCGCATTTGAAGGTGATCGTGCTGTCCGGGCAAGGGGACGGCGATCACCTCAGCGGTACGATCTTTTCCGGGGCCGACGACTTTCTGACGAAGCCGTTCAGCATCGTCCAACTGCGGGCCCGCGTGACCTCGGCCCTCCGGTTGAAGCAGGCGCAGGACCATTCCGAATTCTTGGCGCAGCGCCTCGCCTCGGCCAACGCGGAACTCGAACTCGCTTTCAACGCCCGCGGCGGCGAACTCGTCCACGCCCGCGGGGCGATGGTGCTGGCGCTGGCGAAGTTGGTCGAACAGCGCAGCAGCGAAACCGGCCCGCACCTCCTGCGACTTCAAAGCTACAGCCGCATCCTCGGGGAGGCGGCCGCGGCGTCGCCGGCCTTCGCGTCCCGGCTTTCGCCTGAGATTTTGCAGACGATCCAACAGGCTTCGCCACTTCACGACATCGGCAAAGTGGCGGTGCCGGATTACATTTTGAACAAGCCCGGCGCGCTGACGGCCGACGAGCGCTTGGCCATGCAATCGCACGCCGCCGCGGGAGCCGATACGCTGGCGTTCGTCACGGATCGCTTCGCGTTCGCCTCGGGCTTCTTCGCGACCGCCATCGAGATCGCCCGGCACCACCACGAAAAATGGGACGGCACCGGCTACCCGGATCAACTCGCGGGGGAGGCGATCCCGCTCGCGGCCCGCATCGTCGCCATCGGCGACGTTTACGACGCCCTCCGCTCGCGCCGGATTTACAAAGCGGGCGAGTCCCACCCCGAAACCGTCCGCCGCATGCGCGAAGAATTCCCCGGTCACTTCGACCCGCGCTTGCTGGACCTCTTCGCCACGATCCACGGACGCTTCCGCGACGTCTTCGACGACTGCGGCGATTGATTCAACTCCTCGCGGAAGCATCCCCGGACGAAGATCGTCGTGGCGATGGCGAGCAACGAGATCGACATCCCCGCCGGGAAGAAGAACTGCCCGATGAGGAATCGGCGCGGGTAATGGTCGAGGATACCGAGGGTTGGGGCTGAGTTATATTCCACGCGGGCGGAAATGAGACATCGTTGAATCGCGGGTGTCCCGACTCTTTTTATTCCCCCACCCGAAGGGGAACCCGAATCTAAGACCGTTGTACCGGCGTTCGCCGTCGGATATCGTCGCGTGCGGTCCCCCGTTCGGCTTTTAGGGAGTGGCAATGTTCAAGATCACGCTGTTCGGCCTGGCGGTGTCGGGGCTGTGTCTGAGTTCGGCGGCGCGGGCCGACGAGGCCGAGGCCGTCGCATTCGTCGAGAAACTGGGCGGCCGAGTCACCCGCGACGAGAAGGCACCCGGCAAACCGGTCATTGGTCTCGATTTGGTCGACATGAAGGTGTCGGACGCGGGGTTGAAGGAACTCGCCCCCTTCAAGAACCTCACCACCCTCCTTTTGGACCGCACGCAAGTGACGGACGCGGGGTTGAAGGAGCTCGCTCCCTTCAAGAACCTCACTGCCCTCCATCTGCACCGCTTGCAGGTGACGGATGCGGGGCTGAAGGAACTCGCCTCGCTCAAAAACCTCAACACGCTCCATTTGGGCGAGACGCGGATAACGGATGCGGGGTTGAAGGAGCTCGCCCCCTTCGAGAACCTCACCACCTTGCTTTTGGACCGAACGCAGATCACGGACGCGGGGCTGAAGGAACTCGCTGCCTTTAAGAACCTCACCGCCCTCCATGTGTTCGACACGAAGGTGACGGACGCGGGGCTGAAGGAACTCGCTCCCTTCAAGAATCTCACCACGCTCAATTTGAGGTTCACGAGGGTGACGGACGCGGGTCTGAAGGAACTCGCCTCCCTCAAGAACCTCACCACGCTCTATTTGAACGACACGCAGGTGACGGATGCGGGGCTGAAGGAGCTCTCTCCCTTCAAGAACTTCACCACCCTCCATTTGCAGGGTACGCGTGTGACGGATGCGGGTATGAAGGAAATCGCTTCCCTTGAAAACCTCACCGCGCTCGATTTATTTGGCACGAAGATCACGGATGCGGGGCTGAAGGAACTCGCTTCTCTCAAGAAGCTCACCTCGCTCCAATTGGGCGACACGAAGGTGACGGATGCGGGGCTGAAGGAACTTGCCCCTTTCAAGAACCTCACCACGCTCGATTTGAGCTACACGAAGGTGACGGACGCGGGGTTGAAGGAACTTGCCCCCTTCAAGAACCTGACCAAGCTCCATTTGGGCGAGACGCGGGTTACGAGGACGGGGTGGAAGGATCTTGAGGACGCTTTGCCGAAGTGCAAGATCGAGAGGTGAGCGGAGAGGAGCATTTGCCAAACCGACCCGGTTGCGCCGCGAGCGCCCAGGTCGATCCTCGGCCTCGGCGGCGTCATCCGGACCTGGTCGTGGCACTTCGACGGCATCTATTCGCCCGACGAGCCGTACGGCGCACTCGCCCTGATCGACGCGCGCTGACGCGATGAACATGACCGCGCACTGATGCTCACGCCCCGGCGATGATGATCAGCGGGCGTTTCGCCGGGTTCGGCTCGGCTTTGCGGATGAGCGCCCGCACCATCCACGGCACGTTGCCCTCGCCGAACAACAGGAAGCCGAGGGTGCCGGACAGGATGTTCTCGTCGGTCCAACCGAAGTGGATTTCCGGCGCCCGGCCGACCTTGGCCATCTCGAGCGCGAGCGCCGCGAGGGTGTGCGAGATGCTCGCGGCCTCGGTGATGCGCAGGATGTACCGCCCTTGTTCCTCGCGGACGTGGATAACCTGCTCCGGGACGAATTCGCTGGCGTCGGTCAATTCCACCTCCACGAACACGACCATCAAATCGCGCGGGATGCGGTGCTCGCGGCGGATCGATTGCTCCTTCTCGGCGAGCGTCCGCCGGCCCGGCCGGTGCGGTACCAAAATCGTCAGGTCCAAATCGCGGATCGTATCCCAAAGCAACTTCGATTGGATGTCGACCGGCTTGAACCCGGCGAAGCGCAGCTCCCGGCTGCGGGCGATCCGCGAGATGAACGACACGAGTAGAATCGCGGCGATGAAGAACGAAGAGATCAACAACCCGACCGGCTTCTCGACGACGATGGCCGCAGTCGTGTAGATGAAGATCAAGCCGATGAGGACGTACGGCCACGCGATGCGCCGCGCGACCGAGCCTTGGTTCGTGCGGTATTTTTCGATCACGCTCGCCACGGCGGCGCTGGTCATCAGCACGAGTACCCCGGTCGCATAGGCATCCCCTTGGGCGCTCACGTCGGCTTTGAAAATCAGCGTGACGATCAAATTCACGGCAGTCAAAAGGATCACCAGCGGTCGCACGGCGCGGGCCCATTCCGGGGCCATGCCGTAGCGGGGCAGGTACTTGGGCACCAAGTTCAACAGCCCGGCCATGGCGCTCGCCCCGGCGAACCAGAGGATCACCACCGTGCTGATGTCGTAGACGGTGCCGAAGATCGGGCCGAAGATCGGGTTCAGCTTTTCCCCTTCGGGCCCGACGGCCAGCGGCTCGGCGTGCGCCAAGTACGCCAGCGCCCGCTCGTGGGCGCGGGCCTTCGGTTTCGGTTTGCCCTCGGGCCAACTGTCCGGCTTCACCGGCTTGCCGTCTTCGTCGAAGTACACGAGGGCGTCGGGTGGGATCAAGGTACTGACGACGAACGACGACCCCATGAGCCCGGTGGACATGATGAGCGCCGCCGTGAGGAGCAACTTGCGAGTGTTGCGGATGCGACCCTTCGGATTGGCGGGGTCGTCGGTCGCTTCGCCGCGGATCAACGGCATGACGGCGACGCCGGTTTCGAAGCCGCTGAGGCCCAGCGCGAGTTTCGGGAAGATCAGGAAGACGACCGCGGCGAGCATCAGCCAGTCGCCGCCGGGGACGACGGCGATCGGCGATTCGGCCAAGACCCAGTCGCCGGTGCGGACCTTCGCCCACCAGTCTTCGAGCACGGCCGGGTGTTCGGCCAAATACAAGACACCCGAACCGATGACGATGATGTTGAGGACGAGGTAGACGCCGACGATGCTCACCGCCATGCCGATGACTTCGCGGAAGCCGCGCATGAACATCGCGCCCAAGAGCATGAGCAGGAAGGCGGTCACGCCGATTTGTTGAAAGTTCCAGCCGTGGGCCGCTTCGTCCACCGGGAAGGGCCACAGCGAGTTTTCGATCAGGTGCTTGGCGGCGTCGGCGGCGGAGAGCGTCTTGGTGATGACGAAGTCGGTGGCGGCGAAGCCCAACAGCGTGAGAACGAGCAGTTTCGCCCACCAGCCGCTGAACAGATTCGCGAGCATGCCGATGGAGCCTTGCCCCTCGTGCGAACAGCGCGACACGAAGGCGTAAACCGGGTAGGCCCCGAGCAGCGTGACCAAGACGAGGACGACCGTGGCGAGCGGGGCCAAGCGGCCGGCGCTGTCGAAGGCGATGGAGGGCTGGTACCCGAGGGTACTGAAGTAATCGACCCCCGTCAGGCACATCACCCAAAGCCAGAAGGATTGGTGGTGCTTGATTCCGCCGGGGGGAGGGGCCGAACCGGATTTCGCGCTCATGGAGGTGGGGGTGGAGGCGAGAGCGATGGATTAGAGGTCTGGCGTCGCTCTCAAACGTTGCGTGCATTATAGGGAGATTTTGGAGTTCCCAAACCGAGTCCGATTTCCGGGTGGTGCCATTCGGAAATCGGCCTCAGCCGAATTAGAAATGCCCGGCGATGTTCAAGCCGCCGAAGAAGCCGGGGAAGACCGAGAAGTCGGTCAACGCGCTAAGGTCCTGCCCGCTGAGGATAAGGACACGCGGATAGCTGCCCGGACCTTGCGCGAGGATGAGGTCGGCGAAGTTGTCGCGGTTGGCGTAGTCGGCGGCGACCCGCATGCCGCCGGCGTAACCTTGGCGGTAGCCCGGTTTCGGCGACACCGCGGCACCGACGAGGTCCGTCGGCGTCGGGGTCGGCGAAGTGAGGGTGCCCACCAAAACGTCCGGTTCCGGATTGGTGACGAACGGATTCGCGAAGACGTCGGCGACGAAGTTGTCCGAGTAGTTCGCCGCGGCGAGGGAGCGCTCGAGGACCATCGCTGTCGGATCCGCGCCCTGGATGTAAATCCGGGCTTCGGGCCGGCCGGAGCCGCTGCCGACCGCGATATCGTCGAAGAGGTCGCCGTTGAAATCGCCGGCCGTGACGAACAACCCCCGGCTATCGGCGGGGTTGCCCGCGAAGAACGCTTTGGATTGCTGCGGTGCGCCCGACGAGAAGTCGAACGCCTTGACCAACGTGCCGCTGCCCGTGCCGCCGGCGACCGGGGCGGTGATGAGTTGATTCGTGCCGTTGAGGCTGCCGGTGCCGGTGAGGTCGCCGACGGCGGTGCGGACGCCTTTGGTTTCCCCGGTCCCGTAGGCGTAGAAACTCGCCAGCAGATTCGCGCCGTTGTTGGCGTCGAATCCGCCTTGCGCGACTTTGGTCCCGTCGATCACTTTGACGTGCGCATCGGCCCCGGACCCGGCGGAAACGACCAGATCTTCGACGTCGTCCCCGTTCAAGTCGCCCGTGGACAATTCCACGCCGCCTTTGAAGTTCGACCCGAAGGCGAAGAAGCTGGCGATCTCGCCGCCGCCGCGGCCGTCGAAAATCTTGACGTGCGGCCCGGCGCCCGGCCCGGCGGCGCAGACGATATCGTCGACGTTGTCGCCGTTGAAATCGGCGGTGGCGACGCGGACCCCGCCTTGGAACCCCGCGTCGAACGCGTTGAAGGTAAACAAATTATTCGTCGTGGTGGCGTCGTAGACCGTCACCGTCGGAGAACTGCCTTCGTCGGCCCCGATCGCCACGCGACGGATCGGCCCGCTGACGGTGATCAGCGCGGTCGTGTTGCCGCTGACCGAGCCGTCCGCGGCAATGGCGATGTACGTGAAGCGCACCGGCCCGTTGAAGTTCCGCGGGGCGCGGAATGTGAAGCCGCCGTCGCTTTGGAATGAAAACGGAGACGTGACCGGCAAGCCGGTCGTGAGGTCGATCGGCTGCGAGGTCAGCACCGCCCGCATCCCGGCGTTGCGGAACGGCGGCGGATTGCCTTGCGCGCTGTCGTTGTCGTTGCGGAGCACCCCCGCGACGCCGTTGATATTCCGCGCGGTCCGGTTCAGAATCCGCCCCGCGCGCACGTTGTAAAAGTCGGGCAGGGTAACGGCGGCCGGGGCTTCCCGCGACTCCAGTCGCTCCATGTCGGGGCGGAAGCGGTTCGTATCGGCCAAGTCCGCGGTTCTCGAAAGTCCCGACATCGGTGGTGCTCCTGCACGCAGAACGGTAGAATTCGCCGGCCGCGGTGCGCGGCCCGACATTCGTGAAAGCAATATCGTACCGCAAGGCCCCCCGACTCCGGAATCCCCGCGCGGGTTTTAAAATCCCCCCGCAAACTGCCCACAGACTGTCCCGATTATCCGACGTGTGCGCAATGGTGCGGGTGCGGGCCACCAGACCCGGTCCGACAAACACCGCTTGATGTAGGACAGGCCTCCAAGCCTGTCCAAATTGGGCAACGCGTGTCGGGACAGGCCTGGAGGCCTGTCCTACGTAGGCCGCACCTGACGTACCGGCACAGGCCCGGAGGCCCGGCCCTACAATAGGGACCATGGACGCACTCGCCTTCCTCGACAAGATTCCGCAGGCCGTGCGGCAGCCGATTTACGTCCTCGCCGGCGACGAAGATTTCCTCAAGCGCGCCTGCAGGGATGCCGTCGTCGCCAAGGTCGTCGGCGATGGCGATCCCGAGTTTGCCATCAGCAGCTACACCGGGGATAAGCTCGACCTCAGCACCGTCCGCAACGAACTCGAAACCTTGCCGATGTTCGCCCCGTGCCGGGTCGTCATCGTCGATCAGGCCGATCCGTTCGTCACGGCCAACCGCGAAGGGCTCGAGCGCTACTTCAATAAGCCGAGTTCGGCGGGCGTGCTCATTCTCGATGTCAAGACATTCCCCGAAACCACGAAGCTGGCGAAGGCGTTGACCGGCGACGCGAAGATCGCTTGCAAGTCGCCCCCGCAGGCGAAGCTGGCCGATTGGTGCTGCAGTTGGGCGAAGGCCGGTCACCGCAAGAAGCTCGGCCGCGACGCCGCTATGATGCTGCTCGAACTCGTCGGCACGTCGATGGGGCAACTCGATCAGGAGTTGGAAAAACTCGCCGTCGCCATCGGGGCGAAGCCGGAGATCAGTGGCGAAGATGTCCACAAACTTGTCGGCCGCAGCCGCGCGGCGAACGTCTTTCAAATCCTCGACGCTGTCGGCGACGGGAAGCCGCAGGCCGCTTTCGTGATTCTGCATCAGTTGTTCGCCGAGGGGGAAGACCCGCTCGCCATCCTCGGGGCGCTGACCTCGAACCTGCGGAAGCTCGCCACCGTCGGCCGGCACGCGGCGCTGGGCCAATCGCTGGGCCCCGCGATGGATGCCGCCGGCGTCGCCAGTTGGCCCCAAGCGCGCCAGAGTGCCGAACGGCAAATCAAACACCTCGGTTTGCGTCGGTTGAAAGAACTCCCGGAGTGGCTGATCGAGATCAACCTCGGATTGAAAGGCGGGAGCCCGTTGCCGCCGAGGATGCAGCTCGAACGATTGCTCGTGAAATTGGCGCGGCCGAGGGCTTGAACGCGATGTTCACCGACATTTCCGACCGCATCGTGAAGAACCCGCCGGGGCACCATTACGGCATCGCGGCGTTCGATGCCGACGGCGACGGCTCGTCAGAATTCTTCGTCTGCGGATTCGGCGGACCCAATCGCCTGTTGAAATGGGACGGCCAATTTCTGCGGGATGTCGCCCCCAAATCGTTGGCCGACGACGGTGCCCGCGCCGTGGCCGCCGCGGCGGGGGATTTCGATGGCGACGGCCGCGAAGAACTGTACGTGTTGAACTCGGACGCATTCTCCGGGCCGAAGGAACAAGCCGACCGGCTCTTCGCCCGCGCCGCCGACGGTACTTGGGACGACCTGTTCGCCAAGCCGGTCAACCGCGCGGCGCGGAACCTCATGGCCGGCCGATCCGTCGCCGCGATCGACCGCCGGGGCACCGGCCGCTACGGGTTCTTCGTCGCCAATTTCGGCCGGCCGTTCCGCCTGTACGAACTCGCCGCCGACGGCGCGATCCGCGACGTCGCACCGGCCCTCGGAATTCAAACTTCCGCCGGGGGCCGCGGGCTATGGGTCGGGCCGCTCGTGTCGGATCGCCCCGATATTTTCTGCGTGAATGAAGGAGGCGCGAACTTCCTGTATCGCAACGCGGGCAACGGGACATTCGTTGAAATCGCCGCGGCCGTGAACTTGGCCGACGCGAAGGAGCAAGGCCGGGGTGTCGCGGTGCTCGACGCCGATGGCGACGGCAAACTCGACGTGGCGACCGGCAATTGGGAAGGCCCGCACCGGCTGATGCTCCGGCAGCCCAACGGCAGTTTCAAAGATCGCGCCAGCCCCGCGCTGGCCCTGCCCAGCCCCGTGCGCAACGTGGTCGCCGCCGACTTCGACAACGACGGTTACGAGGAACTTTTCTTCAACAACATGGGCGAAGCGAATCGGTTGTTCAAATACGACGAAGGCGAAGGGAGTTGGCGGATGCTCGACGCCGGGGCCGCGCTCGAGATCGAAGGATTCGGCACGGCCGCGGCGGTCGCGGATATCGACAACGACGGCCTGTTGGAATTGTTGATCGCCCACGGCGAACAGACCCCGCAACCGCTGAGCCTGTACCGCGCCGCAGGGGCGACCGGGAATTGGATCCGCATTCAACCGCTGACGCGGCACGGCGCCCCGGCCCGCGGGGCGTTGGTGCGCCTCACCGCTGGTTGGCGCGTCCAAACCCGCGTTCTCGACGGCGGCAGCGGCTACCTCTGCCAGATGGAACCGGTCGCCCACTTCGGCCTCGGCCGCGTCACCGCCGTCGAATCGGTGCGCATCACCTGGCCGGACGGCGCGAACGCCACGGTCGAATCGCCCCCCTGCCGGCACACCCTCCGCGTGCCGTATCCGGGGTGAATTACTTACTCGCCTTCGTGTAGCTCAGCGACAGCACGGCGAATGCGGTGGCCAGTTCCGGGGCGCCTTCGAGGAACGCGGAGTTCGAGTTGATCCAACTCCCGTCGGGTTTCTGCTGTTTTTTCAATTCGTCGAAGAGGTCTTTTTTCCACGGGTGCTTCACATCTTTGGCGTCGACAAATTCCTCGTCGCCGAGGGCGTCCATCGCCTTGGCGAAGGTGTGGTAGTAGTAGAACAACCCGGCCTTGCCGTTGCCCGGGTTCTCGGTGAGCGTGTAGTGTTTCTTCACCCAGCCGAGGGCTGCGACGACGCGCGGATCTTTCTTGTCGACCCCGGCGTACAAGAAGCTCTTGAGGCCGGTGTAGGTCATGCCCCCTTCGCTGCGGAGGCCCCCGGCATCGGTCCGCTTGCCGCTCTTTTCGTTGTCTTGGTCGAACGGGTTGTACACGAACCCGCCCTTGTCGTCGCCGCCGGCCTTCTTGGCGAAGGGTTGCTCGTTGTATTCGCCGCTCAGATTTTGCGCCCGGCTCAAGAACGTCAGCGCTTTCTTCAGCGCGGGGTCGTCCGGCTTGGCGCCGGCGGCCATCAGCGCTTCGATGAAGAAACCGGTGTTGCTGGTGTCCGGCCGGGACTTGCCGTCGTAGCCCGCGCCGCCGAACTTCAGTTCCTTGTCGTCGGCGCCGTTGGCGTCTTGAATTCCCTTCACGTATTTCAGCGCGGCCGCGATGACCTTGTCGTACTTGCCGTCTTTATTGCACTCGGTGAAGGCGACCACCGCGAGGGCCGTGTTGTAATTCTCTTGTCCCTTCGAATAGATGCCGCCGTCTTTCTGCACGAAGGTTTCGACGAATTTGATGGCCTTCGATACGACGACATCATCCGCCGGGTAACCGGCTTTGACGAGTGCCGCGGCGACGAGGGCCGTGACGCCGGGGCCGAACTTCGGCAAGAAGCTTCCGTCCTCGCCCTGCTTGGACTTCAAGAAGTCGTGGGCTTTGTCGAGGCTGGCTTTGAGGTCGTCGGGCTTCGGGGCGACCTCGGCCGCACAGGTCGGAGCCGCGGGCAGGGCGAAGATCGCACCGGCGAGGGCGAGCGCGAGCAGCGGTGGGGCGAATCGGAACATCGGCGCAGGCCTCCGGGTAACGGGCGGGATGTGAGTGTTCAGCAAGCACGATGCCGTCGAAATTGTACCAGAAACGCATGCTCGGGGCGGTCGGCTGGCCACGATTTCGCCACGGTTGGCCATTCTCTAACCGGTAGCAAATCGTGGGAGGCGCGCTTCGATGTTGATGGGGCAACCCGTCCCCGCCGCCAGGAATTCCCCGATGATCCTCTCGCTGTTCCGACGGAATCCGGCCAACCCCCCCGTGAAGGCCGCCTTCGACTTGCGCGATCTCGTCAAGGAATTGGACCGCGTCGATACCTTTCCCACCCTATCGGATACGGTCGTCCGCGCCATGGCCATGGCGAACAACTCCGATGCGACCCTCGCCGATTTTTCCGCCGTCGTGCGCCGGGATGGCTCGGTGACGGCGTCGGTCATCAAGATGGCCAACAGCGCCGCCTTCAACACGGGCACGACCGTGAAGGACGTCCATCAAGCGGTCGTCCGCCTCGGGTTGCGGCGCTGCTTCAACTTGCTCTCGTCCATCGGCATGCGGAACATGTTTCAACAATATTCGCCGGACGTGCAGAACCGCTGCGAGGGGTTGCTGCGGCATTCCCTGTTCACGGCGAATTTGGCGAGCAACTTGAACAAGACGCTGAAAGCCGGCTTCACGGGCGAGGAATTCACCGCCTCGCTGCTCCACGACATCGGCCGACTCATCATCATGATCAAGGTGCCGGAAGGGATCATCGACTACCCGACCGACGCGCAAGAAGACGAGGGCGTCCTCGACTTCGAGCGCAAATTCCTCGGGACGGACCACTGCAATCTCGGCTCGTTGTTCGCGATCAAAAACCAACTCCCCGCCGCGATCAGCAGCGCGATTTTCAACCACCACCGCCCGCACGCGGAGAAGGACCACCGCCAACTCGTCGGCATCGTCGGGCTGGCCGACCACTTGGCGAACCATATCCAGTTTTCGCACAAGCTCGCTGACTACAACCCCGAGTCGAGCGCGGCCTATCAACAACTGACCCCGCGCTGGACCGAGAAATACCACGTCGCCTTCCGCTGGGCTCTGAAAGACATCGTCGTCAATTCCCTCGCCCAAACTCGCTCGATGCTCAAAAGCTCCGGAGTCAAGAAATAGCCGGGCGTCACACCAACCCTCGGATTGGCCGTCTGGCCGTTCACATCAGCGAACGCGAACTATTCTTGTCGGATGACATTGCCCGACCATCCGGTGGACGGAAAACTCCAACAAGAGCCAAACGAGAAGGAGGAGTGCGTCGTGCTCCGAAGCAAAATGTGGTAGTGATGCGCATCACTACCCCAAATCGCTTATCCCAACAAAGGGAACTGCGATCTCTTTCCAGAGTTTGACTATCTTTTTTGGCTCATAGTTCACACCAAACTTTGTGTCGTATGCAATTTGCGGAGTAGTCCAGAGTGCAGATTTTCCTGTTGCGGCGATGATAGCAACTGCGAATCCAGGCACTTCAATGAGGCCATCTTGGATCCAATCTTGATTTGGCAAGCGTGCTTCGCTAGGGGAGATAAGATTTGTGTGAAAGAAGCCAGCATCTAACTCATACGCAATTTGGCAAAGCGCTAATAATGACAACTGGACGCAAACCCTCTGCGACAGGATCGCCTTGTTAACCACCTCATCGCCCTTGCCAACCCTCATCACCATCTGTGCACGGCTAGGAATGTAGCTGTCCGTTTTGCGGAAGAAGTGGCCAGCCAAGTTAAGGTAGGATTCGCTATTCACGTCATCGGTCGGCACGAAGAGGATTCCTAACTCTTTAGTGAGGACATTGCGGAATCGAGTTATCACTCGCTCAGCATTTGCAGGGGTAACGGCTTTGCCACCACTGGGATTGATGAGGTAGAATGAGCCGAAATCGGTGAATTTAGGGAAACTCCCGAAGAGTCGTTCTAAAGGCAACGATGCAATCCAATCATGACCTTGAAGCGCATGGAGGTATGCATGAACAGTTATAGTGAAGTCATTAATTTCGACTGTATCGTTGATCGCCTCGTTACGGTAATATAGTTCCTCTGCCATTGAACCGGCAAGGGAAAAGATCGAGTGTTGCCAGTGAAATCCTTTTGCTACATATCTGTCGATCGCGTCTCGCAATTGACGATAAGCTTTGTCAATTTTCTTATCAGCCCAAAAAGTATCAATGTCCGTTGCTATCGCCTTCGCATGGATGACTGCTTTGACGTATTTCTCGCAAGTGATATCAACTGTGAGCGGTTGCGGTGGCATTATTCTATCCCTTCGTATTGTGACTTAAGGTGTGCATTGCAACTAGCCGCTTGAAGCGATCTGCGAATCGCATCTCGGATTGGCTGGACACGCTACGCAAGCCAATCGATTGTCACCAGTTCAATTTCTATACGGATCAGTCATCCATTAACGCGATACTTTACACCAACCCCGGGATCGGTTCGGCCCCTTCGACGCCGACCAGCTTCTGATCCAACCCGCTGTAGAAGTACGTCAACCCATTGGGGTCCAAACCCATCTGGTTGAGCACGGTGGCGTGGAGTTGCTTCACGTGGAATTTGTCGCCGTCGGGGGCGGAGCCGAGTTCGTCGGACTTGCCGACGGTCGTGCCGCCTTTGATGCCGCCGCCGGCGAGCCACATCGTGAAGGTGCTGCTGTTGTGATCCCGGCCGCTGCCGGTGCCGTACTCGGCCGTCGGTTGCCGACCGAACTCGCCGCCCCAGACGACGATGGTGCTGTCGAGCAACCCCGAGCGCTTGAGGTCCTTCAGCAACCCCGCGACAGGCAAGTCGGTATTCCCTGCGTGGTAGTTGTGGTTCTTTTCAAGATCGCCGTGGGCGTCCCAGTTGGCGTCGTTGTGGTTGCCACCGCTGTAGATCTGGATGAAGCGCGTGCCGCGTTCGACCAGGCGCCGGGCGAGCAGGCACTTGCGGCCGAAGTCGGCGGTGCGGGCTTTGGTCGGTCCTTCGATGCCGTAGAGTTCCAGCGTCTCTTTGGATTCCTTGGTGAAGTCGACGGCTTCCGGCGCGTGCGACTGCATCTTGTAGGCGAGTTCGTAACTGGCGATGCGGGCCGCGAGTTCGCTGTTGTCGGCCCGCGTGCTCAGGTGCGCTTCGTTCTTCTCTTTCAATCGGTCGAGCAAGAGTCGCTGTTGTTCGCGCGTCACACCCGGCGGCGGGGCGAGGTCGAAGATCGGTGTTTCGGTGGCGCGGAGAGTCACGCCCTGATACGCGGCGGGCATGTAGCCGCTGCTCCAGTTCTTCGGTCCGGAGATGGGGCCGCCGGTTTTGTCGAGCATCACGACGAAGCCGGGGAGGTTTTCGTTCTCGGAGCCGAGGCCGTAGGTGACCCACGAGCCGAGGCAGGGGCTGCCGCTGATGAGCCGGCCGGAGTTCATCATGAGCATGGCGCTGCCGTGGATCGGCGACTCGGCGTACATGCTGTGGACGAAGGCCATGTCGTCGGCGCAGGTGGCGAGGCTGGGGAAGAGGTCGCTGATCCACTTCCCGGATTTGCCGTACTGTTTGAACTTCCAGCGCGGCTCGACGATGCGGCCCTCGTTCTTTTTCCCACCGCGGCCGAAGGTTTTCACGGCGATGGTTTTGCCGTCCATGCCGACCATCTTCGGTTTGTAGTCGAAGGTATCGATGTGGCTCGGGCCGCCGTACATGAACAAGAAAATGACGCTCTTCGCCTTGGCGGGGTGCATCGGCGGCTTGGCCGCCATCGGATTCTTGCCGGCGGCGAGTTCGTTGGCCCGCGCCATCGGCGCGAAGCCGTCGCGGCCGAGCAGGCCCGTCAGGGCTAGGCCGGTGAAGGCGCCGCCGGTCTGCCAGAAGAACTCACGCCGTGTCCGGCCGCAGAATTGGGAAGGGATATTCATGGTGTCAGTTCCAGACTTCGAGTGGGAGGGACGGAACGAGATCGAAATCGCGGCGGTTGCGGGTGACCAGGGTCGCGCCGTGGGCCAAGGCAATGGAGGCGATGCGGAGATCCCGGGTGCCGACGCGGAGCTTCTGGGATTTCAGGCGGAGGTAGTGCACGTGGGCGGCGGTGGTGTAGGGGAGGATGATCTCACCGCGCATGGCGCTGATTGCATCTTGAAATTTTCGGTAGGCCAGGAGGAGCTTGGCGGCATTATCGGAAGCTTGCACGGTTCGAATCTTCGCCAGCCAGCCGCGTGATACTTCTTCGGCGGTAACGACGGCAATTCCCCGCAATGCGGGATCCATAGCCTCGAAGCGGATTGCGTATGCGATATTTTCGCCGCTTGCTTCGCTGTAGCAATCGGTGTCCAAGAGTTTCATTCGGCTAACTCCGCGGCTCGCTCTGCTTCACGCTCACGCCGAATCTCATCGGCGACTTCGCGGCAGAGTTCCCGTTCCTCCTCGGACATGGTCCGGGCGGCCTCCACAAACGAGTACGCCTCCCTTAGGTCCAAGAACTTCAATTCTCCAATCCGGAGACGCTCTTGGAGCTGGCTCTGGAGCCGAGCTTCCGCTTCCGCCCTGCTTTTGCCGGAGGCACGCCACTGCGGGCTACCAATTACGAACGCTTCGATCGTGCCGTTGTTCGAGAGATACGAAATCGCTATGCTCATCGCTTTTCCCTTCTATTTTCGAGATCAATCCAAGTACACGAACTCATTCGTATTCAGCAGCATCAGCGCAAACTGGGCCAGCGCCTTCGCGTCGTCGAGCTTGTGTTTCGCCTTCAGGTCTTCGATGAACGCTACGTCCTTGGCCACTTCGTCGGCGTTCGGAATCCGCCCCGTTGTTAACCGGATGCCGCGGGTCACTTGGGCCTTCAAATCATCGGGATGCTCCTTCCGCAATCGCTCGGCGAGGGCCACAGCCTGATCGTTCGTGAATTCGCCGTTGAGCATCCCCAAGGCTTGCGTCGGAACCGTCGTCGTGTAACGCACGGGGCAACTGTTGTCCGGGTCGGCTTGGTCGTGGTTGCTCAAAATCGGCACTTGCAGCGAACGCTTCACACTCACATAGATCGTCCGCCGGTTTCCGTCTTTCGGCTTGGCCGGGTTGAAGTGCCAGTTGTCGCCGGGGTTCGATTGACCCGCTAGCACTTCCTTCGGAATCTTCGGGTAGACGCTCGGCCCGAACATTGTGCCGTCGAGTTGCCCGGTAACTTTCAAAATCGAATCGCGGACTTCCTCGGCGTTCAACCGGCGCGTGTTGAACCGCCAAAGGTACGTGTTCGCCGGGTCCGATTTCATGTTCGCCGCGAGGGCCGTCGACGCCCGTTGATACGCCGCGCTCGTCAACAACAGCCGGTGCATCCGCTTCATCGTCTCGGCGTCGCCGGCTTGGCTCCACGACTGGCCGAGGGTCGGTTCGCGGAATTCGGCGGCGAGCCATTCGAGCAATTCCGGGTGCGTCGGCTGTTCGCCGAGTTTGCCGAAGTCGTTGGGCGTGGGCACCAAACCTTTGCCGAAGTGGTGCAACCAGAGGCGGTTCATCAGCACGCGGGCCGGGATCGGATTCGATTTGGCGGTGAGCCAATCGGCGAGCACCGTCCGCCGGCCGCTGGTTTTCGTCCCCGTCGGGATGACCGGATCGGGCAAGTCGAGGATCGCCGGGAAGCCGGGTTTCACCTCGGGCCCTTGGGCGTGGGGGTTGCCGCGCAGATTCACGAACGTCGCCGGTGGGCGCGGGTCGGCGTGATTGACGGACAGCGCCGACTCTTGTGCCGGCGACGGTTTCTTGCGCAGTTCTTCGATCTCCTTCTTTTTGTCCCCGTAGATTTTCTTGGTGGGCGCATCGAGTTTCCCCGGCACCTTGGCCACGACCTTGGGTCGGTCCGGTCCTTCCGCATTTCGCTGATCCTCGGCGGTCATCGTTTTGATGACCGCGTCTTCGATGGCGATCATCTCTTTCTGGATGGCTTCGATCCGGCCCATGCGGTCGCGGAGTTCCGTCTCGTACACGGCCCGGATTTTGGCGGGCGAAATGTCGGTTTGGCTGTTCGACGAATTCGTGTTGCGGTCGTTGCTGTACTCGCGGATGTCGCGGAAGAAGGCGACCATCTTGTAATAATCGGTCTGCAAAATCGGGTCGCCTTTGTGGTCGTGGCAGCGGGCGCAATTGAGCGTCATGCCGAGTACGGCTTGCCCGGTGATCGTCACGAGGTCGTCGTAACCGTCGGCTTTGGCCTGGGCCGCGTCGGCCGGTTCGTCGTCCCAGACGCCCAGCCGGTAGAACCCTGTAGCGACGACCGGATCGACTTCGTCTGGCCCGCGTTTCATTTCGTCCCCGGCCACCTGCTCGCGGAGGAAACGCCCGTAAGGTTTGTCGGCGTTGAAGCTGCGGATGACGTAGTCCCGGTAGCGCCACGCGTTGGGTTTCGGCCCGTCGCGCTCGTAGCCGTTGCTCTCGGCGTAACGCACGACGTCGAGCCAATGCCGGCCCCATTTTTCGCCGTAGGTATTCGAGGCGAGCAAATCGTCGATCAACTTCTCCCACCCCTTGGCGTCGGTCGATTTTACGAATGCGTCGATCTGTTCCGGCGTCGGCGGCAGTCCCGTGAGGTCGTAGTACGCCCTGCGAATCAGGGTCGCTTTGTCGGCAGCGGCGCCGGGAATCAACTTCTTCGCGGTCAACTTCTCGTTCAAGAATGCATCCACCGGGTGCCCGGCGCCGGGGACGGCCGGGCGCTTCAGCGGTTGATAGGCCCAGTAGGCTTTCTGCTCCGGGGTGAAACTTTTCTTCGCCGTCTCGGTCGCCGTGCCGATTTTGTCCGCCGGGTAGGCCAAGCCGTCCTTCACCCACTTCGTGAGC
The DNA here is from genome assembly GCA_043727575.1 of Fimbriiglobus sp. Lineage (GTDB taxonomy): Bacteria > Planctomycetota > Planctomycetia > Gemmatales > Gemmataceae > JALHQU01. The sequence continues at coordinate 20,981 of JAYSYN010000044.1, forward strand.
ACCGCAATTTCGCCCGGCTTCAATTTGCCCCCGGGCGGCATCTCGTAGCCTTCTTTCGTGTGGTTGATCACCTCCATCAACAAGCTCTCGGCGGGCTTGCCGGGCAGCGCCGCAGGGCCCGTCTCGCCGCCTTTGAGCGCGGCGGTGCGCGTCCGCAGATCGAGTTCGCCCTTCAGTTTTTTGGGGTCGTCGCCATGGCACTTCGAGCAGTGCGCTTTCAGCAGCGGTTGAACCGACTCGTCGAAGAACTTCACTTGCTCGGCGGTGAACGCCGACTTCGGTTCTGCGGCGGAAAGGACGGCGGTCGAAAATGCCAAAGCGAGGATGGAATAGGCGAGGCGCATCGGGGACCCCAGCGGGAAGTCTTGGCGAGAACCCTATTGTAACCGACCCGGGGTGGAGTACGCCAGTCGATTTAGTAAAGGATGTTGCTAAAATCGGAAACAGCGGTGGAAATCGGCACGGAGCCGGACGAAAGACTCCCTCCGAAATACCTTATCCCTTTGTTCAATCCGGAGCTCCGAGCGATGGCCGTATCTTGGCGCGGCGTATTCCCCGCCGCCTGCACCCAGTT
>JAYSYN010000045.1:0-7096 GCA_043727575.1 Fimbriiglobus sp.
TCACCACCAACACCGACATCGCCGAAGATGTGACGTTGCTGTTCAACCACCTGACGGCCTCGACGGCGTCGCCGCCGATGCGCAAACTGATCCTCGCACCGAGCCGGATGTTGAACGCGATGCTCGAGAAAATCGACCGCGAAGCGGCGAACCAGAAGGCCGGGAAGAAATCCAAAATCACGGTGAAGCTCAACGGCTTGCTGGAACCGACGGTGGTGAAGTCGCTGTACAGGGCGAGCCAAGCCGGCGTGAAGATCGACATCGTCTGCCGGGGGATCTGCTCGCTGCGGCCGGGCCTGCCGGGGATCAGCGAAACGATCCGCGTGATCTCGGTGGTCGACCGTTTTCTCGAGCACAGCCGGATTTTCTACTTCGAGAACGACGGCAACCCCGAAGTGTTCATCGGCAGCGCCGACTGGATGGACCGCAACCTCAGCCGGCGGGTCGAGGTCGTCTTCCCGATCGAGCAGCCCGATTTGAAGGCCCGCCTCATCGACGACATTTTGAAGGTCAGCGTCGCCGACACCGGCAAAGCGAGGCTTTTACAATCCGACGGCACCTACACCCGAGTTCGCCCGGTCGAAGGCCAAGCGGTACTCCGGAGCCAGACGCGGTTTTTGGATACGGCCCACGAGATCGAGAAGCGCCAACAACTGGCGACGATCGCCGAGGACACCCAAGCGGCGAACGCCCCCCCGAAACTCGCCCGCCGCAGCCGGGCGCGGAAAGGGGCGGGGTGAGCCGCCCCGGAGGAATGGGCGATACAACTGGCATAGGCGGACTACGGTAGGTTTTCCGGTCGACTCGGCCGGGGATTTTGGTGAAGGTGGGGATTCGACGGTGCCGATACTGATTGGGGCAATGCGCCCACCGTCCGTTTTCGTTCCCCCGGAATTCAGCGCCTTTGGAGATGTACGCCATGTTCCGCAGCCGCATTCTTCTGCCGATTCTCGCGGTCGGCCTCGTTGGAATTCTCTGGGGGTGCGCCCCGTCCACGCAACCGGTCGCCGATAAGTCGGTCGATGCCCGCGTGACGAAACTCGAACGTGAACTCAAGACGGTCCAAGAAAACTCGACCGCCCTGGCCGCGCAGATCAAACAAGAACAGAACCGCGTCAAGGACGTGGAAAAAGAGCGGGATGATCTGAAAGCGCAGCTGAAGAGCCGCTCCGGCGAGCGCGACGCGGTCCAAGCCCAATACGACGGCTTCCGCAAAAGCATGAAGGAATTGATCGGCCAAGCCGACGCCGCCGCCGCGACGCTGAACTATAAACCGACTGGCGAAGTCGCGGCCGCGCTGACCCCGCAATAAGTGAATCCGGTCCGAGCCTCTCCCGACAAACCCGCCGGTCTCGAACTCATTTCGCCCGAGCCGGCTTCAATCCCTCCGCGTCGACATCCAACCGGTACAGCATCTGGTTGTAGTTGTAGCGCGGGGTCTTCTCAGGGTTGCCGCTGAAGTCGTTTGTGTAGGTCCCTTCGAAGTGGATCGCCCGGCCGGCGTCGCGGTCGAGGAAGGGGTGGTGGACGACGTTGTAGAACGTCTGCCGGTCGTGCGTCAGCACCTTCACGGCGGTGGCGAACGGCCCGGTCGGGTGGGTCGCCTCGGCGTACCAAACTTCCCCCAAGTGGGACGACGTCCCGCCGATCTGCCCGGCCAGCATCACCCAGCGCTTGCGGTACTCGTTCCAGTGCACCGAACCGCTGTGCAGCGCGATCCGCTCGTTCGGATTCGCGGCATCGGCCGGGTAGAATCGGGTGTGCTCGGGCTTGAGTTTCTTCTCCTTCACCCATTTCTGCTCGGTCTTTGAATCCGTCGGCGCTCGTTCCTTCTGCCAGCGCCACACGGGTTCGTCGGCCTTGGACAAATCGCAGTGGAAGGCTTCGTACTTCGTCGGATCGAGCGCGTCCTTCAACGTGGCTTGCACGCGGACGTTCGGGTTCGGACTCCCGAACAGCAGCCACTTCGTGCCGTCTTCTTCGAAGGGGATCGGATGGCCGTGGGGTCGCCGCCACGTCTCTTTCAACGGCAGTTCCTTCGCCGGCTCGAGGATGGCTTTCTCGTCGTTGAAGACGGCGAGGCCCTGTTCGTACTCGGTGTCGAGCCCCTTGCGCCGCGAGTAATGGCCGACGAGTTTGTCGGTTCCCTTGTCGTCTGGGACGACGAACAAGCCGAATATCCAGATGACCCCCTCGGGCCGTTCGGTCAGGGGCATCATGGCGCGGGCGAAGCCGGTCTTGGCGTCGGTGAAGTAGTCGTAGGCGATCCCCGCGGCGGGGTCGAATTTCGGATCGGCGAACGCGGTCGTCGCCCCGGCCGTGCGGTACATCCCGAGGGGGTAATTCAGCCGCAAGGTGTCGCCCCAGAGCCAGTAGACTTTGCCCATATAGACAGCGGCCTGCACCGAATCTTGCCCGGCCACGCGACCGGCGTTCGCCGCGGGTGTCTTGTGGCCGAGGAGTTCGCTGTCGCGGTGCAGCCCTTCGCCCGTCAGCCGGCATAATCGCTCGGCGACGATCTTCCGCACGATTTTAATTTCGACCGGCACGCCGACCTTCGGGGTCACCTTGGCCCCGCGGATGCCGAAGCCGTCCTTCGGCACCTCGTATCCGTGGCTGCGGATGGTGAAGTGGATTTCCCGGCCCAGTAATCCCGGTTCTTGGAACGCGATCCGCCCGGCGTTGTCGGTGACAAACTTGACGCCGTCGACGGTTTCGAGTTCGACGAGCGGCACGCCGCGCCCGCTTTTGGAATCGATGACACGGATCTCGGCCCACCCGACCTGCGGCTCCGCGTACGCAGGTCCCCCGGCGATGAGTGAAGAGCACAGGACCGAGGCGAGCGCGAATCGATACCCGAATCCAGAATCGCCCATCACATCAATTCCTTGAGCGGTTGGGCGTTGTCGTCGACCAAGAAATGCGGACGGCTTTCGAGATCGTTCACCGTCGTGCGGGCCGTGTCGATGCCGAGGTTCCGGTAGATCGAAGCATAGAGTTCACCGAAGGTCACCGGCCGCGATGCGGCTTCGCCGCCGATGCGGTCGGTCGCGCCGATCACTTGCCCCGTCGGCATCCCCCCGCCGGCGAGCAGGGCACAATTCACCTGCGGCCAGTGATCGCGGCCGACTTGGGCGCTGATTTTGGGCGTTCGCCCGAATTCGCCCATCACCACCACGGTGCAATCGTCGGCCAAGCCGCGTTCGTGCAAATCTTCGACGAGCGCGCTCACGCACTTGTCGAAAACCGGGAAGTCTTCCGCTTCGCGCTTGAAGATCGAGTTCCCCGCGCCGCCGTGCCAGTCCCACTTGCTGTAGTTCAGCGTGACCACGCGCGCACCGGCTTCGATCAATCGCCGGGCCATCAGCAAACTCTGCGGGACCCGCGGGGCGCCGTTGTCGTCCATGAAAATCTTCGGATTGCCGGTCCCGTAGCGGTCGATGGTCCGCGGGTCTTCCTTCGAGATGTCGAGCGCCTCCGCGAGCCGGGAGGAGGTCAAGAGTCCGAAGGCTTGCTCGGTGAAAGTGTCCATTCCCTTCATCGAACCGCTCGAGTCGGTATCGCGGCGGATGTCGTCGAACGATCGCAGCAGCGACTTGCGGTCGCGGAGACGGTCGACCGACCATCCGCGGAGGATCATGTCATCGCGGGCGGGGCCTGTGGGCCGGAACGGGGACATCGCCGTGCCGAGGAAGCCGGGGCCCGGCTCGTTGTACGGCCCGTGGGTACAAGGGTAACAGAGGCTGATGAATGACGGAATCGCCGGGTCGGTGACGGGGAGCACCTTCGCCGCGACGGACCCGAACTGCGGCCAAGCGCCGCTCGGCGCTTTGGCCTTCGCGCTGCGGCCGTTGAAGACTTGGATCGCGTCGTGCTCGGCTTGATTCCCGACGAGCGACCGCACGATCACGAGCTTATCCATGATCTTGGCGAGCTTCGGGAACGCCTCGCAAATCTGGATGCCCGTAACATTCGTCGGCCGCGGCTTCCACGGCCCCGCAATTTCCTTCGGCGCGTCGGGCTTCAAATCGAACATGTCTTGGTGCGGCGGGCCGCCGACCAAGTAGATGAGGATGACGGATTTATTCGACTGGCGAACGCCGGCTTTGGCCTCGGCCTTCAACAATTGCGAGAGCGTCAATCCCCCGAGGCCGAGGGCGCCGATTTGGAGGAAACCGCGGCGGGACGGACGGGAACGGGCCGGTGCCGACATGGGCGAACTCCGGGGGAGGGCGGGAGGATACCGTACCCCAGAATTCGTCCGATGGGAAGCAAGAATTCGACAAACACCGGCTCGCCATCTCGGTCAGTTGTTCCGGAATTGGAACCGGCGGGTCTGGTTCAAACCGAGGGGATCGGTTTGGATGCGGGCGCAGCAGCCACCGCAGAGGTCGTAGGTTTTGTCGAGCGGGGCGAGCGGGAGCGGAGTCGGGTCGGAGTCATCGAGGGTTTCGTCCGACGAACCCGCGAGCCAATCTTCCATGTCGTCGACCGGGTCGGGGAATTCGTCGGTCGAGTCGATCGATTCGAACGCCAAGCGGGCTTCCAGACGGAGCGTGTAGCGGACCGCGCCGGTCGGGCCGAGATCCTTCCCGCACGAGTCGCAAGAAAAATGCTGCATGGGATTGTCCAATCGGGTCCGAGGAGCGCGGTGCGAATCGGTGATGAATGGGGCCGCGATCCGTATCCCATTAGGATTCACGATTTCCACACGGACTGTCAAGCGGAATTTTATGCACCTCGCGCGGTTCCGAAGGCGCGGGTCGATCCGGAGTTTCGCCCCGCGGATTTTCGGATCGCGTTCACGTTTCCGACTTGCGCCGGTTCGACTGTGAACGCGGGTCATCGCCCCCTTGTCCCCGCCCGCACAATCGCCCCACCTCGCACGTCCGCTAAGCGCGCATCGCCCGGCCCTTTCGGCCGTTCGATTTCGCCGAAGCGCGGCCCCGGCGGTACGCGGCCCCGACCCCCCGCGACGATACCATCCGGACGCGATACCGCAGGTTCAGCGGAACCTCGGCAGCGATCGATTTTCAGGAACAGGGACGGACCACCGACATCCCCGCACGCCACGGAGGCGGCGGGACGCCGCGACCCGGCGCCGGTGGCCCGACCCGACGAGGAGACCATCATGAGGATGCGATTGGGCGTTCCCTTGGCCGCGGCGATGTTCGCGGTACTCGGATGGAGCGGGGCGGAAGCCCGCGCCGCGCACTGCGGCTGTACCAGCTATCCGGCGAGCGGTTGCGACGCGACCGAAACCCGGATGCAAACCCGCTACGAAACCGTCCGCGAGACCGTGATGAAACCGGTCACGCGGACCGTCTACCGCGACGAAGTCCGGACGACGATGCGCTCCGTCACCGAGACGCAAATGCAGTGCGTCCAAGAGACGGTGAACCGCCCCGTCACGACGACCGTTTGCAAAGACGTGGCCTACACCGTTTGCAAGCCGGTCACCGAAACCCGCATGACCTGCGTCACCGAGACGGTGTGCAAGCCGGTCTGCGAGATCGTGAATAAAGATTGCTCGTACACGGTCAACCGGACCGTTTGCGAAACGCACTACCGCGACGTGCCGACGTGCGTGGCCAAGAAAATCTGCGTCCCCGAGACGCGCAACGAGTGCTTCCAAGTGTCTCGCCCGGTCTGCGAGACGATCTACACCGACGTGCAAGTGCAGGTCTGCAAGCCCGTCTGCGAAACCGTGATGCGGGACGTCTGCAAGACCGTGTGCGAACCGGTCACCGAGACCGTGAACAAGCAAGTCTGCAAGACCGTCACCCGCGATGTCACCGAGACCGTGATGCGGGACGCGACCAAGACCGTCTGCGAACCGGTGACCGTCATGAAGTGCGTCTCGAAGAAAGTGCCGACGACCAGCAACGAAACCTATTGCGTCCCCGGTTGCCTCAAGTTGACCCGCGTGCCGCAGTACGAAACCAGCTACGATCCGTGCTCGTGCAGCAGCGTCCAAAAACAGTGCGGTACCCGGCTCAGCCTCGTCCGCTCGCCGTCCGAAACGAAGACGCGTTGCGTCACGAAGTACGAAACCGTGAACGAGCAAGTGCCCGTGACGACTTACGTCAAGAAGACCGTCTGCGAAAAAGTGCCGACGACCGTCTGTCGCAAGGTCAGCGAGAAGGTCGTGCAAACCGTCCCCGTCACGACGACGCGGATGGTCAAGCGGACCGTCGTGGAAAAAGTGGCGACCCGCGTGACGCGGAACGTCTCGACGACCGAAACCCAACGGGTCGCCAAGACGGTTCAACGCGTCGCCAAAGGTTGCTATGTCGACGCCGGTAGCTGCGGTGGAACCCCGACCGCGATGGCCGACGGCTGCGGTTGCCACTTGGGCGCCCGCGCCGCCGCCCTGCTCAAGTCCGGCAGCGCCACCTACGGCGATCACGGCCGCGGCCGGGTGTTCGTCGAAGGCCACTCGTGCAGCCGCACGGTCACGGTCAACCGGATGCAAACCGTCAACGAAACGCAAATCCGCCGGGTGCCCTACACGACCCAGCGTCAGGTCTGCGAAGTCGTGAAGAAGATCGTCCCGACAAAGGTGACCCGCATGGTGCCGACGCAAGTGACGAAGCAGGTGCCCGTCACCACGACTCGCATGGTTCAAGAAACCCTGACCAAGAAGGTCTCCGAGAAAGTGACGACGATGGTCCCGACCGTCATCACCAAGAAAGTCCCGGTCTGCGTGACGAAGCAAGTGCCTTGCACCACGACGGTGAAGGTCGCCACCTGCGTGACGGAAATGGTCCCGGTCTGCATCACCAAGAAGGTCGCCGTGCAAGTGCCGGTGGTCGTCAAAACCAAGTCGGCCTGCGCGGACGCCTGCTCGAAGGGTTGCGACCCCTGTTCGGGCGCCACGGCCCACAGCGGCTCCGCCGCGTGCGGCTTGGCCAACGTCCTTTGCGATAGCGGCCGTCCGCAACCGCTCCGCGACATGCTCAGCAAGATCTTCCGCGGCCGCCTCGCCTGCGACCCCTGCGCCCCGGTCGCCGCCCCCTGCGGCAGCCCTTGCAACTAAACCGATGCGAGCCATCGCGAACCGCCGGGGGAATTTGCCCCCGGCGGTTTATTCGTC
>JAYSYN010000046.1:0-7081 GCA_043727575.1 Fimbriiglobus sp.
AGCGGTTGACGACCACGCTGGCCGGGTGGCATTGGCTGGCCAGCGTCACACTCATGCTCAAACAGGCGTTAGGATGGGAAAGTCAATAACAGCCTCTAATGGTGTGAGTCGCCGAGAAGTTGATCATGATCCTGACGAGTGGGCCGGGAGACGATCCGAAGTACGCCGAGCGCAAAAATTACACCGCCGCGGATTCGATCCCGCTAATCCTCGATGGCGAACTCATCGCTTCGCTCTCGGTCGCGGATATTTTACCGTAGGATCACAGACCAACCCATTCTGTTCACGCATCATTTCTCCCAGCCCTTCGCACTCCCGTCGAGGCGTTTGTCCGAGGCGCCGACCAACCGGCCCGTCTTCGGGTCGACTGCGATACTATGGGCGTCCCCTTGCTTGTTCGTGACGACGGTGTGGCCGAGGGCTTTCAACTTCTCGTCGAGTTTCTCCCGGCCGGCAAAGTCTTCGATGGAAATGCGATCCGGGAACCATTGGTGGTGCATCCGGGGGGCGTCGACCGCGGCGCGGATGTCGCCGCTGTAATCGACGTAGTTGATGACAACGCAAAGCACGGTGTTGATGATCGTCCGGCCGCCGGGGCTCCCGGTGACGAGCGCGAGTTTGCCGTCCTTGAGCAGAATCGTCGGCGTCATCGAACTCAAGGGACGCTTGCCGGGGGCGACGAGGTTCGGCTCGGTGCCGATGAGCCCGGCGCGGTTTGTGACCCCGGGTTTGTGGTTGAAGTCGGTCATTTCGTTGTTGAGGATGAACCCGGCCCCGCGGACGACGACTTTGCATCCGAAGGAGTTTTCGAGGGTGTAGGTATTCGACACGGCCATGCCGTCGCCGTCGACGATGCTGTAGTGCGTCGTCTCGTTTTTGTCCGGGGCCAATTCGATCTCGGGCGTCAGGGTCTCGCTGCGGGTCGCTTTCGCGGGGTCGATCGACTTCGCCAATTCTTTGGCGTGCTCCTTCGTCAACAGTTTCTCCGGCACTTTGGCGAAGCCGGGGTCGCCGAGATATCTGGCCCGGTCGGCGAAGGCGCGGCGCATCGCCTCGGCGACGAGGTGCGTCGTCTCGGGGCTCATCCACGGGTTCTTTTTCAGGTCGTGGAGTTCCAAAATGTTCAAGGCGGCGATGAGCGCCGTGCCCCCGGAACTCGGCGGCGGGGCACCGATGATTTCGTGACCCCGGTAAGTGCCGGTGAGCGGCGTGCGCGTTTCTGCTTTGTAATTCTTCAAATCTTCGAGCGTGATCAATCCCTGGGTCGCTTTCATTTCGGTGGCGATTTTGTGGGCGAGCAGGCCGGTGTAAAACGCGTCCGGTCCCTTCTCCGCGATCAAACGCAACGACCCACCGAGGTCGGGTTGTTTCAAAATGTCGCCGGCCTTCCAACCGCCTTTCTTGCCGAAGATCCGTTGGAACTCGGGGTTCTTCGCGGTTTGCACGCCGTTCAATCGCCCGGCCAACGCCGCATTGACGACGAACCCTTCTTCCGCGAGTTTCACCGCCGGCAGCACGAGGTCCTTCCACGGGAGTTTGCCGAATCGCTTGTGGGCAAGCTCGAAGCCGCGGACCGTACCGGGCACCCCGGCGGTCTCCGCCGATTGGTAATCGATGGCCTTGGCGAACATCTCCTTCGTCGCGGCGGCCGGGGCTATTTCGCGGTAGTCGATGAAAATCGGTTTCGCATTCGGCCGGTGGATGAGCATGAACCCGCCCCCGCCGATGTTACCGGCCTCGGGCCAAGTCACCGCCTCGGCGAATCCGACGGCGACGGCCGCATCGACGGCGTTACCCCCGGCTTTGAGGATGTCGACGCCGACGTCGGTCGCCGGCGGCGAGACGGTCACGACCATACCCCCCGCGGCCAGCGAGGCCGGGGCGAACGCGAACAGCAGGGCGAAGGCGAGTGGGATGCGCATAGGGTGATCCGGGTCGGGGCCCGCGGCCTGGGAATTCCCAACAGCCTACCGCCGTCCGCGCAATCCGTCGAGGGATTCCGCCCCGGCGACTGTCCGCAGCGGGGTGGCGCGTTATCTTAGCCCTGACTATGACCTCTCCATTCACACCCCTCGGCCGTTGGCGCTCCGACGGCTCGGCACCGACCGTTCTCCCGGCCGAGGCCTCCGCGATCCTCGGAGATTTGCGCTCGACCGTTTCGGTAGTCGCCGGGGCATCCGGCACTGCCGTGGCCCGCGGCGGATCGGGTAGCGTCGGTACGGAACAGACCGGCACGCACGACCTCCTAGCCCTCCTTCCACCGATGCTCCCCGCCCGACTCGGCGGGACCGACTTCGCCGTCGAACACGGCTTGAAATACCCTTACATGACGGGGGCGATGGCCAACGGGATCGCCTCCGCGGAGATCGTCGAGGCCATGAGTCGGGCGGGGATGCTCGGCAGCTTCGGCGCGGCCGGTCTGTCGTTCCAACGCGTGGCTCAAGCCGTCGAGCGTTTGCAGGCGAATCTCGGGGACCGCCCCATGTGCATCAACCTGATCCACAGTCCGAATGAAACCGGCCACGAGATGGCCCTCGCGGAGTTGTTCCTGAGCCGCGGCGTCCGGCTGATCGAAGCCTCCGCGTATTTGGATCTCACCCCGGCGGTCGTTCGCTATCGCCTCGCGGGATTGCGACGCCGCTCCGATGGAACGATCGAAATCGGCAACCGGATCATCGCGAAGGTCTCGCGGGTCGAAGTCGCGACGAAGTTTCTCTCCCCGGCACCGGAGCGGATCGTTCGGGAATTGCTGGCGGCGCAGCAAATCACCCGGGACCAGGCCGAACTCGCCGGCTCCGTCCCGATGTGCGACGACCTCACGGCCGAGGCCGACAGCGGTGGCCACACCGACAACCGCCCGGCCATCACGTTGCTACCGACGATGACGGCTTTGCGGGATCGCTTGCAAGCTCAGTTCGGGTTCGCCAAACCGGTGCGCGTCGGCTTGGCGGGCGGAATCGCGACGCCGGCGAGTGTGGCCGGGGCATTCGCCCTCGGGGCGGCGTACGTCGTGACGGGCTCGGTGAACCAAGCCTGCGTCGAATCGGGGAGTTCGGACGCCGTGCGGGCGATGCTGGCGGGGGCGGGTCAAGCCGATGTGGCGATGGCCCCGGCCGCGGACATGTTCGAGATGGGCGTGAAATTGCAGGTGCTCAAGCGCGGCACCATGTTCCCGATGCGGGCGCAGAAACTCTTCGACTTATACCGGGCCCACCCGAGTTGGGAAGCGATCCCCGAAGCCGAGCGCGTCCTTGTTGAGAAGACGATTTTGCGGCGCGGCTTCGATGAAGTCTGGTCCGAGACGCGCGAGTTTTTCTCGAAGCGCGACCCGGCCCAAGTGCCGAAGGCCGAAGCCAACGCCAAGCACAAGATGGCGCTCGTTTTTCGCTGGTATTTGGGTCTGTCGTCGCGGTGGGCCAACGCGGGCGATGCCGGGCGGCAGCTCGACTATCAGGTCTGGTGCGGCCCGGCGATGGGGGCCTTCAACGAATGGGCGAAGGGCAGCCACCTTGAAGTCCCGGCGAACCGAACCGTGGTGAACGTGGCCCACAACCTCTTGTTCGGTGCCTGCGTCGTCACCCGACAAACGGCGCTCCGGCAACAGGGCCTCGAACTACCGGCGGATTGGTTTCCGTTGCGGCCGATGGCCGATGATGAATTGTCGGAACGTTTGAATTGAGTTCGAATGCGATGGGGTGCTAGGTTTGAAATCCGAAATCCGAAATCCGAAATCCGAAATCGGGTTCGTCCCCTTGGCCATCGTGGGCATCGGTTGCTTGTTCCCGAAAGCCGACGGACCCGGCGCGTATTGGGCGAATATCAAACACGGCGTCGATTGCATCGGCGATGTGCCGCCGACGCATTGGAACCCCGAAGATTACTACGACGCCGATCCGAAATCGCCCGACCACACGTACGCTCGCCGGGGTGGGTTTCTGACGCCCATCGATTTTAACCCGCTCGAATTCGGGATTGCCCCACGCGACCTCGAAGCGACCGATACTTCGCAATTGCTGGGTCTCGTCGCGGCGAAGCAAGCGCTCACGGACGCGGGTATCCAGTTCGATATTCCGGGCGGCACGGCGCGCGGCAAAACCTCCGTCATCCTCGGAGTGACGGGCACTCTCGAACTCGTCATTCCACTCGGCGCCCGGTTGGGGCACCCGAAATGGCGCACCGCATTGAAAGACGCCGGCGTCGCGGATGACATTGCTCAAGATGTCGTCGACCGCATCTCCGAAAGCTACGTCCCGTGGCAAGAAAATAGCTTCCCCGGTCTGCTCGGGAACGTCGTGGCGGGGCGGATCGCCAATCGTCTGGACTTGCACGGCACGAACTGCGTCGTGGACGCCGCGTGCGCCAGTTCGCTCAGCGCCGTCCACCTCGCCGCGATGGAACTGGCCACGGGCAAGGCCGACGTCGTTGTCACCGGCGGGGTCGACACGTTCAACGACATTTTCATGTTCATGTGTTTCAGCAAGACGCCCGCCCTGTCGAAATCGGGCGAGTCGAGGCCGTTCGATTCCAACGGCGATGGCACCGCGCTCGGCGAAGGTCTCGGCATGGTGGTACTCAAGCGCCTCGCCGACGCGGAAGCCGCCGGGGACACCATCTACGCTGTGCTCAAGGGCATCGGTACCAGCAGCGACGGCAAAGGGAATGCGATCTACGCCCCGTCGGCCGAGGGGCAGAAACGCTGCTTGAACGATGCCTACGCACGCGCCGGCGTGAACCCCGGCACCGTCGAACTCGTCGAAGCCCACGGCACCGGAACGAAGGTCGGCGATGCGGCGGAAGCCACGGCCCTCACCGATGTCTTCCGCAATTCGGGGCACGTGCTCGGTCGGCCATGGTGTGCTCTCGGATCGGTGAAATCGCAGATCGGCCACACGAAGGCCGCGGCCGGTGCGGCGTCGCTCATCAAGGTGGCGCTGTCGTTGTTCAATAAGGTGCTGCCGCCGACGATCAAAGTGAATCGACCGGTCGATCCCTTGAACTCGCCGGAAAGCCCGTTTTACGTCAATGCACAGATGCGGCCTTGGTTGCCTCGAGTCGAGCATCCGCGCCGGGCGGGACTGTCGGCCTTCGGCTTCGGCGGCTCCAATTTCCACGCCGTGCTCGAAGAATACCTGCCGACGAAAGCCGATCCGGACTGGGATGGCCGAGTCGAAATGCTCGCGGTGTCGGGGCGGATTGTCGAAGGGTTGGTGACGGCAATCACGTCGCTCGGTAAAGCGCCGACTTGGAACGAATTCGCCCGCGCCGCGGAAGCGTCCCGGGCGACATTCGATTCTTCGGCACCCGTGCGATTGATTCTCGTCGCCCAGCGCGGCAAGACCGACCTCGCACAGTTGGTCGCGCGGGCGAAAGCCCGGCTGACGACCCAGTCCGGTTCGCAAAAGTGGCAGACGACCGAGGGGGCCTTCTTCGGCAGTGACCCGGCGCCGGGAAAACTCGCGGTGTTGTTCCCCGGTCAAGGTTCGCAGAGCGTCGGCATGCTCCGCGAACTCGCTTGCACCTTCCCCGAGATGCTCGAATCGTTGGAACTTGCCGACGCCGGACAATCGGGTGACCGAATCAGCGATTGCATTTACCCGCCGACCTCGTTCGCCGCGGATGCGAAATCGGCGCAAGACGAAGCCCTGAAGGCGACCGACGTCGCCCAGCCGGCGCTCGGCGCGGTGAGCTACGGGGCCTACCGCGCGCTGAGCGATCGGTTCGGATTGAAGGCGGATTGTTTCGCGGGGCACAGCTACGGGGAACTCCCGGCGCTCGCGGCGGCGAAGCGGATCTCGGATTCGGACTTCTACCGACTCTCGCGCCGACGCGGCGAGTTGATGGCCGCGCAGCGCGTCGGCGACGCCGGCGCCATGCTCGCGGTGCTCGCCCCGCTTTCTGAGATCGAAGTCCGGTTGATCCCCGGCGTCGTGATCGCGAACAAAAACTCCCCGTTGCAGACGGTGCTCGCCGGCGGCTCGGCCGACATCGCGGCCATCGCGAAAACCTTCGCGTCGCAAAACATACGGGCCATCAAACTTCCGGTCGCCGCGGCGTTCCACAGCGACCTCGTCGCCGAGGCGGCGCGGCCCTTCCGGCGCGACCTCGATTCCGTCGACTTCGCGGTGGGGGCGCCGGTGTATGCGAATACCACGGCCGCCGAGTACCCGACCGAGGCCGGTCCTTGCCGCGATTTGCTCGGAAGCCAATTGGCAAAACCGGTGGAGTTCGTCGGGCAGATTCGAGCGATGCTGCGCGACGGGGTGCGGACGTTCCTCGAAGTCGGCCCCGGCACCACGCTCGCCAAACTGGCGCTATCCATCGTGGCCGAGGCGGCGCCGACCGAAGACATCGAAGCGATTTCGTTGGAATCGCCCGACAAGGCGGGGATGGTCGATCTCGCGATCGCGCTGGCCAAACTCGCCGCCCGGGGCCACGCGGTGGACCTCGGCGCTTGGGAAGCGAACGGCCGTTGCCGCCCGGCTTCGTTGCCGCCGAAGCCGATCATGACCGTTCCGATCGGCGGGGCGAACGTCGTCCAACCGCGCCCGAAGCGCCCCGCCCGCGCCCCCATTTCGTCCGCGAATGGTCCGGTAGTCCCTTCGAAGTCGTCCGCAGGAATACGCCCGATGAACGATCCGCAATCGACCGAGTTGAGCCGGGCATTGCAGGTGACGCAGCAGACGCTCGCCGCGCTCCAAAAGATGCAGGAACAGACGGCGCAACTGCACAAGCAGTTCCTCGAATCGCAAGAGAGCGCCCAACGCACGTTGCACCAATTGGTGGCCCAACAACAATCGCTTTTCTTCGGGACTGCCGCTCCCGCGCCGGACCCGATCGCGTTATCGCCGCGAGAGATCCCGCCTCCGGTTGCGATTCGCCCGGTTCCCGTCTCGGTGGCACCGGCCCCGAAACCGCTCGCGGTTCCCCCGCCACCGCCCCCTGCGAAATCGGTGCATCCCGGCGTTGCCGAAACCTTGCTCGCTGTGGTCGCGGAGAAGACCGGCTACCCGGTGGACATGTTGAATCTCGGGATGAGTTTGGACGGCGACCTCGGGGTCGATTCGATCAAACGCGTCGAAAT
>JAYSYN010000047.1:0-21147 GCA_043727575.1 Fimbriiglobus sp.
GCCGACGGCGATTTCTTGGCGAAGTCGAAGAGCGTCGCGGCCGGGCCGATGCCCGCCCACGGCTCGGAGTTCTTGCCGCGCCAAACGGCGCACGCCAGTTGCAATCGCTTCGGCGTCGGTAGGCCGAGGACCGTGTTCAGCCACGGCAGATACTTCGTGATCGACAGGATGTCGTGCGGGAGCAGGCCGTTGTCGAAGGCGGACCCGAGGACGAGAATTGCCAGCCGCGACGCTTCGCCCGACGGGAGTTGCAACGCGTTCGTCGCGATCTCGGCGAGGTATTCACCGTGGTCGATGGGGAGTTCGCCGCGCCAAACCGCGTCGAAGAGCTTGACCAATCCGTTGACTCTGTCTTTGCCGACATCGGCTCCATCGGCGATTTGCAAAACCTGCCCCGCCGCGAGGAACTGGACGGCGGCGGCATTCGGTTCGGCTTTCGCCGCGCTCCACTCGATCAATCGGCGGACGGTCGCGGCGCGCTCGCTCGGTGATCCGCGATTGGGGCTCGCGAGGCAGAGTCGGGTGAGTAACCGCACCGACGAAGAGTTGACGGGGAGATTCGCGGCGATTTCCAGCCAAGCGACATCGGCGGCGCGGGATTTCGCATCGATCAATTTGGGCCGCGTGTAGCGCACCGCACCGTAGAGGCCCCAGCCGATGGCGGCCAAAACCAACGAGAGTCCGAACGGGGGAAAGCGCGGGACCACCCAAACGACGACGCAACCGAGGGCCAAGAAAACTCCGGCGATCAGTACGGCCAACCCGCGCGGGCCCCAGCGCCGACTCGTGCCGGGCACGACGCTCCGGGCGGTGATCGGCGTTTGCAGTTCGACCACTTGCTGGCTGGCAAAATCGCGGACGCAGACGCTGTAGCCGTCCCCCGCGATGCGATGGGCCGTCCGAGCGAGGGGCGGCGGCAGCGGTTGAATGCGGTCGTCGAGCGGACCTAAACAGGTCGGGCAGAGCGACTGCACCGCATCGATCGCCCCTTCGACGAGCGGGAGCGGGATCGTGCCGGTCGAGCGCTGGCGCGCGGCGACCGCTTGCAAAACTTGGTGCGGTTCCGACTCCGGGAAAAAATGTTCAGAAGCGCGGTAGGCGTCTTCGGGGAGCTTTCGGCTCGGCTCGGCCGAGACTTGCCCGATGATGACCTCCACCGCCGAGCGCGGGTCGATGGCGTGGCCGCGCTCGAAAATCAGACGGTGTTTGTGCCAAAGGTGGACGATCAACTCGGGGCGCGTCAATTTCACCCGGCACTTCGGGCACTTCAACTTCACCCGGGCTTCGGTGGTCTGCACCATCGTGTCGAGGGTCGCGCAGCCGTCGACCCGGCTTTGCAATTGGATCATCCGTTCGAGGGTGCGCGAGCGCGACAACCCCGCCGTGATCGAGCGGACAATCGGCCCGACGGCTTGCACCGAATCGGGAAGCGAGCCCAGCAGTTTCCCCGCGACCGCCAACCGTAACGGCAGCGGGTTGGCCCGGTCGGGCAACGCTTGCGCCGCCAAGAGCAGGACACCTTTTGGCACAGGGTCGGGCATCCTCGCCACGAAATCGAGGGCCAAGTGCGAACTCGTGCCGGCGAGCGCCTGGAACGTTTTCATGCTCTGGGGCGTTGCATACGTGCGCTGGACCAACAAGTCTAGTAACCGCAATTGCGTGGGGCGATCCTTCGCCGCGGCGGCGAGCCGGATCAGTTCTTCGGGGGTCTTTTTCGAATGGGGGTCGATCATGCGCCGGCTACTTCGCCTCGGCCTTCAGGGTGGACGGCAACAGACAGTTCTTGTCGTTGCACGCGACGATTTTGACCCGCACCGACAATTTGGCTTTGCCGTCGTCGGTGCGCTTCACGCTGCCGCGGATGGCGACCGTCCCCTGGTAGATGCGGTAGCCGGTGAGCGGATCCTTCGTAGACCCTTCGCCCTCCGGGTAGTCGATCGTCGCTTCAACGACTTTGCCACCGATCAGGACCTCGACGGTGGTCGCACTCTCGGCCAAGTCTTTGCTGCGCGGCGGGTTCGCGTAGAGGTGCCACGGTTTCGCCACGGCCAACGTTACGGTGAATGTCTGCACGCCGTCTTGGGTGGCGTCGGCCTCGAAAGCGATAGCCGTGACATCGGCAGAGAATTTTGGATTCGCCGGAAGGGGCGGGGCGTCGAGTTTGGTCACAGGCACCATCGGGGCGAAGCCGCCGGCGGACAAGATCGTGTCGAGTGCCTCGGCCATCAGCGGCACCGACGACGGATTCGTTTTCAAGGTCGCGGCGTAGATCGTCACCAGTTGTTCGGCTCGGGCCCGGTACGACTTGTCACCCGTGAGGGTGGCGAAGCGTAGGAGGTTCCGCGCCGAGACCCCGTTGCCGGACGGTTGGGCGCCATCGTAGCTGTCTTTGCCGCGGGCGAAGAGTTTCTCGGAGTCGTGGGCCGTGCTGAAGTAGCCGCCGCGTTTGTCGTCGCCGAACCACTTAGCTTGCGTCGCGGCAAGTGCCTTCGCTTCATCGAGCGATATTTTAGCGCCGGTCGCGGCGTGCAGGTTCAACAACCCTTGGATGAGGAACGCGGAGTCGTCCAAGAACCCCGGCACGCGGGCGCTCGGCTTTTCCCCCGGCTTCGCCGCATAGATCCGCAGAAGCCGGCCGTCTTTGTCTCGAAGATTCTTCAGCAGGAATTCGGCCGCTTTCGCCGCGGCTTCGGTGTACTTCTTCTCCTTCAGCACCTCACCGGCTTTGGCATACGCCGCGATCATCTGGCCGTTCCACGACGTGATCAGCTTCGTATCCAGGAACGGGCGTTCCCGCTTGGCGCGGACATCGAAAAGCTTCGTCTTCAACGGCTCGAACTTCTTGACCATCTCGGCATCGAGCGGCTTCGTCAACCGGAGGATGAACTGCTTCTCTTCGAAGTTCGGCTTCTCCAAGCTGTACACCTCGCGGAAGAGCTTGGCGTCCGCATCGGTGCCGAGGATGTCGTCGAGTTGCTTGGCCGTCCAAACGTAGAACTCGCCTTCCTTGCCTTCGCTATCGGCGTCCAAAGCCGCATAGAACCAGCCCTCGGGCGCCGTCATCTCGCGGGCCACGAAGGCGAGGGTTTCGTCGATGACGCGTTTGTAGTTCTCGTTCGGTTTGCGCCGGTACGCCTCGGCATACAACTCGACGAGTTGGGCGTTGTCGTAGAGCATCTTTTCGAAGTGCGGCACCGTCCACGTGCGCTCGGTGCTGTAGCGGTGGAAGCCGCCGCCGAGGTGGTCGTAGATTCCCCCGGCCGCCATTTTGTCGAGGGTCAACGTCAGAGTTTTTGCGAGGGCGTCGTTCCCCTTCTTCCCGGCTTGTTGCTGGAGAAACTGGAGTGCGGCGACGCGCGGGAACTTCGTTCCTTTGAAGCCGCGGGCTTTGCTGCCGATCCCGCCGTGCTCGGGGTCGAACTCGTAGGCCTCGGTCGCGTCCTTTACCAGCTCGGCATCGAGCGCGACCAAGTTGACGATTCGCAAGTTCTTATCGAGGGCGTCGTTGGTGAGTTCCGCGACGTGATCGGCTTGGTCGAACAGTTCCTTCTTCTTGTCTTTGTTCAGGCCCATCACCGTTTTCAAGATCGAGTGGAAACCGGGGATCGTCTCCTCGCCGACTTTCTTGTCGTCGGGTGGGAAGTACGTGCCGCCGAAGATCGGTTTGCCCTCGGGCGTGAGGAACATGCTCATGGGCCAGCCGCCGCCGGTGCGCGTGACTTGCAGAGCCGTCATATAGACATCGTCGATGTCGGGCCGTTCTTCGCGGTCGACCTTGATGCAGACGAAATTCTCGTTGAGCACCTTGGCGATCCCGGCGTTCTCGAAGGTCTCGCGCTCCATCACATGGCACCAATGACACGATGAATAGCCGATGCTCAAAAAGATCAACTTGCCGTCTTTCTTCGCCTTGGCGAACGCCTCGGCACTCCACGGGTACCAATCGACGGGGTTGTTTTTGTGCTGCAGCAAGTACGCGCTGCTCTCCCCCGCGAGGCGGTTCGGCTTCGGTTTCTCCTTCGGTGGATCAGCGGCGAAGATTCCACTGGCCAACGCCAACAGAATGATCGAAGCCAACATTCGGTAGCGGAGTCGTTCCATGGTCGATACTTCGCGTGACTCGGGAGGGTTCCGCAGTTACTATGTTGGAAACGGCCGCGACTCGCCACTGAATTCACTCCCCGCCGAGGCTTCTCTCCCATGTCGAGACTTTCAATCGTCCTCGCGGCGTTCACCTGCATCGGTCCAGTTTTCGCCCAAGATAAACCGGCCGAAGTGAAGGTCCAAAAAGCCGCCGCGATCGAGAAGCTGACGAAAGCCGGGCAGTTGAAGCCGACCTCGGTCGAGACTGCGGACTTGCTCGTGTACACGTCGTGGCCCGAACCGAAAGCGAAGGTCCTCGCCGCGACCGTGCAGAAGACTTACGACCTCGCCTACAAGACCCTGAAGTTCGAGCCGAAAGATCCCGTCTGGCCCGGCAAGCTCACGGTCTTCTTCGTGCCGGAGCGCAAAGAATACAACGCGTTCATCCGCCTCGTCGAACAGCGCAAGCCGGAAGCCGGCGACACGACGTCCGTGCAGGTCCGCAGCAAAGAGCCGTACATCCTCGTCGGTTTGGAGTCGGATTCCAAATTCAGCGACGTCGACATGGCGGGGGAAGTCGGCGTGGCCGTGGCCGAGGCGCTGTTGAATACGAAATCGGGCGCCACCGCCGGGGCCGCGATGCTGCCGACCTGGATCACCACCGGCTTCGCCAAACTGATGGTGCTGAAGATGGACGGCAATTCCGCGAAGGTCGGCGCCTACCGGACGAAGGTGAAAGCCCTCTTCGCCAAGGGGAAAGCGGCGACGGCGAAATCCTCCGACGCTTGGGGCGAAGCGAAAACCAAGGAGACGGAAACGATCGCGATCAGCGTCGTGGATTTCCTGCTCTTCGGTCCCGACCCGACGAAGTTCACCAAAGTGATCAGCGGCTTCAAACCGAGCGACGAACGCCCGACGCCGACGTTGGAACAAGCACTCGAAGTCGCGGATTACAAGCCGGATACCCTCGATGTGGCCTGGAAAGCCTGGGTGGCGAAGGGGAAATAGGATTTGATCGAATTCTATTTCCCCACCGGCACCAACTGCTTCTCGATCTCCGGTGGCATCTCGAACGCCTGCGCCAAACTCTCGATGCTCTCACCGAGCATCGGAATCAGCTCCGCCTTCAGGTTCCCCACGCGTTTCTGCTCGGCCAAGCGCAGCGTCGGCAGGCGCTCCGGGGGCAGCTTCATCAGCCGGCAGCAAGTGGCGTCGAGCGCCAGCAAATCGAGGCCCATGACGAGGGCGCCGAACGGCTTCGCGGTGCCGGCGAGGGGACCGTCCCCTTCCATGCCGACGATGCCGTCGACGATGGCCAAGTGCGGCATGTGCGTCAGCGCGATATCGACGATGCTGTTCGGGATACCGCGCCAATGGAGTTCGTTCTTCGGCCAGCCGTAGCAGATCCCCGGCAGCGAACCGAACAGGTTCTTCAAGCTCAGCGTCGCCCCGGCCCAGTGGTGCGTCTTCAACTTCGGCAGCGACACGAACACATCCGCATCGAGCACCGTCCGCGACAGGTACAAGTATTCCAGCCCCGTCGTGCGGCCGAGGTTCAGCGTCTTCACCGGTTCGTCGTGGTTGATATCGACGAAGCGCACGCCGTGTTTGCGGAGGACATCCCCGAGGCCGCTGGCGTTCACGAGATACTGCACGTTCCGCCAGTGCCCCGGTCCCTCGGCGACGACGATCTCCGCGGCCCCTTCGCGCTTGAAGAATTCGATCACGCCATCGACGAAGCGCGGATCGGTGTTGATCACCTTCCCCCGGCTGAACTCGACGAGGTTCGGTTTCAGAACGACTTTCTTCCCCGCCACCGGGACATGCTGGCGGAAGTGCTCGAACTGCTTCTGCAAAATGTCTGCGATGGGGAATTCGTATGTCTCCGCCCTGGCGATGTGGATGGCGGACGTCACGGGTAAGGGCCGCATCGCGGCGGTGCCGTTGATGACGAAGCCGCGCATCTTCGACCGAAGTTTGCCGAGGAACCCCGTGGCATCACTCGACGCCGGTGCCGCTTCATCCTTCGCGCTCGCCCGGGTGCTGCCGACGACGGCGTGCGTGGCGACGCTCGGGGTATCGGTGAGTCGGAAAGGATTGCGGGTCGCGGAGTTCAAAGCGATCGATGCCAGCGCGAGCCGCATCGGCCCGGCGCTTAAGCCGTCTGAATGTAGGACAGGCCTCTGGGCCTGTCCCAAAAGTTGATCCGGGACAGGCCTGGAGGCCTGTCCTACATCCGAAGTTTCTTCCGCCAGCGCTTCGCGCAAACGTTCATCGATCATCGGCAGAGCCTCCCGCGTCGCCGAATCATCCGCGTGGCAGCTCAGCGCGATCTTGATCCACGCCAAGTTCTCGACATCGGTCGTTTGCCCGGCCACGACGCGCAGATATCCCTTGGCCGCGTCGATGCGGGGTTGATCGTTCACCCCTTGCAGAGCCAATAGCAGAATCGCCGTCGGGCCGGGGATCGCTTCGGTCTGTTTGCCGAGGATCACCCGACTGCCGTAGTTCGCACCGCCGTGGTCGAAGGCCCGATCCAGCAGCAGTCGCAGCCCTTCCTGCACGCGCGGGTGGTTCCCCTGACCCGCCGCGCGGAGCGCCAGACAAGCCCAGGCCGTCGGTTCGACCCACGAGAAGGTATCCGACGCCCACGGCCAGCCGAGCAGACCCGCGTCGATGTCCCCGGCATCCGAGGTTTCGAGCCGCACGACCTTGCCTTCGATGGTCAACAGCTTCTCGATGATCGGCTTCAACTTCTCGGTGGATATTCCCAGCTTGGCCTTGGTGAACAGCACCAGCGCAGTCGGCCAGACGGCTTGCGGGCGTCCGCGGGCGAGGCGGTAGCTGCCATCGCCGCCGGCGTGCAGTTCGATGGCGGGCCAGCCTTGTTCCGCGCCGGCCAGCAACGCCAAGCAGGTCGGTTCCAAATGGGCCGGTTGATCGGCGCGGTACCCCCAACCGCCATCGGCCGAAACGCAATTTTGGAGGAGTTCGAGCGGGGCGATCGCGTCGGCCATGGAGTTCTCGCTTTGGATGCCGTGTTGAAATCATAAGAATTAACCACAGAGGCACAGAGACACCGAGAGGATGAAAACAGTAGTGGGGAAAGAATCCTCCGGGCTTTCTTCTCGGTGTCTCTGTGCCTCTGTGGTCAATCTTCTCGCTTCGAGTTTAGAACATGCGCGTGGCTCACTTCGACTGTTTCAGCGGCATCTCCGGCGACATGGTGCTCGGCGCCGTCCTCGATGCCGGGGTACCCGCCGACGCCATCCGCGCGGCGATTGCCTCGCTGGGTCTCCCCATCGAACTCGAAATCGAGAAGGTCAAGCGCTGCGGCTTCGCGGCGACGAAAGCGACCATCCACGCCAAGGACGAGGAAGATTACCGGTTCCTCCCCGATATCGAAGCGATCTTGGCGAAGGGGGCGCTGACCCCGAAGCAGCGGGAGTTGGCGAGCGCGATCTTCCGCAAGGTCGCCCTCGCGGAATCGGTCGCCCACGGGATGCCGTTGGAGCGCGTCCACTTCCACGAGGTCGGGGCGCTCGACAGCATCGCCGATATTGTCGGCGCGGCGGTCGGCTTGGATCTTCTGGGCGTCGAACGCTTCACGAGTTCGAGCGTGCCCACGGGCAGCGGGACCATCAAATGCGCCCACGGCATCATGCCGGTGCCGACGCCGGGGACGGTGGAATTGCTCAAGGGCGTGCCCTTGGCGAAGTCGGCCATCAAGACGGAACTGACGACGCCGACGGGGGCCGCGATCTTGACGAGCGTCGCGGGAGAATACACCGACACGCCGGCGATGACGATCCGTACGATCGGCACCGGTGCGGGGACGAAAGACTTCCTCGATCAGCCGAACATCTTGAGGATTTTCCTCGGTGACGCCGCGGTGTCGGCGAACGCCGTGACGGTGTTGGAAACGAACCTCGACGACTGCACGCCGGAGGTCATCGGCTACGCCATCGAACGACTATTGGTGGGCGGGGCGCTCGATGTCTTCGCGGTGCCGATTCAAATGAAAAAGAACCGGCCGGGGGTGCTGCTGACGGTGATTGCCGACGCGAACGGCATCGCCGAGTTGGAATCGATCCTGTTCCGCGAGACGGGCACCTTCGGCATCCGCCGGACGCGGGCCGAGCGGACGATTTTGGATCGCGAAGCGATTGCGATTCCGACCCCGTGGGGCGGCGTGAAAGCGAAGCGCGGTCGGCGCGCCGGGCACGAGATCGTGACGCCCGAGTACGACGATTGCGCCCGGGTCGCGCGCGAACACAACCTCCCGCTGCGGGTTGTCATGGATTCCGTGCGACGGGCGTTAGACAATCCTTGACACCGCCGTCTCCAGCTTCGATAGTGCAGGCGCTCCCCTCCTCCCATCGGTGCTCCATGCGCTCATTTGCTCTCGCCTGTTCGATCTTCGCCGCCTTCCCCGCATTCGCGGCGGAACCGGAATTGACCGCGAAGAAATCGAAGGAGGCGATCGAGTTCAAATTCGGCGACGAACCGATCGCCAATTACGCGGTGGCGCTGACGGCGGCCAAGCCCTACTTCTGGCCTTTGAACGCCCCCGGTGGCGCCGCCGTGACGCGGGGCTGGCCGATGGTCAAAGGGACCGCCGGGGAAACGACCGACCACGTCCATCAGAAATCGGCGTGGTTCTGCCACGGCGACGTCATCCCCGTCGGGATGGTGCTCAAGACCAAATCGGCCGACAAGCGGGTCGAAGGCGTCGATTTCTGGTCCGAGACACCGGGCCACGGGAAGATGGTCTGCGTCGAAGTCGGCGAAATCAACATCGTCTCGAAGACCGAAGTGAGCGTGCCGACCAAGAACGAATGGCGCACCGCCGATGGGGACAAGATTCTCGACGAAGCCCGGACGATCACGGTGCGGAAGTTGCCCAAGGGTTACTTGATCGTTCTCGATGTCGACTTCCACGCGAGCGTCTGCCCGATCCGATTCGGCGACACGAAAGAAGGGTCCCTCGGCGTGCGCGTCCCCGATGGGACCGCTTTGCAAAATAAAACTGGTGGGCGAATCACGTCATCCGATGGCAAATTCTCGGTCGCGGGGGCCAAAGACAACCTGCCGATTTGGGGTGTCGCCGCCGACTGGCACGACTACACCGGCACCGTCGGCGACAAAACCGCCGGCATTGCAATCTTCGACGACGCCAAGAACAAATACCGGAGCGTCTGGCATACGCGGGCTTATGGTCTGATGGCCGCGAACCCGTTCGGACGGGCCAAGTCGGGCTTTCCCGGAGTCAAAGAGAATAAAGAATTGGTCGCGATTCCTAAGGGCGAGCATTTGAAACTGCGCTACGGCATTTATACCCACAACAGCGATACGAAAGTGGGCGAAGTCGCCGAAGCCTACGGGGTCTTCGGCTCGGGGAAGTGATCAATTCGCTTTCTTCTTCTTGGGATCTTCGACGGGTTTCGCGTTCGGATCTTCGCCGAGGATCGTGGCCCGTTTGACGATCCAATCGGCTTGGGTGGCTTTCGCCGCCGGGACATCGCGCGGGCGGACCAAAATCAGGTCGAGGATCTGCCCGACTTTGAGATCGCTCGGATCGGCCGCGAAGCCGGGGACCCCGGCAGGCTTCTTGAGCTCCGCGATTTCCTCGGCCATGCGGAGCACTTTTTTACCGTTCGAGTCGAGTTTCGGAGCTAGCTTGGCCCAACGGATTTGCGAACCTTCAATGTAAGCGAAGCTGATTTGGACCGCTTTGCCGGGGACTGTGGTCACCCGGCGGTTGTTGCCGGTGCCGGTGGTCTTTTGCTGCGGCGGTCCGGGGATTTTCAACAGGAAGCCGTTTTTCTCGAGCTTGACGATCTCGCCTTGGACTTCCGACACCGGGGCGTACTTCGTCCAGTCGGTCGTCGTCTCGGCGGGTTTATCCGCGGGTTTCTTCTCGTCGGCCGCAACGAGCCAGCCCGCCGATAAGACGACCCCGACCAGCATCGCAAATTTGGTGGCCATGGCCCGCTCCTGCCGGTTGGATTCACTCTACGGTAGACCCTTTTCGAGCGGTGAAGTTCCGGAAAACGGCGCGATCCACCAAAATGGTGGAGTGGTCGATTCGGGCTCACTTGTTGCCGTAAGTCGAATACTTCGGGAACACCGGTTGAATCGGGCTGTTGTAGTAGCCCGACGGGTAGCTGCGCGGATCGGGCAACGGGCTGAGCCCCCCTTGGACGAGCGGACCTTGGGCGCGTTTGCCGAAGAGATTGTTGACCGTGCGGACCATCGCGTTGTTGTCGACGTAGCCCGCCGCCAATCGGCTGACGTACTTGAACGAGTTGCCGACGATGTTCGTCGCCGTGTCGGCCGGTTTGACCACCAGTTTGTTCGAGTCGATCGGCACGGATTTGAACGATTGCGCCCGGGCCGAGCCGCCCATTGCGATCAGAGCCGCCGCGACCGCCAATGCCACCCCATAGAAACGCATCGCGCCCCCCTTCCGCTGCGACGGTGGCGACCGGATCGTCCCCCGACCCGCGCCGTCGTCGCCAGTGTTCTTCCGAGAGTCGGTCGCAATACCATCCTCGCCGGGGGTGTCAAGGATTATCTTGCGATGGCAAGCTCCGGAGGTCACGCGGGAAATAAAAACCGCAACACATCGGCGAAGCGGGCGCCCCAACTCGATTCGTTGTGCCATCCTTGCGGGTCTTCGTAGTAACGGTGATCCGTCCCGAGCCGTTGGAGTTGTTCCGATAACCCGCGGGCCCGTCGCAGCATCCCTTGGCGACCGGCCTCGGAACCGCCTTCGTTCGCCCCCATGTCGAGCCAAACCCGGCAGTGCTTCGTCCACCGCGGCGCCGACTGCATGCCGTTGGCGAAGGCTTCTTGATCCCACCAGAGCGACGGTGACAGCGCCGCGCAGCGTCCGAAAAGATTCGGGTACCACTTGCACAAATGCAGCGAGATCAGTCCGCCCATCGACGACCCGCCGATGCCGGTCGAGGCGGGGTCGAACCGCGTGCGGTAGGCGCCGTTGATGAACGGCACGACCTCTTCGGCGAGGAAGCGGCCATAACCGCGCGACAGATCGTCGGCACTGCGGCGCGGGCCGTATTCTTTCAACCGATCCGGGGAATTGGCGATGCCGACGATGATGAGCGGCTCGACTTCGCCGAGGCGGATCGCCCGCTCGGCGATTTCGTCGCAACCCCAGGGATAACCGACGTAGGAAGTGTGCGAATCGAAAAGATTCTGCCCGTCGTGCAAGTAGAAAACCGGATAGTGCCGCCCGGGTTCGAGTTCGTACCCCGGCGGCAGATAGACCGTCAACGTGTGCGGATGCGGGAGGAACTCCGACGCGAAATCGATGTGGTACCGGACGCTCGCTCGGCCCCAACCTTCGACGCGGTGCTCAATGCGGGTATCCGGGTGAAGCTCGATTTCGCGCGGCCGCGCTTCCCGACCCCACTCGCCGACTTCGGCATCGCGCCAATGGCCGCGCGTGGCCAGGAATCGGATGCGTTCGCCCGGCCGCTCCACCGGAAGAAAGAGCCGGTGCGTGCCGTCCGAGAACCGATTGCAACGCGCGCCGATGGAGAGCCACCGGCCCAAGTCGTGGCCATCGCCCGAGAGAAATACCGGATCCCACGACTGCGGGTCGGGCACGTGGAGCACGATCTCGATCATGCACTATAATTGCGGGGTGCCGAGGTCAGTTTCAAGGCGGATCGGCCGGGGTCGCTTCGGATGAGCCCGTCTCCACAACACTCCGAGAATGATCTCTGCTTCCCCGCGCTCAGCCCATCTTGACGGCGGTGCCGAGCGAGGGCATAACCCGGGTGAGTGTCGGAGGGGGAACGTGCGGGGCCACCGAATGAATTGGCGAACGCGGGCGGCGGGGGCGGTCGGACTGGTAGTCCTCGGCGGGCTGGGCTGCGCGAGCCGGCCTCCGCTCGACAATCCGGCGCTGTTGCAAGCCGCGCCGGGCGGGGCCGAGAACCCGGTTCTGCTGGCGCCGGGGCAGCCGACGCCGGAGGGGTACGAAGAAATTTACAACCGCACGCTCGATGCGCTCGACGATTATTTCCCGATCAAGCCGGCGTCCCGCTATTCGGGCGTCATCGAGACCTTGCCGCAGATCGCGCCGGGCTTCGAGCAGCCGTGGAAGTCGGGCTCTCCCGATACCCGGCAGCGCTTGTTGGCGATGTTCCAGACGATCCGCCATTACGCGATCGCCCGAATTTGGGCCGGGGAACGAGGTGGCTACCGCGTCTCCATCGAAGTTTACATCGAAATCGAAGACATTTCGCGGCCGTCACAGGCGGGGAGTTCGACCCCGATCTTCCGCGACGTGGCCGCCGGCGATCGGACATCCGAAGTCATTTCGGGACCGCGCTCGGCGGAGCGCCAGTGGATCCCCGCCGGCCCCGCGCCGCACCGCGATTTCGCCTTCGAGCAAATCATCCTGCGGAAGATCCAAGCCGGCGGATTGGGGAAATAACGGCTCACTTCGCCGCGTAACTTTGCTGGAAGGCCGCCACCCCGGCTCCGACCTTCCCGAAGCCGGCGTCCGCCAGCACCAGCTCGAGCGCCGCGATCGCCCCGAGGACATCGAAGGCATCGACGTAACCCATGTGCGAGAGCCGCCAGATCCGGCCCTTCATTTGGTCTTGGCCGTCGGCGAGTTTGAATCCGTGCTTTTTTTCCAGCGACTTCAGCGTCGCCGAACCGTCGATGCCCGCCGGTACGGCGATCACCGTCAGCCCGTTGTTCGGCCGCGCGGCGAACAATTTCAAGCCCATCGCTTCCACGGCGGCACGGCAAGCCGTTGCCACCTTCCCATGGCGGGCCCACAACTGTTCGATCCCTTCGGCGCGGATGCGTTTCAAGCTGACGCGCTGAGCTTTGATGAGCGTGTTGGCCGGGGTGAAGGGAGTATCGCTCTCCGCGATCTTGGCCAAGCCGCGGCGCAGGTCGAAGTAGAACCCGCGCGGCGGGTTCGCATCGATCACGGCTTTGGCCTTCGGGCTCACCGAGACATACGCCAAGCCGGGCGGCAACATCAGTGCCTTCTGCGAACCGCAGACCATAATGTCGACGCCCCACGCGTCGCAGCGGCATTCCATCGCGCCGAGGCCGGAGATGCCGTCGACGATCAACAGCGCCGGGGTCGCCGCGACGAGTTTGCCGAAGGCTTCGATGTCGTGACCGACGCCGGTGCTGGTTTCCGAGAGTGTCGCGAACACGCACTTCGCATCCGGGTGTGATTTCAACGCCGCGGCGAGTTGCTCCGGCGTCACGGCCTGCCCGTACGGAACTTCGACGACGACGGTGTCGATGCCGAAGGCTTTAAGCGCGCTCTTCCAGCGTTCGCCCCAGCGGCCGGCCGTGAGCAGGATCGCCCGATCTCCCGCGGCCAATGTGCTGCACACGGCCGCTTCCATACCGCCGGTGCCGGAACTCGTCAGCGTGACGACCGGATTCGCGGTTTGGAAGACGTACTTTAGGTCTTCGGTCACTTCCGCGAGGATCGCCTTGGCCTCGCCGGAACGGTGGTAACCGACGGGCTTGGCGAGTTCGAGGAGCGTCTCTTCGGGGACGGGCGTCGGGCCGGGCGTGAATAGGCGAGTCTTCATGGGCACAGAGATCCAATGGCGGGGAGAGTGAAGTCCGATGCTGTTTTAGAACTGGGGGCGCGGAAAGCAGTAGTTCTGGGACCGACTTTCCCGCCGGCATGATAAAATGCGTTTGCCGTTGCCGATTAGAAACGGGGCAGAGCGATGGAATTGACACTGACAATCCCGGATGATTTGGCGGCTTTGCTCCGACAATCGCGCGGCGAGGATTTGGGGCGTGCCGCCCTTGAAAGTCTCACGCTCGACGGCTACCGCGCCGGTCACTTGAGTCGATATCAAGTCCAGCGTTTGCTCGGCTTCGACAACCGGTACGATACCGAAGAGTGGCTGGGGTGTCGCGGCGCTTCTCCGAGTTACTCTTCGGGCGATCTCCGCGCCGATCGCGACACGTTCGATCGACTCTTGCCCCGGTGACTCCGTGCCGCTCATCGTTTCGGATACCTCCCCGCTGAATGTGCTCATTCGCGTCGGACGAGTCGATGTTCTGCCCGCGTTATTCGGGCGTGTCGTCATACCGGGAGCAGTCGCCGCGGAGATGATTCACCCGAAAGCCCCCGAAATCGTCCGGGCGTTCATCGCCGACTTGCCGACTTGGTCGAGTATACAATCGCCCGCCGAACCGATGGAATTCCCGACGCTCGATGCGGGCGAATCGGCCGCTATCGCGCTGGCGTTGGAATTGAACTCGCCGTTGATGATCGACGAGCGCGATGGCCGGGACATCGCCCGAAGTCGGGGGCTCGAAGTCATCGGGGCGATCGGGATTTTGGAACGGGCGGCCGACCTGGGTTTGATCGCCGATCTCGCCTCGGTTTACGACGAAATCCGGACGATGCGATTTCACATTTCGGGCGCGCTGCTCGATGAATCGTTGGGGCGTCACCAACGAAAACCATCTCCCGAATAATTCGGCGCGAACCGATTCGCTTTTACCGCGTCTACATGGGTGACACGACACCCGGAAGGAGGAACCCGATGCGCCCGATTCATTTTCGACAATCCGCGCCGCACCCCAACAAGTTTTCCCCCGACCGGAGTATACCCGTTAAGAGACGAAAGCAGGCTTTGCGGGGTTGGGAGTCATCGACCGCTGAACTGGGCGGCGAAGACGGAACCGACCCGAAGGCGTTCCACGACAAACCGTGGAACAGACCGCCGAGTGCGACCCGCAAGACGTCGCAACTCTGCGGGCAAGTTTTGGAAGCTCTGCACGGGATCCTTTCGGGGATGGCCGACGAACGCTTGCAAAACTTGGCGGTGGTGAAGGTCGAGCCGGCGCCCAACACGGGCCGGTTACGCGTGACAGTCGCCGGATTCACTCCAGCAGACGCCACAGACCCCGCCACCCGCACGAACGCGATGAGCGCATTGCAGAAGGCCGGTGGGCTGTTGCGGCGGGAAATCGCGCGGGCGATCCATCGCAAATACGCCCCGGAGTTGGTCTTCCACCTCGCTTAACACCATTGAATTTCGACGCGGCGCGGCCTCTTCGGTGCGCCGCACTTTCGTTTGCCGCTTGACGAAGACGCATCGACCAAAAATACCCCTTTTGAAGGAAACCGAGAAATCCGTGGTGCGAATCGCACGCCGATTCCGCATGATGGTCGAACTTCCACTCCGGGTCCCGACCATGACCGATGAAACCCTTTTTTCCGAAGCTCTCGCGTTGGGCGATTCGACGGCACGGGCCGCGTTCCTCGACCGGATCGTCGATGCCGACCAACGTCGGCGAATCGACCGATTGCTCGGCGCTCTCGCCCAGTCGAACCCGCTCGACCGGCCTCCGGCGGATCTGGCCCGCACCGGGGCTTACGAGCCGGGCACTGTGTCCGGCCACGATTCCGCCGCCGTGGGCGATCGCGTCGGGCCGTACAAGTTGCTCGAAAAGATCGGCGAAGGGGGTATGGGCGAAGTCTGGGTCGCGGATCAACTCGAACCGATCAAAAGGCGAGTGGCGATCAAACTCATCAAGCCGGGCATGGATTCGCGAAGCGTCCTGGGTCGGTTCGAGGCCGAGCGCCAAGCGCTCGCGGTGATGGACCACCCGAATATTTCCAAAGTATTCGACGCGGGCACCACCGCCGACGGCCGGCCGTACTTCGTCATGGAACTGGTGAAGGGGACGCCCATTACCGAGTTTTGCGACGCCCGCAAGCTGACGCCGAAACAGCGGCTCGAATTGTTCGTGCCCGTCTGCCAAGCGATTCAACACGCCCATATGAAAGGGATCATTCACCGCGACATCAAACCGTCGAATGTTCTCGTCGCACTGCACGACGAAACGCCCGTACCAAAAGTCATCGACTTCGGCGTGGCCAAAGCCGTCGGCCAGCAACTCACCGAGAAGACGATCTACACCGGCTTCGGCGCGCTCGTGGGTACTCCGGCGTACATGGCCCCGGAGCAGGCGAGTTTCAACCAGCTCGATGTGGATACGCGGGCCGACGTCTACGCCCTCGGTGTGCTGCTGTACGAATTGCTGGCCGGTAGCCCACCCATCGAGAAGGAGCGACTGAAGAAGGCGGCATTGGACGAAGTGCTGCGGATCGTGCGGGACGAGGAACCGCCGCGACCCAGTGCCCGACTGAGCACGTCGCAGACCAAAGCCAGCATCGCCGCGACGCGCGGCAGCGAACCGGCGAAGCTTTCGCAACTGATGAAAGGGGAGTTGGATTGGATCGTGATGAAGGCGCTGGAGAAGGACCGCACCCGCCGCTACGACACCGCCAACGGGTTCGCCGCCGACGTGCAACGCTATCTGGCTGGCGAACAGGTGCAGGTTGTGCCGCCGAGTTTGGGGTATCGGCTGCGGAAGGCGTACCGGCGGAACCGAACGGCGGTGCGGGTGGCAGGGGCGTTCACGCTGCTGATGCTGGCAGCCGTGGCCGTGAGTAGTTGGATGGCCGTGAAGGCGACGCGGGCAGAGGCGGTGGCGGAGAACAACGCGGAGGCCTTTTACGGGGCCATGATTAAGGCCGACGAGGCCTTCCAACAACTCGAACTGACGGCGGCTGGCCAGCGGGTCGATGCCGATCTCGCGGAAGTCAATGTCAACCTCTCCCCCCAGCTCGGTCTACTCCGGTTGGCCCGCACCCTCCGCTCCCTTCCCACCGCCCAAGCCCACCGGCATTACCCTCTGCAAGGTGGTGGCGAAATCGCGATCCCGACTTCGGCCGAAATCCTTACCGCTCGACGACACCTCCGCGAGTTCGTGGTGGCGGGGCTCCTCACCGCCGGCCAAGAGTTCGCCCCGCTGTTACCCCCGATCACCCACGACGGGCAGGCGGTGACCCGTCTGGAAATCAGCCCGGACGGCAAACTCCTGTTGACGCTGGGGGCCGACCGCACGGCCCGGCTGTGGGACGCGCGAACGGCCCGCCCGGTCGCGGTCTTGCGGCGGGAAAGCGAGTGGGTCGTGAACTGTGGCTTCAGCCCGGACAGTCGCACCGTCTTCACGGACGACGAGTCGCAGACCGTTCGTTTTTGGAACGCACCCGCCGGAACGTATCGCGCGCGAACCGAGCCGCCGCCGGCCGGACAGGTCGTCCCGAAGGCCGAACACACGGCGCGGGAACTCGTGATCCGTGAGGACCGACTGCTCACCCACGTCGTCTACCGCGCGGAGAACCTGTCGGTGCCGCCCGAAGGCCGCGCCGGCCTCGGCCTCGGCACCGCCATTCGGGGGAAGAGTCCGGTCGAACTCTGGGACACGGCTACCTGCCGCCGCGTCGCGCGGCTCCACGGCCCGAACCGCTCCCCCGACGTCCGCTTCCTCGGCCGCCGGTGGGTGTACGCCATCGAGGGCGGATCGACCGTCGTGGTCCTGTCGGCGGAGAACGGCCGCGAGGTCGCCCGCCTCACCGACCCGAGCGGCGGCGTGGTGTCCGACGTGACGTGCAGCCCGGACGGCCGGCACGTCGTCACGAAACTGCCGGGCGGGACCTTCGTCGCCTGGGACACCGCCGAGTGGCGCGTGAGGATCAAAGAGTGCCTGCACGGGTGGGACGTGCTGCGGGTGCTGGACAACGGCGCGTACCCCCTCTGGGAGTACCGCGACGGGACGATGGTCTGCGCCTACCACCCCGGCCAAACCGATCCGATCCTGCCGTTTCGGGGATTCTGGTCGCATGTGCCCTGCCAAGGCGATCTCGCGGCCCTATGCGACGGGCAAGTCGTGGACACGGCGAGCCGGCAGAAGCTCCGCCCGCCGGCGGGACGGCGGTACCACCCCGACCTGGCCCGGTTCGCGCCCGACGGCCGATTCGCCGTGGGTGACTTGGGCCGACTGATCGACACCCAGACCGAGAAGTACCTGCCCACCGTCTCGGGCTGGTCGCCCAACTCGGTGTCCCCGATCGACAACGTGTGGCGGTCCGTCACCGGCTACATCCCCGGCGTCGGACTGGTGGCGGCCGAGGTGAACTACCGCGCGGAAGTTCGGCACCTGCCGCCGAGCGACCGCCTGGACTTCCCGCCGGACCTGCTTGAGTTGTGGCTGCAAGTCGCCCTCCGAGGGGAGATCGGGCCGGACGACACGTTCGTCCCGTGGGACGAGCCGACGTGGGAGCAGAAGCGGCAAGAACTGGCCCGGCGGCCCGCGCCGTACCCCGACCTGCCGTTCCCCGGCCGCGTTGCGACGGACAAACTCCACTGGCTCCGGGCCGAATACGCGGTCGAAGCGAACTGGGCCAAGCGGCCCGATCTCGGGCGCGAACTGCTCCGTCGGGCGGAAACCAACGGCGACCGGGACGAGGCCGTCCGCTGGCGGATGGAGCTGGCTAAGTCCGTCACCGAAGTCGCCCCGCCGCCCCACGAGCCGAATAAATGACCCCCGTCACGCAACTCCTCGAAGCCGCGCAGCGCGGCGACCGAGTTGCCGCGGCGGAACTGTTGCCCCTCGTCTACGGAGAGCTGCGGCAACTCGCGGCGGCGAAACTGGCCCGCGAGGCGGCGGGGCATTCGCTCGATGCCACGGCGCTCGTGCACGAAGCGTATCTGAAACTCGTCGGGGATCGGCAGTTCGACGGGCGCGGACATTTCTTCGGGGCGGCCGCCGAAGCGATGCGGCGGATTCTCGTCGATCAAGCCCGCACCCGGAAGGCCCTCAAACGCGGCGGCGGAGCCGGGAGACTGGCGGTCGAACCGGACCGGATCGCGGCACCTTCGCCGGATGACGAATTGCTGGAGTTGAACGAAAACTTGGAGCGGCTTTCGGCGGAGTATCCGGAGCACGCGGCCCTCGTGAAACTCCGCTATTTCGCGGGGTTGAGCGCCGACGAATCCGCGGCCGCTCTCGGCATTTCCCCGAGCACCGGCGACCGCCGCTGGGCCTTCGCCCGCGCCTGGCTCAAGGTGGCGATGGCCTGATTCACGACGGTTCGGCTTGACTCTGGATGGGCCGGTGCGAAAATGCCGTGTCGGAGTGCCCCCACCCGGAATCGCTATGTCGCTCCGCAATTCCCAACGATCTTCCCGCGAGTGGCTGCTGTTCGCAGTCGCCCTGTTGCTGGTCGGCGGAGTCGTGATCCCGGTCTGGCGGATGACCGGTTCGGACGAATCGCGGACGGCCTTTTTGAATAATTGGACGCCCCAGCGACTCGGCAAGTTGCTCATCGGCCCGGAACAAGCCGTATGCTACCTCTGCTTCACTTGGGCCGGGCTGATCCTCGTCCGTCGCTATTTCGAGGTCCGCCGGCAACACGCCGCTTTCCACTACGACCTATTGCCCACCGATGAGGGCGCCCGGATTTTACCCGAAGACGCCCGGCCGCTCGCCCGCAAAGTCGATCAGGTGATGGCGCGGCACGGCTCGACGATCCTCGCCAACATGATCCGCCTCGGCCTCGGCAAATACGCCATCAGCAAAAGCGGGCCGGACGTCGCGGAAGTGGTGCGGAACCAAGCCGATGTCGAGCAATCGCGGTTTGTCGCCACGATGGGCACCGTGAATTACTTGGCGTGGGCCATCCCCGCCGTGGGGTTCCTCGGCACGGTCCGCGGCCTCGCCGGGGCGATGGGCCTGAGCCGGGCGAAGGATCAGGACGTCCAGGAATACATCGACAAATACATCGACCAAGTCAAGGATCACCTCGGCACCGCCTTCGATTGCACCTTCGTGGCGCTCGCTCTCAGCCTCGTGTTGATGTATATTCTCCACAGCATCCAGCGCAGCGAAGAAACGCTGGTGATCGACTGCCAAGATTATTGCCAAGAGCATCTACTGCTGCGGCTGTACGACCCGCAACCTCACGACGGGGTGTCACTGGTGGTCGCGGGGCGGGGTTAAATGATTCCAGCGCCGATCCACACACCCTCCCGTGGAACCATTGCAAATTGCTGGAATCATTGCTGAGACTTGGAATCATTACCCGCGAGGTGGCATGTTCGGACTGCGGACGAAAAAAACACCGTTCGCGGAGCAACCGCTCCGCCTCGTGGGCGTCGACCTCAATGCGACCCGCGTCCGGGCCGTGGTGGCGGGCGAAGGGAGAACGCGCCCGATTCCACTCGACGCCACCGCTGACGAACTGCCCCTCTTCTTGCGGCTCGATCGACGCGTCCCCATCGCCGGCGCCGATGCCGCGAATACGGTCCGCTTGATGCCGCATTCCGTTTGCAGCAACTTCCTCGGTTCGCTCGGCCTACCCCACGAGTGGCGCTGCGGCCGGAACGCCCTCACGCCGGAATCGGCGTTGCGGCATACCTTCGACAAACTCGCCGGGCCGATTACGGCCGAAACCGACTCCGCGGGCTTGGCCTTGCCGGTCTATTTGACGACCTCGCAAGTTCGCACCGTGCTCGAACTCGTCCGCGAGTGCCGGTTGCCGATCCGCGGCTCCGCCGCGGCGCCACTCGCGCTCGCCGCGCATCGGGCCGGGACCCTCGGCGGTTCAGCCGCGGTGCTCCACGTCGACGCCGACGAGTTCGCCCTCAGCGGCACGGTGCTCCAAGTCGGTCCCGGCGATGTGCGCATTCTCGCGTCGGCGCATTGGCCACAACTATCGCTGCGAATCTGGAAGAATCGTCTGATCGACGGCATGGCCGACCATTGCGTCCGGACGTGCCGGCGCGATCCGCGCGATTCCGCCGAGGCCGAACAGGGGATGTACGACCAACTCGATGCCCTGATGGAACAAACGCGGACCGGCCAACGGGCGACGATGATGATCCGCGGCGAACATTGGTTCCAAGACCTCGGGCACCAGCCGGAGCAGGTCGACGGCTATTGCGCCGGGCTCGTCAAATTGGCCGGCGACGGTTTGAAACAACTGTTGCAGTCGTCTTCCATCAAGGCTCCGCCGAAAGCGGTCTGGCTCTCGCACGCGGCCGGCCGACTGCCGGGCTTGGCCGCGAATATCTACAAGCACTCCCCGGAACAGACGGCCGTCAGCATCCTGCCGCAAAATGCCGCCGCGGAAGCCGTGGCCGCGATCCTGCCGCGCTGGTTGCAAGGCTCGCT
>JAYSYN010000048.1:0-21014 GCA_043727575.1 Fimbriiglobus sp.
ACTGGAAACTGATGGTGGGCATCCGTGCCTCCGGGTGTCGGGTATGGGAAGTGAAGCCTACCAGATGGCCCGTGGCAAAATCGAGAGGTCTACCCTTCCGGCATTTCGACGTTGCTCGACACGTCCGGGTGGGTCACAATGAGATCGGATTCTCACTCCCGCCTTCGGACGCCCTTCTCCATGAACCGAATGCTCCTCGCGCTCGTCGGATCGTTCATCGGCTCGACCACCGCAAGGGCCGCCGAGCCGGTCGTCGATTTCAACCGCGATGTCCGGCCGATCTTGTCGAACCACTGCTACGCCTGCCACGGACCGGATGAAAAAGTCCGCAAGGGGGATCTGCGCCTCGACACCTTCGACGGCGCCACCGGCAAGACGGGGAGCGCCGCGGGCATCGTCCCCGGCAAGCCGGACAAGAGCGAAATCCTCAAACGCGTCCTCCTCGACGCGGCCGATTCCGAATCGATGCCGCCGAAACGCATCGGCAAGCATCTGACGGCGAAGGAAGTCGCCACGCTGAAAACCTGGATTGAGCAAGGGGCGAAGTACGCCCAGCACTGGTCGTACGTGAAACCCGAACGACCGGCCATTCCCGCGAACGGCGTTATAAACTCCATCGACGCATTTCTCGTGGCGAAACTGAGCGCCCTAGGTTTGAAACCGCAAGCGGAAGCCGACCGACCCACCTTGATCCGCCGGGTCGCCCTCGACCTCACCGGTCTGCCGCCGACGTTGAAAGAAGTCGACGCCTTTCTGAAGGACACCGGCGCGAACGCTTACGCCACGATGGTCGATGCGATGTTGGCCAAACCCGCCTTCGGCGAGCACTGGGCCCGGACGTGGCTCGACCTCGCCCGCTACGCCGACAGTTCCGGCTACGGTCCCGATTCGCCGCGGGTCATTTGGCCGTATCGGGATTACGTCATCAAGAGTTTGAATGCGAACAAGCCGTTCGACCGGTTCACTGTCGAACAATTGGCCGGGGATCTGCTGCCGAAGCCGACGGACGAACAACTCACCGCGACCGCCTTCCACCGCAACACGATGACCAACGACGAAGGCGGGACCGCCGACGAGGAGTTCCGCAGCGCCGCGATCGTCGACCGGGTCAACACCACCATGGCCGTCTGGATGGGTACCTCGGCCGCGTGCGCCCAATGCCATACGCACAAGTACGACCCCATCACGCAGAAGGAATACTTTGGGCTGTACGCGATCTTGAACCAAACCGACGACGCCGATCGCAGCGACGACACGCCGCGCCATCCGTTACCCGAACCCGAAGATCGCCGGCTCAAACGCGCCGAACTCACCAAACAGGTGGCCGAAGCGGAGAAGGCGCTGAAAGCCGCCACGAGCGCCGATCAACCCGCGGCGAAGGCCAAGGTCGAAGCGCTGAAAAAGGAACTCGCGGCCATCCCCGCCGCCGTTTCGGTGCCGGTGATGAAGGAATTGCCGGCCGATAAAAAGCGCATCACCAAACTCCAATATCGCGGCAACTTCCTCGACCTCGGCGACGTCGTGACCGAAGGCGTCCCCGCCGCGTTTCCGCCATTGCCGAAGGGGGTGACGGCCAATCGACTCGCCCTCGCCAATTGGCTCGTCTCGGCCGAGAACCCGCTGACCGCCCGCGTTGCGGCCAATCGATTTTGGGAACAAATCTTCGGCACCGGCCTCGTGAAAACGTCCGAAGAATTCGGATCGCAGGGCGATTTGCCGAGCCACCCGGAATTGCTCGATTGGTTGGCCGTGGAGTTCCGCGAACAAGGTTGGGACGTCAAAAGGTTTCTCAAAATGCTCGTGTCGACCGCCGCGTACCGGCAGAGCAGCAAGGTGACGCCGGACCAAATCGAGAAAGACCCGGACAACCGCTACTACGCCCGGGGGCCGCGCTTTCGCCTGAGTGCCGAGATGGTGCGCGATCAAGCCTTGTTCGTCAGCGGGTTACTCAGCGACAAAATGCACGGCCCCTCGGTCCGGCCCTTGCGGCCTAACAGTGGGTTGACGGCGTCGTTCGGGGGTGGCCTCGATTGGGCCCCGAGCGCCGGGGAAGACCGCTTCCGCCGGGGGCTTTACACCGAATGGCGCCGCGCCAGCCCGTACCCGTCGATGGTGACCTTCGACGCCCCGAGCCGCGAGGCGTGTACCGTCCGCCGCATCCGGACGAACACGCCGCTGCAAGCGCTCGTGACGCTCAACGACCCGGTCTACGTCGAAGCGGCCCAGGCGCTCGGGCGAAAGGTCGCCGCGGCGCAGGGCACGACCTCCGAACGAATGGCCCTCGCGTTCCGCACCTGCCTGAGTCGGGCTCCCACCGACAAGGAACTGTCCGTGTTGGTGAAACTCTTCGAGGAGTCGAAGGCGAAGTTCGAGAAAGACCCGAAGAAAGCGACCGAATTGGCGACGAACCCGATCGGGCCTTTGCCGAAAGATGCGATCGCCGCCGAACTCGCAGCCTGGACGACGGCGATGAACGTCGTGTTGAATTTGGACGAAATGATTTTGCGACGGTAGTGCTCGAGCAAATTTCGAGTTCGCTTAGCGTCGGGGCGTTGAGTCCAGCGTTTTCATCTTGAGTCTACGCGAGGGTGTGCGACTTCTCGCTAGACTCGAGATTTGCGAGAAGTCGGGAGTCTAGAACTCCCACCACCTCCGATACGAAGACTCGAACTTTACTTTAATCCCGTGCGAATTGCAACTCCACCAAGGTGCGGTACTTACCGCCCTCGCGCGCGAAAAGTTCTTCGTGGGTGCCGGTCTCGATCACCCGGCCGTCGTCGATAACGTAGATCCGATCCGCCCGGCGGACCGTGGACAAGCGGTGGGCGATGATCACCGATGTCCGTCCGCGCATGAGCGCGTCCAGGGCTTGTTGAACCAAGTGCTCGCTCTCGGAATCGAGGGAACTCGTCGCTTCGTCCAAGATCAAGATGGCCGGATCGCGCAGGATGGCCCGGGCGATGGCGACGCGCTGCCGTTGGCCGCCCGACAGCTTGATACCGCGTTCGCCGACGAGGGTCGCATAACCTTCCGGGAAGCTCGCGATGAAATCGTGCGCGTTCGCCTGTTTCGCGGCGGTTTCGATCTCGGCTTGGCTCGCCCCGGGCTTGCCGTAGGCGATGTTCTCGCCGATGCTGCCGCCGAACAAGAAGACGTCCTGCGGGACGATGGCCATGTTCTCACGCAACCCGCGCAGCGGCATCTCGCGGGCGTTGCGACCGTCGATGAGGATGCGCCCCGAGTCGGGCTCGTAGAAACGAAGCAACAGCGAGACGATGGTCGATTTGCCCGCCCCGCTCGGGCCGACGAGCGCGATCCGCTCGCCGGCGCGGGCTTCCAAATTCAACCCGGCGAGCACCGGCACTTCGGCGCGCGACGGATAGGCGAAGACGACATCCACGAATGCGATGTCCCCGGCCGCCCGCGGCGACTCGACCGCCGGCCCCGCATCTTCGGGTTGTTCGCGCAGCAATTCGCGCACGCGTTCGGTCGCGCCGATGGTCTTTTGGAGTTGGGCATACAGTTCTGCGAACGACCCCACGGCGCCGCCGACGTACATCGTGTAAAAAAGGAATTGCGTGAGTTCGCCGATGCTGAGGTCGCCGGCTTTCAGAAGCTTCGCCCCGTACCAGAGCACGAGCACGACGGCGCCGAATAGGGCGAAGATGACGAACGCCGAAAAGGCCCCCCGGTAGAGTGCCCCTTTCAACACCGCCGCGACGACGCCTTCGATCCCCGTGCGGTAGCGGGCCTCCTCGAACGGTTCATTGGTGTACGCCTTAACCCCGGCGATGCCCTGCAGGGTCTCCTCGACGACCACGTTCGCCGCGGCGAGTTTGTCTTGGGCGTCGCGCGACAGCTTCCGCACCGCCCGGCCGAAGACCGCCGCGGCCGCGACCATCGGCGGCACGCACGCCAGCATCACGAGGGTGAGTTTGCCGGAAGTCAGGGCGATCAGCACGACGCCGCCCGACAGCATGACGACTTGCCGCAGCAGCGTGGGAATGGCGCTCGTGAGGGCGTCTTGGATCTGCGAAAGATCGGTGGCCACGCGGCTCGACAATTCGCCGACGCGGCGCTGGGCGAAGAAGCCCAGCGGCAGATGGAGCAGCCGGGAATAGGTGTCTTGCCGGAGGTCGGCGAGGCTGCGTTCACCGACTTGCGCGAGCCAGTAGGTCTGCACGAACGAGAGCGCCGCGCGGAAAGCGAGCACGACGAATAGCAGCCCGGCGGCGGTGTTGATGTCGAGGGTTTCGCTCGGGTTCGGCCCGGCCGCGTCGATCAACCGCCCCGTGAGGAACGGGAACGTCAAGCCGAGCAAACTGGTCGCGAATAGGGCCGACATGGCGCCGAGGAAGCGCCACCGGTAACGCAGCAAATACGCGAACAGCCGCAGGGCTTCGCGCAGCCCGGCGCGGGTCAGCTTGGCGGGGACGGCGTTGGTATCGAGCGAGCGGGTGCGGGCCATGATTCACCAAGCCCGCCCGTATTGCACGGGCAGCAAGCCTTCGGTTTTGACCCCGAGCGCCTTGGCCGCACGGCCGGGCCAGTACGGGTCGCGTAGCATTTCCCGCGCGAGGAATACCATGTCGGCTTGGCCGCTGCGGAGAATCGTCTCGGCTTGGTGCGCCTCGGTGATCATGCCGACGGCGGCGGTGGGGATCTTCGCCTGCGCCCGGATCGCGGCGGCGAACTCGGTCTGATAGCCCGGCCCGACGGGGATTTTGGCGGTCGGACTGACCGCGCCGGAGCTGCAATCGACGAGGTCGACGCCGATTTCCTTCAACTGGATCGCGAGTCGGATGGAATCGTCGATGGCCCAGCCGCCGTCGACCCAGTCGACGCACGACAAGCGGACAAACAGCGGCATCCCGGCCGGGATCGTCGCGCGGAGATCGTTCGTCACGCGGACGAGGAATCTCGCGCGGTTCTCGAACGAACCGCCGTACCGATCGGTTCGATGATTCGTCAGGGGCGAAAGAAAACTGTTGAACAAGTACCCGTGCGCCGCGTGGATTTCGATGACCCGGAACCCGGCTTCGACGGCGCGAATTGCCGCGGTGTGCCACGCTCCACAAGCTGCGTCGATGTCCATCTCAGACATCGCTTTGGGGGTGGGGTACCCATCGGTGAACGGAACATCGCCGACGCCGATGGGTTGCCAACCGCCGTCGGCCACGGATACGGCTTTGCCGCCTTTCCACGGCGCGGCGGTTGACCCTTTCCACCCCGCGTGGGCGAGTTGGATGCCGGGCACGGCCCCGTGCTCTGCGATGAACCCGGCGACTCTTTTCCAAGCTTCTTTTTGAGTGTCGTTCCAAATGCCGGTGTCGCCGGGGGAGATTCGCCCCTCCGCGGTGACCGCGGTCGCTTCGGCCATCACGAGCCCCGCGCCGCCGACGGCGCGCGAACCCAAGTGCACGAGGTGCCAGTCGCCGACGACGCCGTCGATGCAACTGTACTGGCACATCGGCGACACCCCGATGCGGTTGCGGAACGTCACCGAGCGGAGCGTGAGCGGTTCGAAAAGCTGAGCCGAAGCCATGGTGTTCCAAATCGAATTAGACGGGGGATGGATTGCGTTCCGCGAACCCGGCTTGATGCCAGTAGGGATACGTCTTCGGCGTCGCGCTGGCCGCGTCGAGCGTAGCGATCTGCTCGACAGTCAGTTTCCAGCCGGTGGCGCCGAGATTCTCCTTCAACTGCTTTTCATCGCGGGCACCGACGATCACGTTGGCCACGGTAGGGCGTTGCAGCAACCAGTTGAGCGCGATCTGCGGGACGGTTTTGCCCGTCTGTTTGGCCACCGCATCGAGGGCATCGACGACGGTGTAAAGGTACTCATCGGCCACCTGCGGTCCCTTCTCATTCACGACCGCGTTGTTTAGTCGGCTCGACGCGGGCAGCGGTTGACCCCGGCGGATTTTGCCCGTGAGCCGGCCCCAACCGAGCGGACTCCAGACGACGGCGCCGACGCCCT
Organism: Fimbriiglobus sp.; assembly: GCA_043727575.1. Lineage (GTDB taxonomy): Bacteria > Planctomycetota > Planctomycetia > Gemmatales > Gemmataceae > JALHQU01. The sequence goes on from JAYSYN010000048.1 coordinate 5,981, forward strand.
GATCCAATCCCAGCGGCATCAACTCCCATTCATAGTCGCGGCCGATGAGCGAGTAGTAGGCTTGATGGGCGACATAACGATGGAGGTTGTAGCGTTCCGATGTCGCCAGCGATTTCATGAGGTGCCAGCCGGAATAGTTCGAGCAACCGATGTACCGCACCTTCCCGGCCTTCACGAGATGGTCGAGCGCCCCGAGCGTTTCTTCCGGCGGCGTCATCGCATCGAAGGCGTGCAGCTGATAAAGGTCGATGTAATCGGTCCCGAGTCTTTTGAGTGCGGCCTCGCACGACTTCACGATGTGGAAGCGCGAGGACCCGACATCGTTCGGCCCGTCGCCGCTGCGGAAGGTCGCCTTGGTCGAAATCAATACCTTGTCCCGCCGGCCTTGGATGGCGGTGCCCAACACTTCTTCCGCCAGTCCGCCCGAATAAATGTCGGCGGAGTCGAAGAAGTTCAATCCGGCGTCGAGGCAGACGTCGATAAGCTTGGCCGCGCCCTTCGCGTCGGTGTCGCCCCAAGCTTTGAAGAATTCCCCGCTGCCGCCGAAGGTCCCGGTGCCCAAGCTGAGCACCGGGACCATGAAGCCCGACCGACCGAGTTGACGATGTTCCATGGCGTATTCCCAATGTGAGAGTGGCAGGTAGCTCATTCCAGCGTCGATCCACCCACCCAATCGTGAAATGACGTTCGACTTTCGGAACGACCTATGCGCAGTAAGGAGTTGCGTCGAATTGTCGCCTTATTTCTTTCCGTTCTTGAGGTACTTCTCGAACCACGCGAGATCCCATTCCATCTTCGCGACGCGGTTGCTCAGTTTGGTCAGTCCGTGCGGTTCGCCGGTGTATACCACCAGTTCCGTGGGCACTTTCAAGTTCTCCTTCAGCGCCCGGTAGAGCATGCGGCTGTGCCCCGGCGGGCAACGTTCGTCGCCGCCGCCGACGTGGATGAGCGTCGGCGTCGTCACGTTGCCCAATTGATAGGTCGGCGACGTCTTGCGGTACAACTCCGGCTGTTCCCACGGCAGGCCCTTCTTGAAGACGATGGGGTACGCCGGTTCGTCGTTGAAGCCCCACTCGGCGACGGTATCGACGATCCCGGCCCCGCTGCTCGCGGCTTTGAACTTGATTGGCGAATCTTTGAGAGTGATGAGACAGTTCGTGAGGTAGCCGCCGTTGCTCCAGCCCATGCAGCCGACGCGGTCGGGGTCGGCGATGCCCTCCTTCACGAGGTGCTGGATGCCGGCGAGGATATCCTTCACTTCGATGTCGTTCTCGCGGCCGATGAGGTCGGTGACGAACTTGTCGCCGTAGCCGGTGGAGCCGCGGTAATTGGGGAACAACACTGCATAACCGGCGGCGGCGAAATACAACCGACCGTTGTGCGGATCGAAGTTGAGGTCCGCCTTCGTGGAGGTGGTCGGCCCGCCGTGGAGACCGACGACGAGCGGGAGTTTGTCCCCCTTCTTGTAGCCAAAGGGGAGTTCGAGGACGCCGCCGACTTCGGTGCCCTCGGGGGCTTTCCAGGTGATGTGTTGGACGGTGGGGAGCTTCCAATTCGCGGTGTGCGGGTTAGGTTCAACCAGAACTTTCTGGTCGTCATTCGTCAACCGTGGCATTGTCGTGGCTGTACTTTCAATTCTAAGAGCTACGCCGGCCTTGCGATCGAAACCCAGAATGTTCGACTTGAAGACCGCGGCATCGAGCGTTGGAAATTCGAGACCGAAACCGACGGTTGTTTGTCCCTGCGATTCTCTCAAGACATCGAGATATCCGTCATCCGACCAAAGCATGGGTTGGCCCATGCCCCGTCCGTAACCGATGAGTTCTCCTTGATCCTTCCGCTCGATCCTCGCGATTTTCCAGTTGTTTTCGATCACCTTGCCCACCATCACTTCCGATGGAAATGCATCGTGGACTGCCGTGAAGGCAAACCGTGATCCGTCCCGATTCCAGCAAATGTTCTCGAGCCAAGCATGCGGGCTGTTTTTCGGATTCTTGCGATACTCATCCGTTGGCGGAGTCTGGACTTTGCTTCCGGCCTGCCACATATCGACGCGGCTTTCGCCTTCGCTCTTCACAACCGTATCGTCGAACGCGCTCACCATCGCGATCTTCTTGCCGTCTTGCGTGACGGCGAATTCGCGGACGTAGCGCGTGTCATCGACGAGTTTCTCGGATTTCCAAGTGTTCAAATCGAGCTTGTGAATCTCGCTGATTTTGCGGATGCCGTGGCCGTATTCCACTTTCGTCTTCGCCCGCAACTTGGCGAATTCGTCTTGGTCGGCGTGTTCCTTGTCCTTGCTGAAAAGAATCGCATCGGCCCTCGGCGCGTAGTCGTACCCGGAGACACCGCCGGTTTCGCGGGTGATCGCTTTCACTTCGCCGCTGCCATCGGCGGCAATCCGCCAGACTTGCGAGGTGCCGTCGAATGGCGGCTTCTTCTCCGCTTCGCGTTTGCGGTTGCCGAGGAAGTAGACCTGTTTGCCGTCGGCACTCCATTTCAATTTGTGATCGTTGGCGCGGTCGAACGTCAGCTTGGCCGGTTTCCCTTTGCCATCGGTGCCGACGATCCACACATCGCTGCGGCGGTTGTCCTCGGCCTTGTCCCACACGGCCAAGCCGTAAGCGACCTGCTTGCCATCCGGCGACACGGCGATCTCGGTGATGGCGCTGATACCGGCATAATCCGCCGGGGTAATGTCGTGCGTCCGCTCTTGCGCGAACGCGGGCACGGCAATCAGTAACAGGACAATTGAGGAACGCATGGATACTCCGAAGCGGAGGAAAAGATTTTCACCGCAGAGCAAGAAGAGGACGCGGAGGTAAAACAACAATCGGTCTGCGAACTCCGATCATTCCATTGCTCCTCCGCGTCCTCTTCTTCCTCTGCGGTGAACCGTTTTGTTTTTGGTTTCAATTCAATTGTGGAAACTGCGTCACGGCCAACTTCGCCACCGGGTCGTATTCCGGCGCGAACAAAAGTTCTACAAATGCGGATTCGCTGACCCGGGCCGTCAGTTCCAAAATCGGTCCTTGGGCGATGCCGTCGATGAAGCCGCGCCAGGGGCGTTTGATCGGGTCGAGGTTGCGCAAACGGATTTTCGATTCGCTCGGCAGCACGGCCGGCCGCCAGAACTCCGGTTTCAAAACATTCGATCCGGCGAGCGTCAGCAAGTTGGCGTTGAACGGCAGCGGTGTGGCCCCCATCGCGCGGGCGTAGCTGGTGGTGCCGGCGGCCGTGGAGATGAGCATCCCGTCGGCGACGACTTTTTCCATCCGGCGCTCATCGTTGACCGAAACTTCGACCCACGCCGTTTGGCCGGTCTCGCGTTCGATCCAGCAATCGTTGAAGGCGAATTCGTGTCGGACCTGGCCGCTCGCGTCGGTCGCGGCGATATCCAACAAGGGCAGTCGATAGCGGCGGAGATCGCGCGACCAGAAATCGAGCCGGCGCGGATCGTTCAACAGAAAACCGAGGTGGCCGGTGTTGAGGCCGTAAAAGGGAATGCCGTCGCGCCAGTGCTGGCGGATGGCCCGGAGCATCGTGCCGTCGCCGCCGATAACGAGGATCACCTCGGCCGGGTCGCCGACGAACGGGGCCAGTTTCGCGGCGAGTTCCTCGGCTTCGGATTTTTCACCGTCGAAGAACAGCCGCGCCCGCGCGGCCGGGATGCGGAACGTGTCGGGTGCGCTCATGAAAGGCCCGGTGCGGGTGCGGGTAGGTATCGTATCCTAACCCGCGACGCGCGGGCGAGGTGCCCGCCGATTTTTCTTCGACCCCCGGAGTCTGCCCCATGCGTCCGATCCTTTTCAGCGTCGCGGTTCTGTTCGGGAGTGCGGCCGTGGTCCACGCCGAAGTGAAGACGAAGAAAGTGGAGTACAAGTTCGACGGCGTCACATTCATCGGGCAGATCGCGTGGGACGACGCCAGCAAGGACAAACGCCCCGGCGTGCTCGTCGTCCACGAATGGTGGGGTCTGGACGACTACGCCAAGATGCGGGCCGAGCAACTCGCCAAAATGGGATACGTCGCCTTCGCCTGCGATATGTACGGCGATGGCAAGTCGGTGGAGCCGTCGAAAGAACACGCCAAAGATGCCGGGGAAATGTCGGGCATGGTCCGCAAGAATGCGGACGTCTGGCGCGGCCGGGCGAAAGAAGCGTTGAAGGTCTTGGCCGACTTCGAATTCACGGACAAAGAGCGCCTCGCGGCGATGGGTTATTGCTTCGGCGGCAGCACCGCTATTCAATTGGCGGCATCCGGAGCGGACCTGAAAGCGATTGTCACCTTCCACGCCGGGTTGCCGAAGTTGAAGCCCGAAGATGCCAAAGCGATCAAATGCAAAGTGTTAGTGTGCCATGGGGCCGACGATAAGTTCATCGCCGCGGATGCGATCGCCGGTTTCAAGAAATCGCTGACCGACGCGAAAGTCCCGCTCGATTTCCAAGAGTACCCGAGCACCGTCCACAGCTTCACCGTGAAGGGTTCCGAGAAGCACAAGATCGACGGCATGGCTTATAACAAAGATGCGGATGAAAAGTCGTGGGCGTCGATGACGGCGCTGTTCGCGGATGTATTTAAAAAGTGATCCGGGAAAGCATCGCGGGGAGAATGATCCCCGCGAGTCACTGTGGGGCGAGCGATGTTTTTAAAATTAAAGGCTCCACCGAAGTGACATGCAGTAGGGAGAGCGTCTTGTGCGACGCGGGAACCTCTTCGTCGTGATCCGCGATCCCCACGAGCAAATCGGATTTCGTGACCCATGCCATCTCGGGATGCGGGATGTCATACGACTTGCCGCTGGACATAGTTACCCGGAACGGTTGGAGCGGTCGTCTCGTGAGTAGGTCTCGAAAAGATTGAACGGTCACGTTCGTTGCTCCACTTTAGGCCGCAGGCCGCGCAGTTGCATTCTACCCGCGCGGACACGTCTCAACTACACAACATCTCTCGCACTGGCGAACCGCGCCCCCGCTCACTTCTTCGCGGCCAAGTACTCGGGCAGTTCGCCGAGATACCGGTAAGCGGGAATTGTCCGTACCCCGTCCGTCGACGTCTTATATTGGTAGGTACCGGCCGGGCTGAACAAAGATTTGCACGTGTAGACTTTGTTGACGATCAGCCCAGGGATGTGTCCGGTCAGCCAAAGGCGTTCGCCGTTGTGGGAAATGATCCTCGCATTGGAATCGTCGATCTGGAGCACGGTGAATTCGACGGCGCAGCTTTGGACGCCTTTGATGTCGCCCAGCCGGGTATAGGTTTGCGGCATCCAATTCGGGTCGCGTCCCCGCGCGGCTTTCGCCCAAGCCAGCCAACCTTCGATCGACTCCTTGTCGGTCGGTTTATCCGCATTGGCATCGATGGGAGGGGTGGATGTAGTGGGCTCGGTCGACTCGCGGTTCCCGTCGTGGCTGGCCGGCCGCGTGATCTCGCAGTTGATCGTGTGGATCCGCCGCCAATAATCGAGATTGTTCGCGCGACCGATGACCAGCGCGGTCGTGACCACGGAAATGAAGGCGATAATAATACCGTAAAACTTGGGCATGCGAGCACCGTGCCGGCGGGTGATTGAAGTGGCGGCGACCGTAGGCAAATCCGCACGGCTTGTCTACCCGGATTCGAGTGCGGGCCGGACCGAAGGAACGAGTTGGCGTGAGCTAGCTTGTTCCTAAACGAAAGCTGCGATAGGTTATCAGTATCTCCACAAACGGACCCGTCCGCATGGAACTCCGGGACGCCCTGTCGCAGATCGCCGAAATCCGCACGCGGATGGCCGAGACGGAGCGTTTCCGCGGTTACCGGGCCGCGCCGATCGCCGCGTCCGGACTCATCGCCGTCCTCGCGGGTTTCGCGCAAGCGCGGATGCATCTCGATCCCGTCCAGAATCTCTCGGGTTATTTGACGTTGTGGATCGGCACGGCCGCGGTCGCGGCGCTCATCGCCGGATCGGGCATCTGGCTGCGGTTCCACGGCGGCATCGACCGACTGGCCCGCGAAATGACGTGGCTCGCCGTCGGGCAGTTCGTCCCCTGCCTCGGGGCCGGGGCACTCGTGACGCTCGCCATCGCGAGGCAAACCCCGGAGCACGCGGCGCTGCTGCCGGGGTTGTGGCAAGTCTTTTTCAGCCTCGGCGTCTTCGCGTCGTGCCGGTTGTTGCCGAAGGCCATCGCGCTCGTCGGAGTGTTCTACCTCGTCACCGGGGTGTACAATATATCCCTCGCGGATAGTGCGACGGCGTTCGCACCGTGGGCCATGGCGGTCCCGTTTTGCCTGGGTCAACTCGGCACCGCCGCCGTGCTCTATTGGCACTTGGAGCGAGACCCCGCATGAACGCGAAACCCGAAGATGACGCCGGCCGCTTCGCCTTCGGCGGCCTCGATCGCGTCCTCCACGAGAAGGCGCGCCTTGGCATCCTGAGTTCGCTATTATCGCACCGTCGCGGTCTGAGTTTCAACGAACTCCGCGATCTCTGTTCCTTGACGGACGGCAACCTGAGCCGGCATTTGACAACCCTGCAAGAAGCGGGTTTGATCGCCGTCGGCAAATCGTTGAAAGAGAAACGCAGCTTGACGCTCGTGGAATTGACCCCCGACGGCAAGGAACGATTCTTGGGGTATTTGAGTTTACTCGAAGGGATCGTCAGCGGGGCACTGGCGACGACGGAAGCGAAACCGGAGTTGGGTTGGAAACCGGCTTAGGTTTCACGTGGCGACACGTTTTCAACGTGTCGGTTTGAGTGAGTTCCGCACCGCAAATCCCTGTTCAAAACTACCGACACGTTAAAAACGTGTCGCCACTCCGCACGTCCTGCCAATTCGACAGGTCCCGCTTCAATCTCGCCACATCGGCAGCACTTTCCTAGTGTTTGATTTACACAAACACCCTACCCAGCAACAGCTTCCGTCAAGCCACCCATCGGGCACGGCAATTGCTTGCCCATCGCCCACGCACCGCAATCCTGCAACCGGAGCCGACCTTGGAATTGATCCCTCTCAACGACCGCATCATCGTCAAGCGCGAAGCCTCGGACGCCAAGAGCGCCGGCGGTATCTTGCTCCCCGACGCCGCCCAGAAGAAGCCGCAACGCGGCAAAGTCCTCGCCGTCGGACCGGGCAAGATCAACCCAAAGGACGGTGCCCGCATCGCCATGCAACTGAAGGTCGGCGACACCGTATTGTTCACCGCGTGGGCCGGCGACGAATTCGAAGACAAGAAAAAAGGCGGCGAAGTCCTCATCATGCAACAAGACGACGTCATGGCCGTCCTTTCGTAATGCCGGTCTCAACGATTGTAATCCGGGGCGTGATCTCCTTTCGAGCATGTACCCCGGTTTGCATTCCACAAACTCCGACCGCTGACGCGGCCGGCTCGCCCAACTGGAGATTTTGAATGAGCGCCAAGCAGATCGCATTCGACCAAGAAGCCCGCGAAGCCCTCAAACGGGGCATCGGCAAGCTCGCCAAAGCCGTGAAAGTGACCCTCGGGCCTAAAGGCCGGAACGTCATCATTCAGAAGAGCTTCGGCAGCCCGACCGTCACCAAAGACGGCGTGACCGTGGCCAAGGAAATCGAACTGCCCGATCATTACGAAAACATGGGCGCCCGGATGGTGAAGGAAGTCGCCTCCAAAACGAGCGACGTCGCCGGCGACGGCACCACCACCGCGACCGTGCTGGCCGAAGCGATTTTCAACGAAGGCCTCCGCGCCGTCGTCGCCGGCACCAACCCGATGCTTATGAAGCGCGGGATGGAAAAAGCCGTCGAAGAGATCGTCGCCCGGCTCGAGAAGATGAGCATCCCGGTCAAAGGTCAGAAAGACCTGGAAAACGTGGCGACCGTCGCTGCCAACGGCGACAGCAAGATCGGCACCATCATCGCCGAGGCGATGGGCAAAGTCGGCAAAGACGGCGTCATCACCGTCGAAGAAGGCAAGTCGATCGACACCAACCTCGAACTCGTGGAAGGGATGCAGTTCGACCGCGGCTACCTGTCGCCTTACTTCGTCACCGACGTCGAGAGCATGGAAGCGGTCCTCGAAGACCCGTACATCCTGATCTACGAAAAGAAGATCAGCAACAACCGCGACTTCGTGCCGGTGCTCGAGAAGGTCCTGCAACAGGGCAAGCCGATCTTGATTATCGCCGAAGACGTCGACGGCGAAGCGCTCGCCACCCTCGTGGTGAACAAGGTCCGCAACCCCGGCGCCTTCAAGTGCTGTGCGGTCAAGGCCCCCGGCTACGGCGACCGCCGCAAGGCGATGCTCGAAGACCTCGCCATCCTCACCGGCGGCGAAGCGATCTTCGAAGACTTGGGTACCAAACTCGAAACCGTCGAATTGAGCCAACTCGGCCGGGCCAAGAAAGTGACGATCGACAAAGACAACACCATCGTCATCGAAGGCTCGGGCAAGAAAGATCTCATCAAGGCCCGCGTCGCCCAGATCCAACGCGAACTCGATAAGAGCACCAGCGATTACGACCGCGAAAAACTGAGCGAACGGATCGCCAAGCTCCAAGGCGGGGTCGCCAAGATCAACGTCGGCGGAGCGACCGAGAGCGAAGTCAAGGAAAAGAAGATGCGCGTCGAAGACGCCATGTTCGCCACTCGCGCCGCCAACCAAGAAGGCATTCTTCCCGGCGGCGGCATCGCCCTGCTCCGCGCGGCCGACGGCCTCAAAGCCACCGGGATGACCGAAGGCGAAGAAGTCGGCTACAACATCGTGGTCCGGGCTTGCAAGGCCCCGATCAAGCAGATCTGCGAGAACGCCGGCGACGACGGCAACGTCATCGCGGCTGACGTGCTCAAAAACAAGGACACCAACTACGGTTGGGACGCCCGCAACAGCGAATACTGCGACATGGTCAAGAAGGGCATCATCGACCCGCGCAAAGTCGTCCGCAGCGCCCTGCAAAACGCGGCCAGCGTCGCCACGCTGCTCCTCACCAGCGACGCTCTGATCGCAGATGTGCCGAAGGACGAACCCAAAGCCAGCGGCGGCGGCTATGACGACATGGACTGATGAAGTGATGGATATTCTCTAACGAACAAGCCCGCACTAGCGGGCTTGTTTTGTTTCTTTTCCCCGCTGGCGTTGCATCCCTCAGCCCAGGGTCGCGATTTCGGCGTATCCTGGGTCTGCGCGGATAAGTTACTTGGGTGGGGCAAATGTGGTGTTAGACTTGTTGATCAAGTTCTTTGAGGAGAATTCCATCTTTAGTCTTCCACTCGGTCAATCCATTCGCGCTTCCACCTTGGATGACCTGCGCTGCTGCACTCGGGCTTGAGAACTCAACATCTTTCACGAACTCGTAAGTGCCATTTTTTTCGACGAGTGTACCCTCAGCAATCAGCCCTTTCCTTTTCGCGATGCTCGTAGGCCACTTCTGTGCGCCCGCTCGCTCCAAAAACACGGCAGTAGAGCCACTAAGAACGACAAATCCGTCCGGTGTTCGATGCCCTCTCGCTTCCGCTCCTTTGGCCCGGCAAAATAAAGTACCTCCGGGTTGTTGTTTTGCCATGGGTTGACCAACTGGGATAAGCAGATCAGAGCCAAGGACGGGCAAAAGTTGCTTGATACGAGAAAGGAACACTTCCATGTCTTCACGGTCGGACTCGGGCAACTTCGCGCCACTGGCCTGACTGTTTTCTAGCGTGAATCTACCGATTTGCGTCGCTTCAGAAATGAGACGACCTTCCAAGTGTTTAATATGCGCCTTGGTGAGATTTTCGTCTTTGCTGACGAAAACGATTGCCGAAATCCAAAACTCTTTGGAACTGTGTTGCTTCAACCGAACGCGAATCACCTCCGCTTCGCCGATGTATACGTGTGACAGCCCGGTGAGAGGATCCGTTCCAAGTAGCAGATAAATCCCTGACTTTTCCAGTTCTTCTCTCTTCAGGAGATCGTCAAGTTCAGTCCGGGGTGCCGCGACCGCTTTGCCAGTCCAATTGGAAATCTCAGCCGTGCGGAGACTCTTCGCATCTCCATGTGGCAGGAATAATTTAATGGTTGAAGATGCCATTGTGCTGATCCTTTGCCATAGAAATCGTGAACGAAAACATACATCGATTACGCTGAGTACAACGCCAACCCAGGATGCGTCGAAGAGGCGACCCTTGGGCTAGAGCGCATAACGCCTTCGGCGTGTAGAAGTACTCCACCGCCTCACGGCAGCGGCACCAACTCCACCGTCCGAGCTTCGCCAAGTGTCACCGGCTTGTCATTCACCGTCTTCACCAGCGTTGCAGTGTACTTCCCGGCGGTCACCAAGGCTTGACCGCGACCGCCACCGCCGGCGGGAGTGGGGCGCATGTCCCATTGGATGCGGTGGACGCCCGGGCCGCTCGGCACCGGCAGCGTGCGGATCAACTTCCCGTCGGCGTCGGCGATGGTTACGCTCAGTTTGTCTTTCATCGCTTCCTTCACGTAGACCGTGATCGCGGCCCCGGCGGGCGGATTCGGCGCTGTGAGCGTACCAGAAGGCCGGGCGAACGGCGATTCGTTGAAGACGAAGGTCTTCCGCACCGGGAGTAGCATCGCCTCGCGTTTCAGGCCCTCGGCCGTGAGCGCCCGCAGGGCGGCGATGTCGTCGAGGATGAAGACGCCGCGGCCGAAGGTCCCGCAGACGAGGTCGCCATCCCGCTTCTGGATTTCGAGGTCGCGGAACTGGATCGTCGGTGCCCCCGCTTTCCATGGCAACCAATGCCGGCCGCAGTCGAACGTGACGAACAGACCGAATTCGGCCCCCGCGAAGAGGAGGTTCGGGTTCACCGGATCTTCGACCAAACTCCAAATGCTCTGCTTCACGGGCAGGTCGCCGGCGATGCTCGCCCACGTCTTGCCGAAGTCGGTACTCTTGGCGATTTGCGGCAGGAAGTCGCCGCGCTGCCAGTTGTTGAAAGTCGCATACAGGGTGTCGGCGCCGTGGCTCGACGCGACGACATCGGTGACGTACGAGTCCGCAGGGACTTCCCCGAACTTGTCGAGCTTCTTCCAAGTTTCACCGCCGTCGTCGGACAGTTGAATCAGCCCGTCGTCGGTGCCGATGATCAGCCGGCCCTCTTTCTTCGGGGATTCCGCGATCGCCGTGATGACGCTGAGCGTTGTCGTGTAGGTGTTGCGGCTCACGGCCCCGTCTCCCCAAAGTTTGCCCATAACGGGAATTTTGAGAGGGTCGAGATTCCGCGTTAGGTCGGCCGAGGGCGCTTTCCACGTGTCGCCGCGGTCGTCGCTGCGGAAGAGTTTGCTACCGGCGAAATAGATCCGCTTCGGGTTATGCGGGCTGAGGATCAAGGGCGAATCCCAGTGCCAGCGGACTTTGTCGGTGCCCGTCGGGCGGATTCCCTTCGACGAGCCGGCTTTCAAATCGAACCGGCTGAGCACGCCGTTTTGGATCAAGCTGTAGACGACGTCCGGATTGCCCGCTTCGACGCGCGTTTGAAAACCGTCGCCGCCGCCGACGTTGAACCAATCGGTCGTGCGCACGCCGATGCGGTTCGCGCTCCGGCTCGGCCCGCCCATGCTGCCGTTGTCTTGGGCGCCGCCGTAGACTCGGTAGAACGGGGCGGAATCATCCGTGCAAATGCGGTAGAACTGCGTCGTCGGCATGTTCAAGAAACTGTGCCAACTCTTCCCGGCGTCGCGCGATTCGTACAGGCCACCATCGTTCCCGCTGAGCAGGTGCGCCTTGTCGGCCGGGTCGATCCACAGCGCATGGTGATCCGGGTGGACGGGCCAATTCACCTTGGTGAATTTCTTGCCTCCGTCGTCGGAATACGCCGGGGTGATGTCCATGATCCAGACGCGGTCGAAGGCGTGCGGATCGCACTGGATGCGGCCGAAATATTGCCAGTCGAGCACGGTGAAGGCACTCCGGCGGGTCCACGTTTCGCCTCGGTCTTCGCTCCGGTAAAAGGCCCCTTCTTTGGCCGTATTGAAGAAGGCGTACACGACGTTCGGCTTCTGCGGGGAGACGGCTAGCGCGATGCGACCCTTGTCGGCGTCGGGCAATCCATCCGTCAGTTTTTTCCACGACCGCCCGCCGTCGGCACTCTTGTGAATGTTCGCTTCGGGTCCTCCGCCGATGAGGACGCCGACGTTCCGCCGGCGTTGGTAACTCGCCGCGTAGAGCACATCCGGGTCCGTCGGATCCAGCGCGACATCGGTGATGCCGGTGTCCGGGCTGATCTCGAGGATGTAGTCCCATGAGACGCCGCCGTCGCGGGTGCGGAACAGGCCGCGGTCGCCGCCTTTAGCCCAGAGTGGCCCCTGCGCCGCGACGAACACCGTATCGGAATGCTTCGAATGGACGATGATCTTGGCGATGTGTTCGGACGCCCGCAATCCGACGTTTTTCCAGGTGCTTCCGCCATCGGTCGATTTGTAAACGCCATCGCCGAAGCCGACGCTGCGCTGCGATTGATTCTCCCCGGAGCCGATCCAGATGGTTTCCGAATCGTTTGGATCGATGGTGACGCAGCCGACCGAGTACGAACCGGCCCCGTCGAAAATCGGCTTCCATGTCGTCCCCGCGTTCGTTGTTTTCCAAACGCCGCCGGACGACATCGCGACGTACCAAACGCTCTTATTCTTCGGATCGACGGCGATGTCGCCGACTCGCCCGGGGGTGAACGCCGGCCCGATGGCCCGCAGCGGGATCGATTTGAAATCGTCGGATTTGAGGAGTCGCTCCGGAGGTTGGCCCAGTGCCGAAGTGAACGCAGCGAACACCAGAAGTGAACACGATGACCAACGCATGGTGCGACCCCGGTCCAGAGTTCTAATAATGAAGGTAGGTTGTACACGACGCGCTCTGCGGCGGTGAGAAAATTCTCAGGATGGCCCCGATGTCCCTTTCCAAATGGTCCTCCGTCGAACGGCCCAACTCCGCTGCGGCGTTTGCCCGAGCGCAGTGTTCGATCCCCGGCGGGGTCAACAGCCCGGCCCGCGCCTTCGGCGGCGTCGCCGGTAGCCCGCTCTTCATCTCCAGGGGGCAGGGCCAGTATCTTTTTGACATCGATGGCCGACGCTACCTCGATTTCATCGGCTCGTGGGGGCCGATGATTCTGGGCCACGCTCACCCGGCCGTGGTGAAGGCAACCACCGAGCAAATCCACAACGGCACGAGTTTCGGCGCGCCGACGGAACTCGAAAGCGACCTCGCGGAGATGGTGATCGAAGCCGTGCCGAGCATCGAGATGGTTCGGTTCGTATCGAGCGGCACCGAAGCGGCGATGAGCGCAATTCGCTTGGCCCGCGGGCACACCGGCCGCAATGTCATCGTCAAATTCGCCGGTTGCTACCACGGCCACGTGGACGCGCTGTTGGTCTCGGCCGGTTCGAGCGCCCTCACCCTCGGCGTGCCGAACAGCCCCGGCGTCCCCGCCGGCGCGACGCAAGATACCGTCGTGCTGCGCTACAACGATTGCCAGCAACTCGCCGACCTGTTCGCGGCGCGCGGATCGGAAATCGCCGGCGTGATGCTCGAACCGGTCGTCGGCAACATGGGCCTCGTCGTGCCGACGCCGGAATTCCGCAAGGAACTCCGCCGCTTGACCCACGACCACGGCGCGCTGTTGATCTACGACGAAGTGATGACCGGATTCCGCCTGAGTTACGGCGGTGCTCAAGCCCTGTTGGGTGACAAGCCCGACATGACGGCCCTCGGCAAAATCATTGGCGGCGGCTACCCGGTCGGGGCTTACGGCGGCCGGGCGGATGTGATGAAGTCGGTGATGCCGGCCGGGCCGGTCTTCCAGGCGGGCACCCTCTCCGGCAACCCCGTGGCCATGGTCGCGGGCATCGCGACGCTGACGGAGTTGAAGTCGAATCCGCCCTACGCTCGGCTCGATGCGCTGTCCGCGAAGATCGAAGCCGGGTTCACCGCCGCGGCGACCGCGCTCGGCATTCCGCATCGGTTCAACCGCGTCGGCAGCATGTGGACGCTCTTTTTTACCGGCACGCCCGTCGTCGATCTCGACACCGCGAAGACGGTCGATACCGAACGCTTCGCCCATTTTTTCTGGGCCATGATGGATCGCGGCGTCTATCTCCCTTGCAGCCAGTACGAAGCGGCCTTCAGCTGCGCCGCCATGACCGACGCCGACATCGACGAAACCATCGCCGCGGCGAAAGCGAGTTTGGAAGCCATCGCCATTTGACCCGATACCATCGAGCCACCATCTATGCGACCCCCCGCTTCCCGACTCCGTCGATACTTATTGATCTTCGGGTTTCTGGGCATCGCCGCGGGGCTCGTCGGAGGTTGGTTCGTGTTCCGCCAGCGCTTTCCGAATCTCTTCGATCGCGAGCACGTCGATGCGGCCGAGGTGAACAAACTCGCCGCGGTCGATCTCTCGCAGTCGCGGGAACGCAACTCCGAGTCGAAAGACTGGCCGCAGTTCCGCGGGCCCTTGCGCGACGGCTGGTCGCCCGGCACCGACTTCCGCACGAATTGGAACGACGCCCCGCCGACGGTGCAATGGTCCAAGCCCGGCGGCGGGGGCTATTCCTCCATCGCGGTGGTCGAGGGCAAGCTCTACACCATGGATCGCGACGGGACCAACGAGCGCATCCGCTGTCTGAACGCGGCCGATGGAGCCGACCTTTGGAGTCACGAATACCCGGCCGACTATGGCACTTTAAAGATGGGTTACGCGGCCGGGCCACGCGCCACACCGACGATTCACAAAAACATGCTGTACGCGGTCGGTGCGACCGGGCAATTGACGGCGCTGAAGCTCCCCGCGACTCCGGGGGAAAAACCGACCGTCGCTTGGCAACGCGACCTCATCGCCGAGTACGATGCGCCGATGCCGACGTGGGGCGCCGCCTGTTCGCCACTCGTCGAAGGCGATCTCGTCGTCGTCCAGCCGGGCGGCAAACGCGGCTCCGTCGTCGCCTTCGACCGCACGACCGGTGAACCGCGTTGGACGTGCGGAACCGACCCTAGAGCACTTTCTGTTTCAATCTTGCGCTGAATCCGGGGAATAGCTAGAGTCGGTGGGAGTCCCAGAGGGTCCGCCGATGAAAACAC
>JAYSYN010000049.1:0-6954 GCA_043727575.1 Fimbriiglobus sp.
TTCGAGCGCGTCGGCGGCACCGAGACCGTGCAGACCGACGTGCGCTTGATCGCGGCCACCAACGCCCATTTGGAAAAGCTCGTCGACGACGGCCGCTTCCGCAAAGACCTCTACTTCCGCCTCAACGTTTTTTCGATCGCGCTGCCGCCGCTGCGCGAGCGCGGGGACGACATCGCGCTGTTGGTCGAGCACTACCTCCGCCTCTTCTCGCAGGAGTTGAACAAACCGGTCGCGGAACTCGCGCCGGAGGTCCTCGCCGCGTTCCGCACCTACGCGTGGCCCGGCAACGTCCGCGAACTGCAAAGCGTCTTGAAACAAGCCCTCTTGCGGATGACCGGCACCGTGTTGCTCGCGGACTTCCTCCCGGCGCTCTTGACCGGAACCCCGTCTCCCCCGGCCGGCTCCGGGATCGTTTCTGTCCAATCGGTCGGCGGTCTGTTCGATTGGGATCCCTTCGTCGCGGACCGCATCGCGGCGGGGAGCGTCGAGCTTTACGCCGAAGCCCTCGAGCGGATGGAACGCGAAGTCTTGGTGAGACTTTTGAAACACACTCGGGGGAACCAACTGCAAGCCGCGAAAATCCTCGGGATCACGCGCGGGAGCTTGCGGACGAAGATCCGCGCGCTCGGCATTCGAATCGGCCATTCGGTGTGGTCCGAAGACGACCAGCCTGACTGATCGCCTCTCAATTCCGACCGCCTCATGGGGCAATTCGTCTCGGAACCCCTCGGCACGTCGGTTGCTTTGCGCGAAGTCGTTCACCTACGAGGTTTTTCCATGACCCCGCCTCTCGCCGCGACCGCTCTCGCACCGCCCCTGCTTCCGGGGTCGTTCGGGAACGTGCGGTTCGACGCCATCGCCGGGTTCTTGGTCTTCCTCATCGCGATGCCCCTCTGTTTGGCCATTTCCCGGGCCAGCGGATTTCCCCCCATCGCCGGTATTTGGACCGCCGTCATCGGCGGGCTCGTCACGACCTTTCTCAGCGACGCCCAACTCACGATCAAAGGACCCGCGGCGGGATTGATCGTCATCGTGGCCGGCGCGGTCTCCGAATTGGGCAGACAGTTCGGGGCCGACTTGCCCGAAGGCGACCGTGCGTTTCTCGGGTACAAACTCGCCCTCGGCATCGGCGTCACCGCCGGGATCGTGCAAATCTTGTTCGGTTTGATCAAAGCCGGTCGCCTCGCCGACTTCTTCCCGCTGACGCCGGTCCACGGCATGCTCGCCAGTATCGGCATCATCATCGTCGCCAAGCAGATGTACGAAGTCATCGGCGTCGCCGCGCCGAAGGCCCCGCCGGGCGGCGAACCGCCCGGCCCGCTCGAACTCATCCGGGACTTTCCCGGCAAAATCCGCGAGATCAACCCCGAGATCGCCGTCATCGGCCTCGTCGGATTGGCGATTCTGTTCGCGCTGCAAGCGGTGAAAACCAAATGGGTCCGCAAGGTGCCCGCCCAACTCGTCGTCTTGGTCGTCGCCATCGGCCTCGGCGTGGCATTCGACCTCGCGCACGAACACTCGTACTTGTTTCCCGCCCACTACTTCAACGGCGATGCGTCCGATGGCGAATATACCATCGGACCGAAATTCCTCGTGACCATCCCCGACGTGTTGGCCCACCCCGCCGACGCCTTCGCGTCCCCGGACTTCCGCGGCGTCGCGACGGGGACCGGCCTCAAATACCTCCTGCTATTCACGCTCATCGGGAGTTTGGAATCGCTGCTGTCCGCCAAGGCCATCGAGTTGCTCGACCCGTGGAAGCGCAAAACCGATTTCGACCGCGATCTGATCGCCGTCGGATTCGCCAACGCCCTCGCGGCCAGCATCGGTGGCCTGCCGATGATCTCGGAAATCGTCCGCAGTTCGGCCAACATCAACAGCGGTGCCCGCACCAAAATGTCCAACGCTTTCCACGGCTTGTTCCTGCTCGCCTTCGTGCTTTTGCTCCCCGGTTTGATCCACAGCATCCCGCTGGCCGTGCTCGGGGCGATGCTCGTCTTCACCGGATTCCGGTTGGCCTCCCCCGCGAGCTTCATCCGCACCTTCCGCGTCGGCAGCGATCAATTCGTGGTTTTCCTCGGCACGATCCTCGCCACGCTGGCCACCGACCTTCTCATCGGCATCGCCTTCGGCATCGTGCTCGAGGCGGGGTTCCTCCTCTGGCATTTCAAACCGTTGAGTTCGGACGTCCGCGTCATCCGCGAAGGGGACGACCGGGTCGTCTTGAAAGTCCGCAGCTCGGCCGTGTTCTGGAATTGGATCAGTCTGCGGAACATCATTTTACGCGAAGCCCCCACTTGTCGCGAACTCGTCGTCGACCTGTCGAAATCGAAGATCGTCGATCACAGCGTGATGGAAAAACTGCACGAACTCGAAGTCGAGTTCCGCGCCGCCGGCAAAATCTTCGAGATCATCGGGATGGACGAGCACACCCCGATGTCCAGCCACCCCCTCTCGGCGCGGAAACAAGTGGACGGGGTCGCTCCAGTCGCGAATACCTTGGCAACTTAGTATTTGTTCATCAGTGACTATAAGTCCCAATTCCGGGAAGTCAAGAAAAACAATCGGAGAGTTCCGAATGCCGATGCGCGCTCCGGGATGGGACGGATGCTGATACAATGGCATTTGAGTACTCGATCCGTACCCGTTTGGTCGCCATGATCTCGACCGCCGCCCGCAAGCCCAAGAAACTCAGTCTGGAATTATGGGATGAGCGCTATGCGGCGCCATTCGCTCCGACCTCCGCAGCCGAGATGGAGGCCCTCGGCTGGGACGCCGTGGATGTCGTCTTCGTAACGGGGGATGCGTACATCGATCACCCCAGTTTTGCCATGGCCATCTTGCACCGGGTGCTGGCCGCCGCGGGGTTCCGCGTCGCGATCCTCAGCCAACCCGCCTGGAAAACCTGCGATCCCTGGCGGCAATTCGGCCGGCCGCGATTGTTCTTCGCCGTGAGCGCGGGGAATATGGATTCGCTCATCAACCATTACACCGCGAATAAGAAGGTCCGCAACGACGATGCTTATTCGCCCGGTGGGCGCATCGGATTGCGACCGGACCGTGCCACGCTGGTCTATGCCCAGCGCTGCCGGGAAGCTTTTTCCGGCGTGCCGGTGATCGCCGGCGGCGTGGAAGCCTCGTTGCGCCGGCTCGCGCATTACGATTATTGGTCCGACACGGTGAAGCGGTCCATCCTGCTCGACTGCAAAGCCGACTTGCTCGTCTACGGCATGGGCGAAACGAACATCGTCGAAATCGCCAAGCGGTTCCGAGACGGCAAGACCGTGAAAGAGATGCGTGATCTGCGCGGTGTCGCTTACGCCCTCGGCGCCCGCGAATCGACGGAGCTATTAGCTTCGCTCCCATCTCCCATCTCGAATCTCCCGTCTATTCAATTGATCCCGAGCTTCGAGGTCGTCTCGCAGGACAAATGGCAATTCGCCGAGGCGACGCGGATCATCCACCACAATACGAATCCGCACAACGCCGTGACGCTGGTGCAAATGCACGACCGGCAAGCCGTCGTGCAAACGCCGCCGGCCCTGCCGTTGACCGAAGCTCAAATGGATGAATATTACGGGCTGCCCTACACCCGCCGGCCGCACCCGAGTTATACCGAGCCGATCCCCGCGCATCAAATGATCAAAGATTCGGTGACGATCTTGCGCGGTTGCTTCGGCGGTTGCACATTCTGCAGTATTACGGCCCACCAAGGGCGGATCATCCAAAGCCGCTCGCCGCAATCGGTGATGGACGAAGTCGAGAAGCTCGCCGCTGATCCGGGGTTCAAGGGCATCATCAGCGACATCGGCGGGGCGACCGCGAATATGTACACGATGAAATGCACCCGCCCCGAGGTCGAAGCGAAATGCCGGCGGTTGTCGTGCGTCCACCCGACGATCTGCAAATTGATGGGCACCGATCACGGCCCGTTGATTCAATTGATGAAGGCCGTCCGCGAAGTACCAGGCATCCGCAAGGTCCTCGTGAGTTCCGGCATTCGAATGGACTTGGCGCAATTGTCTCCGGAATACGTATCCGAACTCGCGGAACACCACACCGGCGGGCGGTTGAAGGTCGCCCCAGAACACACCAGCCCCGCCGTGCTCGAGGCCATGAAAAAACCGAGTATCGACAATTTCGGCATCTTCGCCGAGCAATTCCACGAAGCCTCCGCCGCGGCGGGAAAGCCGAAGCAACAGATCATCCCGTACTTCATCGCCAGCCACCCCGGCAGCAATCTGAACGAGATGATCGACCTCGCCCTGTATTTGAAACGCAGCGGCTACCGCCCCGATCAGGTGCAGGATTTTATCCCCGCCCCATTCGACATCGCCACGTGTATGTATTACACCGGTTTGGATCCATTCACGAAGAAAGAGGTCCACATCGCGAAGGGGTTGAACAATCGCAAGATGCAACGGTCTTTAATGCAGTTCTTCAAGCCCGAGAATTATTTCGACGTCCGGCAATCGCTCATCGAAGCGAAGCGGCAGGATTTGATCGGCGGTTGCGAAGGGTTGATCCCCGCCGAGCCGCCGAAGGAAGCCATCGAAGCCCGGCGCAAAAAGGCCAACGCGGCCCTGCGGGGCGACCACTACCACACGGTGGCCAACCCGGCCGCCGGGGAAGCGCCGGGCGAACGCGGGGCGGAACCGGCGAAACAGACCGGCTACCGTCCCAAGCGGACGAGCCAGCAGCGGCGTTTCAAACCGGGCCGGCCCGGGTATACTGGGGGTAACACGGGGGGGGACGGAACATGAGCGCGACTGCCAGCGGGCTACAGGTAAAGATCGATCCTGCGTTAGTTGCGGATCGAAAGCTTGAGTCCATGATTGAGGTTGCCACTGCATTTTTCGAGGAACAGCTTGACAAGATGCCTCCCGATTCACGTTGGAGCAATCCTTCGCTGACTTGGGATAAAGCGTCAATGCATTCGGGATCGATGCGTGTGAACTATCGCGAGCGCCATAGCGACGACATCGGCGTCGTGCATCAAATTGAGTTCCCGATTCGTTACCTTTTTGATGAGTACGCGCGCGAATCGGCCATGCGTGATCTCATGTCACAAGTGCGAGCACAGCGGAGCCGGATCATCGCCAAAGAAATTTCCCGACTGATTGGGGAATTGGAAGAGGAGGAAGCCGGTGGCTGAGTCCAAAGTTTCGCAACTCGCCCGTCAAACTGAACTCGATCTCGCCGTCCTTCAGCAGGAAGTGCAGTCTCTCCGCGACAAGATTGCCAGTGGTGATCTGCCCAGTGTCCGCGAACGCCTCGCCGTCCTCGAAGATCGTGTCACTGAACTGAAGAAATCCAAAGAAGAAGCCGACCGTCGCTATTGGCAATTCGTCGTACTTTTCATCGGTGGAATCCTGACCCTCGCCATCAACCTCGTCGTGTCGTTCGTCCGCAAATGAATCCCATCACCCTCGCTCCATTCGCCGTGATCGCCCCCGAAGTCGGGCACACTCTCGCCAAGGTGCTCCGTTCGCGGATGCACGAATCGCAACCGTCGTGGAACGCGATCCGCGCGCTCATCGAAAATCGGCTCGTCCAAATCGACGACATCCTCTGCACCGACTCGGCCCGGCGATTGAAGGAAGGCGAAGTCGTCGCGCTGTTGACGAAGCCCGTGCACCGGCCGAAGACCGCCACGCCCGACGGCCTCGTCTTCCGGCACCTCGACGATCACGTCGTCGTCGTCGAAAAACCCGCGGGCTTGAGCAGTGTCCGCCACCCGGCCGAACTCGAATGGTCCGAGTCGCGCCGGGAATTGGTGCCGACGTTGCAAGACGTCGCGCAAGCCGCCATCGCCCGGCAATTGAATCGAAAACCGGCTTCGCTGCCGCCGCTGCGGATCGTCCACCGGCTCGACAAGGAAACCAGCGGCCTGCTCGCTTTCGCCCGCAGCGCGCTAGGGGAACGCGTCCTCGGGATGCAGTTCCGCAAGCACACCGTCGTGCGGCGCTACCTCGCGCTCGTGCAAGGGAATTTCGTGCCGCGGACGATCACTTCGACGCTCGTCCGCGATCGCGGCGACGGCCGGCGCGGCAGTACGACCTTCGCGAACACCGGCAAAAAGGCGACGACGCACGTCGCCGTCGAAGAGAAGTTGAACGGCTACACGCTTCTATCGTGCCGGTTGGAAACGGGCCGCACGCACCAGATCCGTATCCACCTGAGCGAAGCGGGGCACCCTGTCTGCGGGGACAAGGTCTACCACCGCAAACCGAACGGCCAAGAGGTCCCCGACCAAAGCGGGGCCAAGCGTTTAGCCCTCCACGCAACGGAGTTCGGTTTCGAGCACCCGACCACCGGCGCGGCCATGCATTGGACGATGCCGCTGCCGGCGGACATGCTGAAGTTGGTGGAGCAATTTCGGGTTTAGAGGAATCAAAACTGTGTACTGATGCATTATTGCGTTGATCGCTGGAAAACAGGCGTTTCCGGGTTTCGGACTATGCCTCGCATCGGATAGTTTGTCGGTTGGGATTAACCATACCGCGAACGAGAATAAATCCGATGGAAATGCCAGACTGCCCTTTCGGTAACCCATCAGGTTCCTGAAGTCGGCTTGGCGGGCAGCGGGGGTAGTTTGCCGTCGGCCATGTAGGTCCGCAGGGCTTGTTCGGTCGCGGTCAGCACGTCCACGCCGCGCTGTTTGAGGGTGCGGTAGATGCTCATCGGCACGCTGCGCGTGTCGGCCCCGCGGTCGCGGCCGCTGCCGTAGCCGGCCTTGCGCATCGGCACGGCCGGGCGGATCTCGCGCTCGGCGCGGTCGTTGTTCGCCGGTACGTCCCGGTGCTCCACGAACCGCAAGAGCGATTCCCAATAGGTCACCCACCGCTTCGCCAAGCGGCGCGCGTCGGGGTGGGTCCACTCGGCCGCGCCCAGGTCGAGCAGACGCCCGTGCAGGGCCGCCACGCGGCCGTCGAAGACCGCTTCGCCCAAGTC
>JAYSYN010000050.1:0-20940 GCA_043727575.1 Fimbriiglobus sp.
CGATCCGACCCCGCATCGCAAATCCCCCCGCGAAGATTCGTCGAGGATAGCGCGATACAAAGGAGGAGGCAACAGGGAGTTTTTCAACACCCTGCTAGCTTTGGAATTGGGCGCTTCTTCGTTGCTAATCGATGAGAAAGCCGGTCGCAAGGCGGCGAAGACGAAGGGGATTTCCGTCATTGGAACCGTCGGCATTCTCATAGAAGCCGCCGAGCGCGAGCACATCGAATTGAAGGGAGCGTTTCAACGCTTGAAAACGACAGATTTCCGCTTTCCCGGGAAAGTTTTGGATGACCTGCTCCAAGCGTTCCATTTGCGGAGGACTGTGCAAAAATCCGAGCCGATGCCACCGGCAGTGCGGGAGGAAGAGAGCGGGGATGCGGAGGGATCCCGATGCGATTGACGAATTGAGCAATCGGAATCGATCGCGATATAACGAGTTCACGATCTTCTCCCCAGCCGGTTCCCCCATGACGATGTCCAACGATTTCACGCGGCTTTTCCCGCCGAGCGCCGAGTTCGCCGCGAACGCGCACATCAAAAGCCCGGCCGAGGCGGGCGCGCTGAGCGATCGGGCCGCGGCAGACCCGGTCGGGTTCTGGGGCGAGCAGGCGAACGCCTTCCTGACGTGGGACGAGCCGTGGCACACCGCCTTCGACGGCTCAAACGCGCCCTTCTTCAAATGGTTTCTCGGCGGCAAACTCAACGCGAGCGCAAACTGCCTCGACCGGCACCTGACTTCGTGGCGGCGGAACAAAGCCGCGATCATCTGGGAAGGGGAGCCCGGCGACACCCGCACGCTGACGTACCAGCAACTCCACCGCGAAGTCTGCTTGTTCGCCAATGCGTTGAAATCGCTGGGCGTGGTCGCCGGGGACCGTGTGACCATCTACCTGCCGATGATTCCGGAAGCGGCCATCGCGATGCTGGCCTGCGCCCGCATCGGGGCCGTGCATTCGGTCGTCTTCGGCGGCTTCAGCGCCGACGCGGTCGCCGACCGCAACAACGATGCGCAGTCGAAGGTCCTGATCACCGCCGACGGCGGCTGGCGGCGCGGCAAGGTCGTGCCGTTGAAAGCCAACGTCGATGCGGCGCTCGCGAAGTCGAGTTCGGTTCAGACGTGCATCGTCGTCAACCGCTGCAATACCTCCGTCGAAATGAAACCGGGCCGCGATCTCTGGTGGCACGACGCGGTCGCGGGCCAATCGGCGGTGTGCCCTGCGATCCCGCTGGATTCCGAACACCCGCTATTCGTGCTCTACACCTCCGGCAGCACCGGCAAGCCGAAGGGCGTGCTGCACACGACCGCCGGCTATCTGTTGGGCGTGGCGCTCACGCACAAGTGGGTCTTCGATTTGAAGGAAGAGGATATCTACTGGTGTACCGCCGATGTTGGCTGGGTGACGGGGCACAGCTACATCGTCTACGGGCCGCTCGCCAACGGCGCGACCGTGCTGATGTACGAAGGCGCGCCGAATCAACCGCGTGAGGATCGCTTCTGGGAGATCGTGGCGAAGTACCGCGTCAGCATCCTGTATACGGCCCCGACGGCGATCCGGGCCTTCATCAAGTGGGGCGACCACTGGCCGAAGGGGCACGACCTGAGTTCCTTGCGGATGCTCGGCAGCGTCGGCGAACCGATCGGCCCGGACGCGTGGCGGTGGTACCACACCGTCATCGGCGGCGGTCGCTGCCCCATCGCCGATACCTGGTGGCAGACCGAAACCGGCTCGATCCTCATCGCCTCGCTACCCGGCGCGACGTCGACAAAACCCGGCAGCGCGACCTTCCCGCTGCCGGGGATCGCAGCGGACATCGTCGATAAACACGGCGAGCCGGTGCCGACTGACACCGCGGGTTTCCTCGTGGTCAAGCACCCGTGGCCGAGCTTGATGCGGACCATCTACGGCGACGACGATCGCTTCAAGACCACGTACTGGAGCCAGAATCCGGGGATGTACTTCACGGCCGACGGCGCCCGCCGCGATGCGGACGGGTACATCTGGATCATGGGCCGCGTCGACGACGTGCTGAACGTGAGCGGGCACCGTCTGAGCACGGCGGAAGTGGAGAGCGCGCTCGGAGCGCACCCCGCCGTCGCGGAAGCCGCCGTCGTCGGTCGACCGGACGATTTGAAAGGCGAAGGCATCTACTGCTTCGTGACGTTGAAGCAGGGGCAGAGCGCGAGCGACGAACTGAAGGCCGCATTGAAAGCCCACGTCGCCAAGGAGATCGGCGCGCTGGCCCGACCGGACGAAATCAAGTTCACCGAGACGCTGCCGAAGACGCGCAGCGGGAAAATCATGCGGCGGTTGTTGCGCGACATCGCCGCCGGGCGGACCAGTGCGCAAGACACCTCGACGCTGGAAGACATCGGCGCACTGGCGAAGCTGCGGGAAGACGACGAGTGATCGAGACGCTGCCGCCAAACGAGAACGGGGCGAGCCATCCGGCTCGCCCCGTCTTCGGTTTCATCCGGCGAGTCTCACCGGTCGGCTTTCAACTGGACCAAGGCTTTCGTCGCTTCTTGTTTCACCCAGGCGTCGGCGTCGCCGCAGAGGGATTGCATGTCGGCGAGGACTTGCGGGTGGGCGATGTTGTGATGGGCCAAGTGGCGGATGCAATCGACGCGGACGGCGGCGGGTTGATCCGAGGCGGCACCGGCCAGCAGCGCCGAAGCGACGCGGGGATGTTGCACCCAATCGAACTTCACGAGGGACCGCACCGCGGCGTGCTTCTCCGATTCCGTCTTGCTCAGCAACAGTTGTTTGACGCAGTTCAGGACCTCCGCGGCCGTCGCCTCTTTGGTCGCGGGGACGCTGTGGCTCGCGGGGGTGACCGTCGGGGTCAGCTTCGGGGCGGGCTCCACCGGCTTGGCCGATTGCGGCATCACGGCGGGCACGTCGATCGCGGGGGCCGTCGGTTCCACTTTCAAAAATTGAACCACAGGGGCGCTGCTCGGCGTTACTTTCAACGGCAACGGTGCTGGTGCGTCGGCGACGGCTTTTTTCGCCGGGGCGGCTTCCGCCAACATCAGCGTCGGTTCCGGGTTCGAGACGACCATCCGCGGGGCCGCTTCGACCGGGTTCCCTTTCAAAATCGAAAAGAGGCTTTGTTCGGTCGAACCGTTGGCCGGGGCCGGGTGCAGCGTGTTCGCATAAAGTTCTTGAAAGGCGACCAACGTCTTGCGGGCGTGGGCGATCGCGACCGGCGTCGGAATGATTACCAAGGGCGGCTTCGCGTCTTTCTCGTCGTCCTTCTTGGGTGGGCCTTCGCCCTTCGGACCCTCTTGACCCTTCTTCGGGTCGACCGGCTCCGGTTCCGGTGCGGGGGCGACGTAACACGCCAAGCACTTCTCGAGGGCGATCGCGGCGGTGCAGCGGACGCGGACCGAGCGCTCGGCCGGGTTGCCGTCGAGTTCCATCCCGGAGACCGACGCTTCGAGCGCGGCCAGCGTGATCTTGTTGCAGCAGCAACCGCGGCTCAGCGCGAGGGCGGCCTCGAACCGGACGCATTCGCTCGGATCGGTGCGCAGGGCGTCCGACAATCCCTTGGACGCATTCGGATAGTACCGGCAGTCGAGCGTCCCCAAATAGCGGACGTCCATCTGGCGGGCCTTCGCTTCGGCCGCATCTTTCTTACCTTCGGCCGCGGCGCCGGCGACCCCGGGCTTGGCCAAGTCTTTCGGGGATGGCAGGACCGGGCAGAACGGCGGGATGATACCGCCGGTCAGGGCCGATAGCGGCTTCGTCATGTTGTTGATGAGCGCCCCGGCGGGCGTGACGCAGAGTTTGCGCCGGAAGGCTTCGCAACGCACGCAGATTTTTTCGAGGCAACCCGGCTTCACCGCATCCGCGGCCCCGGCGGCACCAGCCGTGCCGGCCGCCGCCGGGACGGCCGCGGCGGCGGGCGCTGCCGCCGCTCCGCCGAGTTGGGCCGAGGCCGTTGTGGTCGCCATTAGAAGCGTGGCCAGCGCGAACCCGGCGCCGAAAAACAATCGAGACATCACCAGCCTCCCGGTACGAGAATGCGTCTTGCCACTCTCTTCGGCCGTAGGTCTGGGCAATCTTCACCGATTAATCGAGATAGGCTGATTGGCTCGATTCCGCACTTCGATCTATTTGGGAGGATTGCACCCGTTGAAACGGAAACGCGGGCTTTGTGGATTTTGGCTATTCTCGGCAAGCCGGGCGAGACGAAGAGTGGGGCAGCTTGTTCTTTTCGCACATCATCGATGGGCGGGAGAACCCCCGCTCCCCTCGATTGTGTATTCCGGAGGATGTCGCCATGGACAGGACGTTCCGCAAGATGTCGACTTGGGTCGCTCTGGTCGCCCTCATAACAGGGGGCCGGGCGGTCGAGGCGCAAACGCCACCGACGGTCGCCCCGCTCGACCTGACGACCGCCGACGCCGTCGTGCCGATGCTGACGCTGCCGGGAATCACGCCCGCCAGTTGCACCACCTGCGCCCCGACGGCCCCGATGCCCGTGGCCAGCAGCGGCATCTTCTTGCCGCGTCACACCGGCGGCGGATCGTGCTCCACCGGCTGCACCGACACCCTTTGTGGCAGTTCGGGCTGCGGGGAAGGCGGTTGCGTCTCGGGCCGCGCGGCCTGCGTCACGAGCGAAAGCACCGGCCCGGCCGGCCGGCTTTTCAGCGCGTTCCACAATGCCATGTGTTGCCCCGACCCGTGCTACGAGCCGCGCTGGACCACCGCGGCCAATTCCGCCCTCTTCGCCGATTCGGCCCGCCCCACAACGCTGACCCGCCTCCGTTGGGATCGCGGCCTGCGGATGACGACCCCGGATCGCGGCGAATACTTCTGGGCCAAAGCCCCGGGACGCGGTAGGCCCCGGGCGGAAACGAGCTTGAATTACGATGAACTCAGCTTCTATCAAGAAGTCGGCGGCGACAAGTTCTCGTTCTCGATTCAAACGCCTTACCGCAGCATGAACGGCGAGCAAAACGGCGGCAGCGGCGGCTTCGGGGATCTCGTCCTCGGGACGAAGTCGCTGTTCCTCGATAGCGAACTCTTGGCCATGGCGTTCCAATTCAAAACCAGCATCCCGACCGCCAGCGCCGGCAACGGCACCGGCGTCGGCCACGTGTCGGTCGAGCCGTCGATTTTGACGACGGTGAAATTGCACACCGACGCGTATTGGCAATCGCAAATCGCGTTCACGATCCCCATCGCGGGGACGGCCGGAACCGCCGGCACGGTGCTGCACTACCACAACAGTTTGAACGCCGTGCTCTTCCGCCCGGTCGCCGATACCGTGGTCGTCGGGATGTTCGAAACCAACGGCTACACCTTCACCTCCGGCGGCTTCACCGACCCCGGCACGGGCGCCACCTTCGGGACCTCGGGCACGACCTACTTCAGCGTCGGGCCGGGCCTCCGCTTCGGCTTCTGCGACAAAATCGACATCGGCTTCGGCGTCCAGTTCAACGTGACCTCCGGCCGCTTCGCCGAACAGCTCTACCGGACGGAACTCCGCTGGCGGTTTTAATCGCGTCGATCCGGACGCCGGATTTATCAACGTGGCGACACGTTTCCCAACGTGTCGGTTTCGATTCAAAATGGTCCGACACGTTAAAAACGTGCCGCCACGAAAACCGGTCCGCCACGCTGGCCCCCCCGGAATCCGTCACACCCAACCCAGCATTCGCAGGATTACGACGGCAATCAGACCGAGCAACAGCGGCCCCGCGACGCGCTTCACCAGCGCCAGCGGGGTTTCGCCCGTGAGCCCGACGCACATGAGCGTCACGGCCGCGACCGGGGACATCGTGCGGCCGACGGCGGAACCGACCGAGACCATCGCCCCGATGGCGTTCGGATCTTGGTTCAACGCCGCGGAAGGGCCGACGAAAAACCCGAATAGGCTCTGCGTACTGGCCATCCCCGAGCCGCTGACCCAGGCGAACGCCCACGGCACCGCCGCCGTCAGCGGATGCAGCCAACCGGGGTTCCCCGCGATGAATTCCCCGAGTGCGGCGGCCAGACCGACGACCCGGATGCCCTCGCCGAAACACGTCGCGATGACGATCAAACTGACGATGTTCGCGAAGCCGTAACCCGCGCCGTCGAAGAAAGCCTTCATGCAACCTTGAGCCCGGCGCGGGGCCGCGACCGCCGCGACCGCCACGCCGACGAGCATCGCCAGGCCGATCTGCCGGCTGCGTACCAGTTTCTCCGGGTGCGGGACATCGGCGGACCCGATCGCCAGCCAATGATCCGGGATCTGGAACAGTTCGAACGGCGGACCCGAGAGCAACAAGAGCGCTAGCGGCACCAACGGCACGGCGGCCCGGAATAGGTTCCCGGATTCCGAGTTTGCTACGGGCTCGGTGACAGCACATACCGTCTTGCGTTCGAGCCAAATCGTCTGGACCCAGAACGTGATCGCGGCGATGGCCAGCAGCGGGAAGACCAATTGCGGGATGTATTGGTGCGTCAACACTTGCGTGTCGGTGCCGGTGAATTTCTTCACGCTCAGCAACTCCGGGGCGCCGGGGTTCAACAGCTCCCCGCCGATGGACGCGCCGAGCAGCAGGGTCGAACCGATCGTCCGTTTGGAATAGCCCGCCGCGAACATCAAGGGCACCACGACGGTCCCCAAACAGATGGCGGTACTCGTTTGGCTGATCAACGGCACGTTGACGACGAACCCGACAACTACGACCCCCGGCACGAGCAGCCCGCGCACCCGGCGGATCGGGATCAACAACAGCCGCACGAGGGCGATGTCGCTTCCGGTGTGCTTCAGTACGTAGGCGAAGCCCATCGCCGAGCAGATCGGCACGACGAATTTCTCCGAACTGAACGTGTCGAAGAAGGCTCGCCCGATGGCCGGGAGATCCCCGGCGAGGATTCCCAACAGAATCGCGGCGACTCCGAGTGTCAACCGGACATCGATGCCGCGCGTCGAAGCGACGATGGCCGCGAGGACGATGGCGATCGCGAGCAACAGGACGAGCGTCATCGTGGCACCGCATTTGGAAAGGTGGAGCGGTTGCACCCGCCGCGCCGGTTGCGCCGAGGATGGCATTTTCGCCGGGAGCATCCGCGACTTTCCGACACCTCGGCTTCAAGTTTCTCGCGACGCCGCGCCGGCGTGCGGCAAGCTATCCCGGAGCATTTAGGGGAGATCCGATGGCGAACGATTCGAAGCTCGGAATGCTGGCCGGGATGGCGGCGGTCCTCGTGATCGCCGTGGTGTATTACCAGAAATTGCCGACGAGTGCGAACGCCACGAACGTCCCCGGAGCGAAATCGAAGATGGCACCGCGCCCCGCTTCGGTCGATCCGATCTTGTTCCCCGAGAAGCCCGCCCCGCAGAAAGACGTCCTCCTCCGCTCCGGCGGAGAGGAATAATGCCCAAGCCCCTGATCCTCGCCAGCGGGTCGCTCGGCCGCCGGGAGTTGTTGAAACTCCACGGTTACACCTTCGAAGTACGGCCGTCGAACGTTCCCGAGCCCACCGTGGCCCGGTTGGGCAACTGCGAGCATTACGTCGCGGAACTCGCGTGGCTCAAGGCGCAGGCCATCGCGCCGACCGTGGACGACGGCATCATCATCGCGGCCGATACCGTCGGTTGGCAGCACGGCCAAGTCGTGGGAAAGCCGGACGACGCCGATCACGCCCGTCGCATCATCCGGCCGCTCGCCGGGACCACGCACGACCTCTGGACCGGCGTCTGCCTTTGGGTCCGCCCCGGCGATTGGCAACTTTGCTGGCAGGAACTCAGCCGGGTGAGCATGAAGGAATTGACCGACGCGGAAATCGAAACGTACATCGAGACGCGGAAGTGGGAAGGATGCAGCGGGGCCTACGCCATCGAGTTCCCGCACGACCCGATCTTGACCGTCGTTCAAGGGAGCACGAGCAACGTCATCGGCCTGCCGATGGAGTCACTGGGGAAGGCGCTCACGTTTCTCGAAGGGCTGCGCTGAGGAGCTGCACCTTCGCCGCGACGTTCGCCAACACCAGCTCGCGCTCGGCCGGGGTCGTGGCCTTCTCCAATTCTTTCACGAGCGCACTGCCGACGATGACCCCGTCGCAATGGTCGCGCAGCATTTTCACCTGCTCCGGTCGGCTGACGCCGAAACCGACGCACAGCGGCAAGTCGGTCGCATTCCGCAATCGCATCAACAGCGTTTCGATCTCGGGCGAAATGGCGGCGCGTTCGCCGGTGATGCCGACCAAACTGACGACATAAACGAACCCGCTGCACGCCTTGACCACAGTGTCGATGCGGTGCGCCGCCGTCGTCGGCGACACGAGCAAGATCAGTTTGAAATCAACCGCGCGGCAGTGCTGGGCCAACGCCTTCGATTCCTCCGCAGGTAGGTCGGGCACGACGGCCCCACTGAACCCGGCCGCTTTCGCTTGTTTCAGGAACTCCGCCGCCCCGCGTTTGTAGATGAGCGAGTACGACGCCATCGCCACAAGCGGCGTCGTCCAGTCGGGGGCATTCGCCACTTCGCCGACACTCGAGAACAACTCCGCGAGCTTCAGTTTGTGCTTGAGCGCCCGCGTGTAGCTCGCTTGGATCACCGGCCCATCGGCGATGGGATCGGAGAACGGGAAACCGACTTCGATGAGGTCGGCCCCGCTACTGGCCACCGCGCGCAGCAGTTGCTGCGTGAACCCGAGGTCCGGATCACCCGCCGTGACGAACGGCATGAAGGCTTTCTGATGGGTCGCCCGCAAGCGGAGGAACAGGGCGTCGATGGGGTTGGGCACGGTGACCATGGGGAAGGTATGAGAGAATTGGGGAAATTACGCGAGGTCGTTTCCCAATCCTTGTTTAAGGCCAAGTACAGCCGTCATTCGCCAGACATATTCGGGTTTCTTCTTTTTGACTTTCCAAAATCTCGCGATTGTTTCTTGGTTCGGCAGATCGGCCTCTGCCGCAAGTAATTCTTGAGAGACGCCAAGACGTTTTTGAACGGGTGCAGGGTCTTTCTCGATTTCGCGCTTGAGCACTAAGAAAGCAGGCTCTCCGGCTTTGGCATTGGCAAAGTGCGAGATGTAATTCTGAATCATGGTCCAAATTTTATCGGAGTGGTCAATCGACATCGGATTGAAGAGGAACCATGAGATCAAAAAGACGAGATCTTCACGGTATTGATTGGGAACGATTTTAGCCTGATCTTTTAATACCTTTAGTGCGAGGAGCATGGCAGGGTTGTCATTACTCTTGGAAGTCGAGATCATGGCGTTCTCCGAATCAGATATGTTATTGGCGGGTTGCTGTCGACTTTCAATCACACTCCGAATTCAAAAACGCTCGCTCCGACTCCGAAGAACTTCGCCAGCTTGCCGATCTGCTTCCGGTTCAACGTACGCTTGCCTGAAAGCACTTCCGATATGGTCGATTCGGCAATGCCCGCACCCTTCGCGGCGGCGGATTGCGAAATGCCTTGCGTTTCGAGCAGGTACCCGAGCATGTCGGCGTCGGAGACCGGTTCGTCCGGGTAGTGTTCTTTCTCGTAGGCTTCGACGAGATCGGTGAGTACGTTGAGGTAATCTTGTTCGGGCCCGCTCAGCTTATCGAGATCGATTAGGGAATGAATGACCCGAGTAGCGTCGTCGAGTTCCTGCTCGGTCCGAATCGGCCGGAGTGGGAACGCGAGGACGAGTTCGAGGTATCGATCCTGCGAGCGTCCGTAAAGAGTCGAAAGTGCGGTGCGGGCCATGCTCACGTCTCCTTCCACTTGTCAAAGTCGTATTCGGCGTGCGTCAACACATGGCGGATGTACACGATGCCCGTGTTGAAGTGTATCGCTGCGATGAGGCGGTACTTGTTGCCGCCGATGTCGAAGATGACGAACCGCTTATAGCGATCCACCCGCTTGCCCAACAGAAGTTGAACATCCGCAAAACAAATCCAATCCGCAGTCCGAGCGAGCTTCAACCATAGGCTGAGTGGCTTTCGAGCGCCGGCGTGGACAGCCCAGAACTGCCGAAGTAGCTTCGGCGAAATCACACGCATCGTAGCATCTTCGCAATCTGCGAAGGTGTCAAGGCCGGTGTGTTTGGGAATCGCTCCGCTGCAAAGTCCCTTCGCGTCGCGGCTAATGTTAGATTCTATGCAAAATGTGCGATCCTACTTCGCCGGTTCCATCAATTCGTTTGTGACCTTCTCCACGCCGCTGGTCGTTTGGGCCAATTCCACGGCGCGGGCTCGGACCAAGGCGTTGGCCACTTCGCCGCGCAGGCGGATTTCTTTTCCCTCGGCGATGACCGCGATGGTCGTTCCTTCCAGCGCTTTGTCCGTTTGAAATCGCAACCGGACGCGGTCTTCGATGGGCAGCAGGTCGCCGGTTTTCGTCGCGGCGAGCGGGCCGGCCAGCCGATTGGCCGGCGGCATCGCCTCGGTCACTTTGCGGGCGCTCGTCTTGCCGACGCGGGTGAGCACCTCGGCGTCGGTTTTTTTGCTGAATCCCAAAGCCCCGCCGACGATGGTGAGGAACAGCACGGCGACGAGAATCTTCTTCACGGGACCGGCTCCGGAGGGGGGCGTTCACCCGGAAGGCTAGCACACGGAATCGGCAGCTGGGGCAATCGGGCGGAACGGAACGGAGAAAGCCCGGCCAATCGGCCGGGCTTTCCGAATTTCGCGGGCGGGCGACTACTTCCCGCCGAGCTTGGTGGCTTCGGCCGAGATCGCTTCGATGTCTTTGTCGGTGATCTTACCTTTTTCGAAGCTGTAGTTGGCGACGACTTTGTGTTCTTTGTAGAGGACAACGGTCAAATCGGCGTCTTTGGAGACATTGTACTTGTTCGGACCGGCAGGGGTATCGACGGCGATGGTGACGTTCTTCAGCTTGGCTTTTTCGGCCATGACTTTGAGGGTGTCGGCGGCTTTGTCGTCGTCGGTGAGGAACACGACGAATCCGCCCATTTCGTTCTTGGCGTTCGCGGCCACGACTTCTTCGAGCTTGGCGATCAACTTGGCGGTGTTTGGGCAATCCGTGGTACGGGCGAACACCATGGCGACCGGACTATCGCCATGTTTGCAGTACAGGCAGGCTTTTTTGCCGGCGTCGCTACCGTTGATGTTCAACGGATGGAACGGGCCGGGGAGCTTTTCGCCCGTTTGCGGGCCGGACTTCAGTTCGGCGGCGATGGCGAAAGAACCGGTCACGGCGACGAGGACGGCGAGCAACAACTTGCGAACCATAGCGAAATCCCCAAAACGGTGAAGAGTGTGAATGTCCGCTCCCCGCGAGGCGGGCGGACCGTTTACAGACGCATTGCACCACCCTCTTATTCGTAAGAAACGGATTGGCGAGCGTCAATCCTCCAGCAGTTTCTTGAACTCGACCTGATAGCAGGTCGTGTTGCCGTTGGCCGTGAACAGGGTCGTACCGTCGGGGCTGAAGGCGAGGCCTTGGATGGGCGTGTCGAATTCGCGGGCCACGAGCAACCGGCCGCTGAGGAGGTCCCAAACGCGGACGGTTTGATCGTCCCCGCCCGACAGGAGGTAGTTGCCATCTGGGCTGAAGGTGACCGCGTTGATCCGCTCTTGGTGCCCTTCGAGTGTGAATACTTCCGTTTCGCCGGCCAGATCCCAAACGTGGACGTGGTCGGTCAGGCCCGCGCCGACGAGGAACCGGCCTTGCGGGTCGAACGCCAGCGCGTAAACGCCGGTGTCGAACGTCGCCACTTTCAGTTTGGTACTCAGGTCCCAGACGCAGACGGCGCCGTCGCGCTCGCCGGTCGAGAGGTAGTCGGCCCCGCCCACCGCGACGAGATTGCCGTCCGGATGAACCGCGACCGTTTCCAGCGTGCAGCCGTCGGCCGCTTCGATGAGGATCAATTCGGCTTCGGTCCCTTCGGGTTTCCAGATCCACGCCAAACCGTCGGCCGGGCTGGTTTGGACGAGGAATCGGCCTCCGGGGGCAAAAGCGAGAGCCCCGACCGGCGGTTTGGTCGCTTCCAAAATCTTCGGTGCCTGCCCCGGTTGCGTGAGGTCGTACAGACGCGTGCGGTGGTCGGTGCCGCCGACGGCCAGCCAACGGCCGGTGTCGCTCGCGGCGACCGAGAACGCCGGGCCGTCGTGGCTCGGGGCGACTTCGTCGCCGGTGGCCAAGGCCCAAACCCGCAGCGTCGGCCCGCCCGTGCTCGCCAGTAGCGGGTTCGCCCCGGAGATCACCGCCAAGCCGTGTTTGCCGGTCGGATTCGGCCCCGCGAGGAGCTTGCCGTCACGGGTGTCCCAAAGGTGGACGACCCGGTCGGCACCGGCGGACGCGAGGATCGAACCGGTTTTGTTGAACGAGAGCGAGCGCACTTCGCCGACGTGCCCCCGCAGGGCGTGCCGGACTTTCCCGCTCGTGGCGTTCGACCACAGGTAGACGTCGTTTTCGGAGTCGGCCGTTGCCAGCAGTTTGCCGTCGCCGCTGAACGCGACACACAACACTTGATCGGCGTGGCTGTTGAGCAGCATCGCGGGTTCGGCGCTGGCACCGGGCCGCCAGACGCGGGCGGAGGTGTCCCAACCGGCCGAGACGAGCAAGCTGCCATCGGGCGACCACGCCAAGGCCGGGATGCGGTCGGTGTGGCTCTTGAGCGTCGCCAGCAATTTATGGCTTTCCGCATTCCAAACTTGGACGACGCGGTCTTCCCCGGCCGTGGCGATGCGGTCGCCCGCCGCGGAGAATTGGATCGCCGAGACGGCGTCCGCGTGGGCGGGCAGTTCGCCGATTTGCCGCTGGCTCCGGACGTCCCAAAGCCGGACGTAGCCGTCGTCGTGCCCGCAAGCGACGGTGCGGCCGTCCGGGCTGAACGCGAGCGCGGAGACCCAACCCGGCTGCGGAATTCGGTACAAAAGCTGACCTTCGGACGTATTCCAGATCAAGAGGTCGTCGTTGCCACTGGCGAGCAAGTCGGCGTCGGCGCTGAAGCACCAGAGCGTTTCGAGATCGCTCAAAAACGACCGCTTCAACGCCCGGCCCTCGGCGGACCAATGCAGGAGCAGGCCCGCTTCGTCGACGGACCAAATCGTGCCGTCGGCGGCGAAGGCCACGGCCGCGATGTCGCCTTCGGTGTGTAAACGCGGTTCGCCGAACGTCCGGGCGATCAACGCATGGCCGGGGAGCGATTCGTCGGCGATCTCGACGGCGAGGGTCCGGGTAGGGGTCATGTCAAAGATGCTCCGGGGAGAGTCGATCGCGATCAAGAGTTCCACAAATGTAGTACACACTTCGCAGTTGGGTAAGAGAATTCCGCCCAACTCATGAATTCTTCCCGCACAAAATCTTGCCCGCCCTCAAAAGCGCGCCGGATATTCGGAAAAGCCGCCCCGATCCTCGCAACCATCGCAATCGAGTCATCCATGTCTCCAGAATTCGACTTCATCCGCTGGTTGATGGCCCGAACGCCCCGGAACCCAACCGTGCTCGTCGGCCCCGGCGACGACTGCGCGGTTCTCGAACCGGCCCGTAGCCGAGTTCTCATCACGACGGACATCTTAACCGAAGGGACCGATTTTACCCGCGACCGGGCGTCACCCCGTGAGATCGGTCACAAGGCGATGGCGGTGAACTTGAGTGACATCGCGGCGATGGGCGGTCGGGCGACGGCGGCCGTCGTCGGTTTAGTGATCCCGCAAACGGGGATCTCCGGCGAGGAAGTCCGCGAATTGTATTTGGGTCTCGAAGAAGTCGCCGCTGAATTCGGCATATCCATCGTCGGCGGCGATACGAACAGTTGGGACGGCGCCCTCGTCGTGTCCGTGACCGTCCTCGGAGAGACCGGTGATTCCGGGCCGTTATTGCGCTCGGGGGCCAAAGTGGGCGATGTGATCTTCGTGACGGGTCCGTGCGGAGGCAGTATCCTCGGCCGGCATTTGAACCCGCGACCCCGTTTGAAGGAGATCGCCCACCTCGCGGCCGTCGCGTCGATCGCATCGTGCATCGACATCAGCGACGGCCTCTCGGCCGACCTCCAACACATCCTCGACGCGAGCGGTTGCGGGGCGATCCTGGACGCGGAAGAAATCCCCATTCACCCGGATGCCGTCCGGCTCTCGGAACAATCCGGAAAGACCCCGCTGCACCACGCGCTCTCGGATGGGGAAGATTTCGAGTTGATCTTCACGATACCGATCGCGGAGGCGGCGAAACTGCTCGGCGAGCCGCACGCGATCCGCATCGGCACCATCGTCGAGGCGGGACTTTGGCTGCGCGATTCCAACGGTGTTTCCCCGCTCGATGCAATGGGCTGGGTTCACACCTTCGCCGCGTCGTGATCGTTGCGCAGTTGAAAGTCAATAGCGGATCGACAGACCCGCCGTCAGACCTTGGGCCACGAAGTCGGTCGACGCGCGGGCGAAGTCGAAGTTCGGCCGGCGGTTGATCGCGTCGGCCGGGGGGTTAGCGATGAAGCGGATGTTCGCATCGTTGACAGCCGCGTCGAGGGCGGCACCGGGACGGACCACGCTGCTGACGTACAAGACGTTGTAACCGACTTGGACGTTGATCCGATCGGTGACGTGGTACCCGATTTTGAACCCGACTTCGCCGACGGCGACGCCTTTCGTGCGTTCGAACGTCCCGATATTGGTCGCCTGCGTGTACAAGCCGGTGTTCTCCGTCGGCAGGCCGGTGAAGGTGTTGTTGCCGAAGATTTCGACCCGCTGTCTGGCCCCGCCGAGACCGAACTTGGCGAAGTAGCCGAGGTCGAACCGGCCGTAGCCGTACCAGGCCGATTGCAGCCCGATCTGCGCCACGTAGATGTCGTTCTGCGTGCGGAAGTTATCCGAGACCGTGTTGACGACTCGCCCGCCGCCCAAATCGGAGCGGTCGTTGATGATCAGATTTTGGCGAGGTTGATGTACCGGAAGCCCACGAGGAGGTCGTTGCGGTCGGCGAAGACATGGAACCACTCGCGGCGGACGTTGCCGTCGATCCCCCAGAGGCGGGAATCGGCGTGGACGCGGACGCTGCCGGGGTAACCGTTCGGTTCGATCCGTGCGGAGAACAGGTTTTGCAAGATGCCCGACGACGGCTGCAGGTAGGTCCGCACCAAGCTCGGCGTGCCGGTCGAGGCGAACGACTGGTCGACGTTTTGCTTCTCGAGCACAAAGCCGCCGATGTCCAATCCGTAGACGTCCGTCAGTTGACCGCCTGCCCGGGCGCTCAATCCGTTGATGCCGCGGAAGTCGATCTTGCCGTTGGTCGGATAGAGCGGGTTCGCCGCGCCGGTCTGACCGTTGGGCGTGTTCACCATCGAATCGGGGATCGTCCCGACCAAGAGCGGCACCCCTTGGCGACGCTCGAACCAGAGCAAGTAGTCGGCCTCGGCCCAGATTTTCGGGACGGCCCGCGCCGGTTCGGCCGCGATGATCGCATCGGCTTCGGATGTCGAGGTTTGAACCGGCGCGACCTCAACGGCCATTGCCCCGGCCGCACCGAATAACGCGGCGGCCGATGCCGTGAGAATTTTAGACCACATGAGATATTCCCGAGAGAGACTGCGTGACACCGCTGACCACGCAGTTTGTATCGGAAGCGGCAATTTGGGAGATTATGAAGCTTGGAGCACCAGTGCTGAATGCTCCGGGAAAAAGGAACGGTTGTAACGTCCGGGCTAAGGACGGTCGAACGGGCGGCCCAAGGATACGTCGTGCCGGTGGAGTCCGGCGCGGGTTTGGTGGTCGTCGTTCGTGAAGATGTCGTCGCCGGCGGTGCCGAGGGTCGTCGATTTGGTAAAGCGCACCGAGCCGCCCGCCATGAGGACGTTCCAGCCGCCGTGATTGGTATTCGCCGGGAGGTCGGCCGAAATCGGCAGTAGTTCGCTGCTCGCTTCGGGATCGGGGAGTCGCGGGCCGACGAGTTCGCCGAGTTTGCCGTGGTAGCCTAGGGAATACGCGTAGCCGACCTCGGTACTCGCACCGTCGCTCGGGCAATGGGGCTTCAACGTCATCGGATATTGTCCGGCGCGAGTCAACTCGGCGACGAACGCCCCCGCCGTCGGCACGCGGTCGCTCCCGACTTGAGGGAATCGCCCGTCGTGCGTGTCCGAGTAGCCCGCGAGGGCCGTGTGGAGTTCGCGGAGGTTGTCTTGGCAGGCGACCGTCTGCGAGCGCTGCCGGAGTTTTTGAATTCCGGGCAAGAGCAACCCGAGGAAGACGAACGCGATCGACGCCGCTACGATGATGTCGGCCCGAGGCCGACCGATGAAATTCGGCCGGTCGTTCGCCCACGTCATGGGTGTCGTCGGCGGGACGGGTTCGCCATTCGGGTGGTTCGCCAAATACTCGGCGACGTGCGCGATGCTCGCCAACGCCAAGCCGGCGGGCTCTGTCTCTTCGGCGCGATCCGCATCGAGGTAGGCCAAGTGCGATTTCAGCAATCCGAGTCGACGCGCGGCCACGGGGTCGATGGCCAATCGATTTTCGACCGCGGTTCGTTCGGCCGGGGCCAAGCGGCCCAGAACGTAGTCGATGAGTTGTTCGTTCACGGATGGAACCTCCGACACTCGGGACACTATTCCGCCGGGTTCATCGCTTCGGTCAATTTGGCCAAGGCCGCGTGCAACCGGGACTTCACGGTGCCCAAGGGCACGCCCAAAATCTCGGCCGCGTCTTGGTACTTCAACCCTTGGAAGTACGTCAAGATCACCACTTGCTTCAACAGGTCCGGCAGATTCGCCACCGCCTCGCGCACCTGTTTGCGACTCTCGCCGAGTTCGGCCAAATCCACCGGACCGGGTCCGGCCGCTTCGAGAATCACGAACAAACTCTGGGCCGAATCCTCCGGGGAGTCGTCGTTCGCCGGCAACAGTGCGGTCGTGTCCCGCCGCCGGGCCCGCCGCCGCATCGCGTCGATCGCTTGGTGCGTGGCGATCGTGTAAATCCAAGGTCGCGCCGGACGGCCCGGTTCGTACTGCTGGATCTTCTTGAAGACCGCGAGGAACGTGTTTTGGAACACGTCCGCCGCGAGGTCGGCATCGCCGACGTAGCGCCGGAGGTAACCGAACAGTTCCCGTTCGTATTTGCGCACCAGCGGGCCGAACCATTCCCGCTGGCCGGAGCGGATTCGGGCGAGCAGGTCTTCATCGGGGAGGTCGTCGGGCGTGGGCAAGCTATTCACCCTCCGGATTCTACGCCCGGCGCCGGAGATCGGTTCAAAGTGTTGTCAAGAAGGAAGTGGCCGCCGGACTCCGCCTCGCGGCGAACGGTGTGGAGTGACCGACCGAATCACCTGCGGAAATCACGAGATGCCGGGGTTGGAATCGGAAGCGACAACCGTCGCGAAGGGATGCCGGGAGTCCACGGACGAATGGGACTTCCGGCATTGGGAAGAAGGAATTGGTCCGCAGCAACTCAAGAAGAAGTCAGTGGGGCGGCGTCTACGGATCACCCGATCCGGCGCGCCCCGGCCGGCGTGAGGCTGACGCGGCACCCCGGCAGGACACCGGGTTCGGCCAGCACTTGCCCATGCCGCCACCCCGGAACCTCGGCTCCGTCGGTAGTCACCAGCCGCACGTCGCCGGTGGCCAGCAACCCCGACAGTCCTCGGGCGGCGTGGGCGGCGTCCGGGAACAGATCGAGGACGACCGGCAGTGGGAGGTCGCCGCCGAGCAACTGGTCAAGCGTCTCCAGTTCCGGCGACATCGCTCCCTCCGCGTCTCAACGCCGAACGACCCAACTCAGGGGCCAGTTGCGGGCGCGATAAGCAACCAAATTGGATTGACCCCGCCGGTCCCCTGCAGCGTTTTGTTCGGCCCGGCCTTTGTTGCCCCGACTATTAGAATTCGGCTACAACGGTACACCGGACCGTGCAATCCACTGTGCCGCTGCGGCCCGACTCGGCCCGGTGGTTCGATTGGGCGGGGAGCGTTTTCGGCCCACTCGTTGGCGACGACCGATGGTCTTCACCGACCGCGTGTCGATCCCGTTTGGACGGCTGGTTCCTTTGCCGACTCCCCCGCCGGACGCCTTTTTTCGCTCCCCTGAGGAGCACAAGCACCCCGCCTCGCCGTCGAATGGGGCTGCGTCCGGGTGCGCCCCGAAGGCCGAATTTGCAGCTCCACCCCCGCCGCAAGCCAAAAAACTGGCCGCGAGGCCACATGGCTCATTTATCCTAAGTCATTCGCCGTTAGTGCTTTAGCCACCATTCGGACCGCCCGGCAAATTCTAGGTTCCTTGGGCGGCCCCCGGCCCGCATCGGATGCCGATACCCCAACCCGGACGCTGGAACCCCAACCGGCTCAAAGCACTTTGTAGCGGTTGCGCGCCAGGTATTCGAATAACGCGCGGTTGGTCTGCGAGCACTCGCATGGGCCGTTGTTGCTGTGATTGCTCGAATGGTCAGTGCCCATGATCCACTTCAGGTCATCCGCCGCGTCGGGGAACGCAGCCGAGTAAGCCTCGCGGATGCCGGTCAACGACACTTCTTGGCCACGGAGAGGCGCGACAGCTTGAGCCAAGCGATCATGGTACGTCGAGACGGTCTTAGTCATTGAGGCACTCATGCGCAGGCTCCGAGTCTGCCGCCGAACGACCCAGCTCAGCGGCCGGCGGCGGGCGCACTGAGCAACCAAATCGGATTGACCCCGCCGGTCCCCTCACCGCCTTGTTCGGCGTGCCTCTGCTTCCGCCGCCTACTTTTCCCGGACTCCCTCGCCCTTGTTGTTCGGACTCTTGGGATAGAGCGATGCCGGATGGTATCGCTCCACCACCAACTTGTCGCCCTCCATCGACAACCGTTCAACCAGCGTGCCGCCTGCAAACGGGATCAGAACCGCGCCGCCCCTCCTGACCAGCTTAGCCTTCTGCTCGTCCTTCTTCACGAACGGCGTCCCATCCGGGGAGATGCACCGGTCGAACGCAAGGGAGCCGTCAGCGGAGACGACGTACTCATGAGTGTACTTGTTCTCGTACTTGACCACCCACTTGCCCTCGTAGAGCGTGAACCGACCTGCCTTGGCGTCCGCCTTCTCGATCTCGGCGTTCATGTCCTGGCACATCTTCTCCGCCTCGGTGCGGCCCAGACCCTTGAGGTCTTGCGACAGCAATACCTCGCATAGCAATTGACGCGACCGGCGTACAGCGGTGAGCCGGGAGTCGGTTCGGATCTGCTTGGCCACCTCCTGCCACTTCTGGCCCAGGTCTATTTGCCCCTTCGCGTCGGCGGGCTTCGCCAGCTCTGCGACCGCGATGACTCGGTAGTCGGCGAGGCGGTCTTTTGCGCCGATGTGTTCGGCGAATGCAGACGCCAGTAGGTCTTTCAACTCCGGCGCCTTGAAGTCGTGGTCAATCTCCCGGGCCGCGCGGACGGCCCGCTCGATGTCCCCGCCTTTCACGGCCAAGCCGATGGCTTCGGTCAGCATGACGTACCGGGCGGCGGGGCGGTCCTTTTCCTCGGCTGCCCCCGCAGTCAGTTTGTCGGCCAGCGCCAACAGGGCGGCGGGGGATATTTTCGCATAGTCGATTTTGAACAGTGTGCGGATGCGCGTGCGGGCGGGTTCTTGATCGGCGTCCGCCGGCAGCGGGAATTTGTCTGCCGCGCGCGCAACACTAGCCCCGGTGAGAGCCAGAAAAACGACCATGAGACGACACTTTAACATGTGCAATCCTCAGCCTCTTGCTGCCGAATGAGGCGTTCAGCAGAATCGGGTCCGGAGTGTCCGG
The DNA here is from genome assembly GCA_043727575.1 of Fimbriiglobus sp. Taxonomy (GTDB): domain Bacteria; phylum Planctomycetota; class Planctomycetia; order Gemmatales; family Gemmataceae; genus JALHQU01. The sequence goes on from JAYSYN010000050.1 coordinate 19,651, forward strand.
ACCTCTCAGAATGACGACGAACCACCAATACCCTGCGACGGCCTCAACTCAAAGTTAGGCAGAATGACGACCGGCCAAACCACTTCTTCCCGGCCAGCCACCCGTCATTCCTGCCTAACTTTGATTGGACAGAATTCGTACTGCCTATCCCGGAATAGAGTCCGAGAAGTCCAGTCGCGGTTTTGTCAAGTTGCGGCTCGCCTTGCACAGGCAATTTCCACCTTCCATGGGGAGATGTCAACAGAATTGTGACCGAAAAAAGCCCCGGATGCGCAAATTCCGACACTCGCGAAATGGTCGGGGCGGTTTCGGGCTAAGTCCGCGCTCGGCTACAAAGACGATGTCTTGCGGCGAAAAAGAAGAATCGTCAGGCTCGACGAGCCGCTCCGCGGGAATCTTCTGCATGCGGCCCAACGCTCTCAACTCCCGACAGATGTAGCCTGTCGCGAATTTGTCGATAAACTTGGACGTTTCCCCCGGATTTCAGACAGGCTCGCCGATGCCCCGACCGAACGCCCGTGCCGTCGATCAACTCCGGCCCTTGACCTTCCAACGGAAGTTCACGCGGCAAGCCCCCGGCAGCGTCCTCGTGAGCATGGGGAACACCGTCGTGTTGTGTACCTGCTGCATCGAACCGAAGGTGCCGGACTTCCTCGTCGGCAAGGGGCGCGGCTGGCTCACGGCCGAATACGGGATGCTGCCGGGGTCGACGAACAGCCGTAAGGCGCGGGATAAAGCCGGGAAGGTCGACGGCCGCAGCGTGGAGATCCAACGACTGATCGGACGGAGTTTGCGGGCCATCGTCGATCTGTCGAAACTCGGCGAACGGACGCTCTGGATCGACTGCGATGTGATCGACGCCGACGGCGGCACGCGCACCGCGAGCATCAACGGGGCTTTCGTGGCGCTGGTTGACGCCTTGAATTCGGTGTCGCTCCAACTGCCCTGTCCGATCTCCGAGATCCTGACTGACAGCATCGCCGCGGTCAGCGTCGGCCTCGTGGACGGGGAAATCCGGCTCGATTTGGAATACGTCGAAGACCGCGACGCCGACGTCGATTTCAACGTCGTGATGACCGGCTCGGGGAAGTTCATCGAGGTGCAAGGGACCGGCGAAGAAGCGACCTTCACCCGCGCCGAACTCGACGCCCTCGTCGATTCCGCGGCGGTGGGAATCGCGGCGATTACCCATAGTCAAAAGGCCGCGCTCGCCGGCAGTTGGCCTTGGTGAACGGGCTTCGTGGCGACACGTTTTTAACGTGTCGGAATTGATCTTTCCGACACGTTAAA
>JAYSYN010000051.1:0-20881 GCA_043727575.1 Fimbriiglobus sp.
TACTGGAAACTGATGGTGGGCATCCGTGCCTCCGGGTGTCGGGTATGGGAAGTGAAGCCTACCAGATGGCCCGTGGCAAAATCGAGAGGTCTACCCCCCGGGGATTTGCCCTTTCTTTGTCGCCGGAGTTGGCATACGATGCCCGTGGATAGCACCCAGCGGTTGCGAAAGGATTCGCGTCATGGCGACTTTGCCCACCCCGAACGACCTCACTCGCCAACAACTCGATGAACTCGACGCGCTCTTGCAGCGCATGCTCTCGTTGCCGTTGAACAAGTCCGAGAGCGTCAAAGTTCCCCCGGCCCCACCGCTTCCGGTGCCCGAAATGCCGGTGCCGTCGAACCGTCCGTCGGTCAGTCTCTGGCGGGCGGATGCCGCACCGACGCCCCGGTCGCCGTACATCGCCGCCGAGCCGGAACCCGCCGTGGCCTTTACTCCGAGTTTCGCCGCGGTCGCTGAACCGGTCGAAGCGATCGCGCACTCCGGAGGCCCCGGCACCCTGCGCGGCGTCGACGCCCCCGCCACGCCGTACGGTTACAAACGATCCTTCGGATACCACGACGAAGAATCGGCGTCGGCCGCCGCGGTGCCCAGCCCGTATTCGCGCTACGATTTGGCCGACGTGAACCCGTTTGCCGAGTCGCCGGTATCGACTCTTCCCCCGCCCCGCGACGCTCGGTCGGGCACGCCGTTTTTCGCCTGGCCCGTGATCGGGGTCAATTGGCTGATCGAAGCGGCCCTCGGTTGGATGGGCCCGGTCGGCGCCGTGGTCCGGATGCCGACCGTCAAGCATTTGCTCGGGGCTGCCGGATTCGCACTCTTGGTTGGGGCCGGAATCTGGTCGGCCAAAGGCATGGGCTGGGTGACGTGGCCGAAGTAGTGCATGTCGCCACGCTTGTGATCACGCTAGCGATTCCAATTCCTCGTTGATCTCGCCCCAGCGCTCCTCGGCTTCGCCGAGTTGCTGGGTCACCGCCGCCAATTCCGCGTCGAGTCGCTTCGATTCTTTATCGTGGGTCGAATTCAGAAACTGCGTCGTCAGCGCCTTCTTCTGGTTGTCGAGTTGGGCGATCTGTTTTTCGGTGGTCTTCAATTCCTTGCGAGCGTCCTTTTCGTTGCGGATCGCCGGTCGCGCGGCCGCGGCCTTCAGCACTTCGGGCGGCAGCTTCTTGCGCTCGGTCGCCAGCTCGCGTTCCCCGGCGTCGATTTCGTCTTCGACACGGGCCAAGTAAGTCTCGTATTGCCCGCGGTAGTTCACGACGCGGCCGTCGCGGACTTCGATGATGCTGCTGGCGACCCGCTTCAGGAAGTGCCGATCGTGGCTCGTGAAAATGAGAGTCCCCTCGTAGGCGATCAGCGCCTCGGCGAGCGCTTCGACCGTATCGACGTCCAAGTGGTTACCCGGTTCGTCGAGGATGAGGATGTTGTGCTTGCTGAGCAGCAGGCCGGCCATGCAGAGGCGGGCGCGCTCGCCCCCGCTGAGCACCGAAATTTGTTTGCGGATGTGCGACCCGCGGAACAAGAACGACCCGCCGATGTCTAGGACTTCTTGATCCTTCGTGCCGACGGCGGCTTTCGAACGCAGGTAATCCCAGACGGTTTGGCCGTCGGGCAGCGTCGTGTAAACGTGCTGGGCGTAGGTGCCGATGTTGCAGCCGTGGCCCCAGCGGACTTCACCGGACAGCGGTTGGAGCGAATCGACGATGGTGCGGAGGAAGGTCGTTTTGCCTTGGCCGTTGTCGCCGACGATGGCGGCGCGGGAACCGTGGTCGATTTCGAGTTGGATGTCCGACGCGATCTCGCGCTCCGGGTAGCCGATGGCAACATCCCGGCAGCGCAGGGCGGGTCCTTTGCGCGGCTCGACCTTCGGAGCCCGGATGCGGGCCTGCGGCTCGTCGCCGAGGATTTCGGTCAGCTCCATTTTTTCGAGCTGCTTGCTCTTCGACTGCGCGAGCTTGGCGGTACTCGCCCGCGCTTTGTTCCGCGCGATGAAGTCTTCGAGGTGGCGCATCTTCGCCTTGGTGGCGTCGTTCGACCGCTCGTCGTGGATGCGCTTTTCTTTTTGGTACTCGAGGTACGCGTCGATCTTGCCCGGGAAGGTCGTGAGCTTGCCGCGCGACAGGTCGAGCGTGTGCGTGCAGGTGGCGCCGAGGAACGCCCGGTCGTGCGAGACGATGAGGCAACCGGCGCGGTAGCCCTTCAAGAAATGCTCGAGCAAAATCTGCGTGCGCAGGTCGAGGAAGTTGGTCGGTTCGTCGAGCAACAACAGGTTCGGTTCGTGGAGCAACAGTGCCGCGATTTTCACGCGGGTCTGCCAACCTCCGGAGAGCTTGGCGATTTGCCCGTCGAGGTAGGCGCCTTTGATTTCGAACTGCCCCGCAACTTCTCCGCACTTCCAGTCGGGCTGGCCGCTGTCGCGCATCAAGAATTCGAGCGATGTTTCTTCGGGCAGAAACGGATCGTGCTGGCGGAGGTAGCCGAGGCGGAGACTCGGATGGCGAATGATTTCGCCGCTGTCGAGTTCTTCCTCGCCGAGCAGAATGCGCAGGAGGGTACTTTTGCCGGCCCCGTTGCGGCCGACGAATCCGACTTTGGTGTTATCGCTGATGGTGGCTTCGGCTTGATCTAACAACAACTGGTCGCCGTACCGCTTGCTGGCTTTCGAAATTTGGAGCAGACTGGCCATCGGGGAGACATACCTCGGAACCGCGGGGATCGACAGACGCCATGAGAGGTCACGGTCATCTTATCGACCCCGCGGGCATTGCGGATTGCGGATTTGGGATTTCGGATTTCGGATTTGAAGAAATGGAGTGCATCTCTTCCATCCGAAATCCGCAATCCCAAATCCGCAATTCCTCACGATGCTTTCGCGACTTTCGCGGTGCTCATCATCGACCGGCGGCGGACTTCGCGGACGATCTCGTCGATCTGGAACGCTTGGAGCCGGTGCGGTTCCTTCTCGAGCTTCTGGCGCCATTCTTTTAGGACGCGCTGCTTGCCCGGTTCGTTCGGGGCCATGGTGAAGGCTTCGAGGGCCATTTGGATAGTCGGTTCCCAGATTTGCAGATTCATCGCGCGATCCTCACTGAATTAGGGGCCGTCGCCGGCAGGTCTCCGATGATCTTTTCGACCGGCCCGGCCCGATTCCGCGCCCCATTCGGACGACTCCGAGCATTTGGGGCGCGGCCCAGCCCATGCAATCGCTACTTCGCCGGTTTGTAGCCCGCCGGCGGCACGATCACCTCGAAATCGGAGCCTTTCACCTTCCGGAGTTCATCGTGCAACACCGGGATGCGCGAATCGGGGGCGACCGATACGCACCAGTCGAGGCCGTTGTCCGCGACGAGCATCCCGTACTTCTTTAGGGCTTCGAGAATCGTCTTGACCTCCGGAGTGAACTCCGACGTGTCGAAATCCTTCCGCAGTCGGAGGCGTTCGCCCATGCGGGGGAGGTTATCGTCGGTCTTGGAACTGGCGTAGTGGGTCGCGGGATAGACGTAAGCCTTGCGAGTTTTCGCGACCGTCACGCGCAGGGCGTGTTCGACCTCGCCGCGCTTCAGTTCGTCGTACCGCACCACCGACGGGAAGATCGGCAACCCGGCCGCATCCGCCGAGGTCCACCCGTCCGGCCGGAGTTTGTTCGATTTCAGATCGAAGGTCGCCGCGTTGGAGCACTGCCAGCCCTTGTCGGTCTTCTTCATTTGGTAGAACTCGTAGAGCATACGGTTGATCGGATCGACGACGATGGCGTGGCGGTCGCTGTCGTCGCCGGGTTGACTGCGCTGGACTTCTTCGAGCGTCATCTTCGCCAATTTCGGCTCGCGCAGGTAGTGGACCGGCCAGCCCTCGATGGGGAGATTCTCCGGCACCGGGAACGGGCCTTTGTCGGACTCGTCCGGGTAGACGACCGGCTTGACGTCGATCAACTTCTGCCCCGGAGGAATCAGCGCGAAGCCCATGTCCGGGTTGTATCGAAGGGGTTTGGCCGCGCCGATACTGGCCACGATGTCCTTCGACTTCGCATGCACCGGCCAATCGATCACGACGAGGTTCCACGGGTTGTCCGGCGGAAAAATTTCGAGCGCCGCGAGGATCGCATCGGCCTCGGGCGTATCGAATGAGATCGGCCGGTCGAACTTCGGCATCTTCGCTTTTTGAATCCGATCGAGCCGGGCCAAGTCGCCGGCGACGACCGGCTTCGGCGTCTGCGCCGCCACCGCGGCGAGGAGGATCAGTGTGAGCGGATACATGGGCGACTCGGGTGAGGAGATGTACCACCAGCTTGTTCTGGCCCGACGCCGTTGTCAATCGATCGGGAAGAACTTGAATCGATCTTCGACATTGACGATGTCGTCGGAAACTGCCCTCAGCCCAAACATCGCTTTCCTCAAATCCCGTAGACTCCGCGGGCGGCGGCGGTCGATAACCTCGATAACCCGACTCGATCAAAGGTGTCGCGATGCTCCGGATTCGACCGTATCGCTGGTGGTGGCTCGGCGGGGTCGCCTTCCAAATCGGCTGCGCGGCCCGCAGCGCCGTGCTGCCCGCGGGCCATCTGCCGCCACCCCCCGCGCCGCTCGATGTCCAAACCGCAATTGCCCTGACCAGCGGCCCGACCGCGAAGCCGGAACCCGCAACCAAGACGGGCGCGTTCCAGATTCCGCAAGCGCTGCCCGGCGGCGGGATGCCGTTCGTCACCGTGCCGAAGTTCGCCCCGACGGCGACCCCGGCCGAGCGCGACCAAGCCGTCCGCGCCGCCTACCCGGTGCTGACGCCCGTCGCCGCGACGGTCCCGGGGGAGAGCGTTGCGTTGAGTCTGCCGGAACTCGAGCAACTGGCGATGGCCAATAGCCCGGCCATCAAAAAAGCGACGGCCGAGGCCGCGGCGGTCTACGGGCAGGTGATCCAAGCGGGGCTGTACCCGAACCCGACGGTCGGCTACCAAGCGGACCAAGTGCAACCGAACTTGAGAATCCCACCGGGATCGACCGCATCCGGGGCGGGGCAGCAGGGCGGGTTCATCAACCAACTCATCAAGACGGCCGGGAAGTTGTCGCTGGCCCAGCAAGTCGCGGGGTTCGATTACATCAACGCCCTCGTGGCCGTGCGCGCCTCGCAGGTCGCGGTGACGGCCAAGGTGCGTTCGGCGTACTTCACCGCGCTCGTCGCCCAGCGGAACGCCGCGATCAGCAAGGCCCTCGCCGATATGATCGACGAAGTTTACGGATTGCAACTGAAGCGGGTCGCGGCCGGGGTCGACGCGGGGTACGAACCCCTGCAACTCTTCGCGCAGGCGGTGCAGGCGCGGAGCGTCCACGCCCAAGCCCAGGCGACCGTCCAAGCGTCGTGGAAGCAGCTCGCCGCGGCGGTCGGCCAACCGGATTTGCCCCCGTCGGATCTCGCGGGGCAAGCCGACGCGGCCGCCCCCGTCCTCGATGAGGCCGCGGCCAAAGCCCGCATTCTCGAGCAGCACACCGATCTTTTGACGGCGCGGAATTCCGTCGCCCAGAGCCGGACGAACTTGGTGCTGCAACGGCGGATGCCCATCCCCGACATCGGCACGAACCAATACCACCAGTACGACAACGCCGCGCAGACTTACCAATTCGGGGTGCAGATCGGGATCGCGCTGCCGATCTTCGACCGCAATCAAGGGCACATCCGCACAGCGGAATCGAAGATCGTCGCGAATGCGTTGAATTTGGAAGCGACGCGCAACGACCTCTTCGCCAAATTCGCGGAAGCCTACGGGCGCTACCGAGCCAGCACCGTCGCGGCGACCAACTCCCGCGACAAAGTGCTGCCGAGCCTCACGCAGGCGTATCAGGCCATCGTCCGCCGGTACCAAGTCGAACCCGACAAAGTCGGCTTCGGGGATATCGTCGTGGCCCAGCAGAATCTCGCCACGGCGTTGCAAGCGTACCTGCAAGCGTTGGATACCCAGTGGAAAGCGGTCGTCGACACGGCCGAGATTTCGCAAGTCGACGAACTGTACCCGACACCGGCGAAGTGAGCAAGATCCGTCAGAGCAATCGGCGCGAATCCGCTTCCAGCGATTTCACCGCGAATCGCAGCATCGGCGCGGCCATCGCTTCGAAGTAGCTCCACGAGTGACCGCCGGCTTCGATCGTCAGGTCGGCCGTGTGCGGGATGCCCATCGCGGTCAGCTTCTCGTCGAGGCGGTCGTTCCCCCGGAACCACTCTTCGTCGGTCGGATCGCAGGCGAACCAAATGTGCTTCGGGTACCGATCCGGGCGAATTTGCAACGTCGCCGTGTCCTGCCGACACGCTTCGCGCGAACGGTACAGCGCATCGAGCGGCGTCCCCAAGCCGTACCAATCGTGATAATCGAGGGCACTGGCGGTCCCGGCGACGACGTTGAACAAGTCCGGGTGTTCGAAAGCGAGCCGCAGCGCGCCTTGTCCGCCCATGCTGATCCCGGCGACCGCGATGGCCTTGCCGGAAAGACCCCAGCGCGCCCGCATCGCGGGGTGGAGATTCCGCAGCGATTCGCGATCGATCCACCAACGCTCGCCGCCGTGCGGGGCGCAGCAACCGAGATTGAGCCGCCGGAGTTCCGCGCTGAAGACGGCGTTGTCCGCGAGCGACTCCCTACCGACCGGATGGAGGTACAACAGTGCGAAGCGCGGCTTCGCCGGCGGATCGAACCAATCGACCGGCGTCCCATCCACCTCGCCGCGCGTCCAACCGGGTTCCATCTTTCGATCCGTCTGCTAGAATTACACCCGAGCCTCGCGTTGGCATCGGGTAGGCTCGTTAAAATATCACCACCGCACACTTTTATGGCCGACGCCAAACTGCGTCATGCGATTGCATTCGAGGCCGCGCGTCTCATGTACGACCGGGTCGAGTCCGAGTATTTCACCGCCAAAATGAAGGCGGCGAAGCGGCTCTGCAAAGGTTATGTCAAAGCCAGCGGATTGCCGAGCAACGCCGAGATCCGGGATCTCATCCAGCAGTTCGCCCGCACTTACGAAGGCGACTCGCGAACCGAAAATCTGTTGCGGATGCGCCTCGCCGCCTTTCGCATGATGAAGCTGCTCGTCAAATACCGACCCCGGCTCATCGGCAGCGTGATGACCGGTCACACCCGCGAGGGATCGGATATCGACCTACATGTCTTCGCCGATTCGGTACAGGGGATCGAAGACATTCTCCAAGCCGAAGGGTTGCCCTACGAAGTCGAACGCAAGCAGATCACGAAGAACGGCGAGAGCCGGATCTTCACCCACGTCCACGTGCGCGGCGAGTTCGATTTCGAACTGACGGTCTACGCCGAGAACCTGTGCCATTACGTCTTCAAGTCGTCGATCACGGGCAAGGCCATCGAGCGGGCGAGTATCGCGGAACTGGAGATTCTGTTGAAGGCCGAGTACCCCGGCGTCGACCTCGACGAGCCCGAAGCCGCGGACGACGCGGCCCTCGAACTCGACCCGTATCCGCTCTTCCGCATCATGCTGCTGGCCTTGGAAAACGTGAAGCAAAGCCCGAAGTGGCACCCGGAAGGAAACGCCTTGTACCACACGTTGCAAGTTTTCGAGAAGGCCCGCGAAGTGCGCTTCTACGACGAGGAATTCCTGCTCGCGGCGCTCCTGCACGACGCCGGCAAAGCCATCGAACCGTTCGACCATGTCAACGCGGCGTTGCAGGCACTCGACGGGTTGATCTCGGAACGCACGGCCTGGCTCATCGAAGAACACATGACCGCCCACGAATACGCCGCGGGAACGCTCGGGGCCCGGCACCGCAAGCGGCTCGAATCGCACCCGGACTTCGAAGACCTGCTTATTCTGCACGAATGCGACGTCGGCGGGCGGGTGCCGGGGGCCCGCGTCGGCACCGTGGACGAGGCGCTGGAGTTCGTGCGCGAACTCGCCCAAATGAACGGGGAATGAAGGCTTGCGCTCCGCTCCGCGTCGCGGCCGATTACTTCTTCAGCGGCTTGTATTCGACCGTCTTGAAGGTCATCACCGAGCCGGGGTCGTGGCCTTGGAGGGCGAAGTGCCCTTTGGTGTAAGTGGTGTTCGGATCTTTGAAGTCGATGGTCATCTTGTCATTCACAAAAATCTGGATGTGATTGCCCACCGCGATCACCTTTTGCGTGAAGAATTCGTCCGGCTTGTGCGCGGCTTTGTCCATCACGGTGATCTCTTTCTTGAAATCCTTCAGCTTGGTGCGGCCGTCCGGATAGAGGCTGCCCGTTTTGATCGGATCGCCGCCGGTGGCGTTGATTTGGGTTTCGTAGCCGGCGGGAAATCCTGGCCCCATTTTGGTACGGAAATACTGGCCGCTATTCCCTTTGTCGTTGATCTTCGCTTCGACGCGGTACTCGAAATCTTCGGCTTCGAGTTCGGTGAAGAGGTGGCTGGCCGGGCCACCGCCGACGATCTGCCCGTCTTTGATCTGCCAGAGCTTGATTTCCTTGTCGTCCTTCTTGGTCACCCCGACGAAGGCGATGACCTTGCCGTCTTCGTTTTTGAGTTCCTTGACGCTTTTGAACTCGCCGCTGGGCGGGTCGACCATCTTCCAACCGGTGAAATCTTTGCCGTTGAAAAGGGCCACCCAGCCCTCTTCGGTTTTCGGTTCGGCGGCGAAACCGGCGCCGGCGAGCGAGGCGATCAGGCCCAGCGTGAATAGGTATGGACGCAGCATGGATCGAACTCCGGGAAGGGACGATTCGCCCGATATCCGGCCCGCGCCGGTTCGGGCGAACTCCCGTGAAATGTAGGGACTCGGGAACCCCTTCGCCACTCCCGACCGGATTTGCCCGCAAAATCGGACTCCCACTTGCTATAAATTCGGCGGGGATGGCTAAAGTTTTCATTGTCAAGCCGACGCCGATTTCTATCTTCTGGGGGATATGGGAGACCTGGGGGACTTGGGCACAGCGAGTGACCCGCCCCTCCTGTACCCGAAGATCGATGTGGTTTCGGCTTCACTCAGCCTTTGGGTGCTGCCCTTTTCCGGTCCCTCTTTTTTGTGGAGAGCCTCATGATGAAGCGACGTGTGATTGCAGCCGTAGTTCTCGGTCTGTCGGTTTGGTTCACGGCTAGCCCGGCTCAAGCCTTCGGCCTCGGTCTGTTCAAGAAGAAGGGCGACTGCGCCTCGCCTTGCGTCACCGCCGCCGTCGGTTGCGGCCCGGTCGCCGCGTGCGGCGGTTGCGATGCCCCCGCCCCTTGCGGCCCGACGATGCCCGCCCCGGCCCCCGCCCCGGCGATGACGACCGTCACGGTAGTTACCTACGTGGCCAAAACGGTGACGGAAAATAAACCCGTCACCACCAGCAGCTACCAGTGGATCGACGAAAAGTTCACGTACCAAGAGTGCGTCACGACTTCGAAGGTCGAAAGGAAGCCCGTCACCACCAGCAGCTATCAGTGGGTCGACGAGAAGTTCACGTACCAAGAGTGCGTCACGACTTCGAAGGTCGAAAAGAAGCCCGTCACCAGCACGAGCTACTCTTGGGTCGACGAAGCTTATAACTACACGGTTTGCAAGCCCGTCACGACGACGGTGATGAAGCCGGTTTCCCGGATCGTCTGCGTGCCGACGCAAGTCATGTCGACCGTCCCCGTGACCACCCGCGTCTGCGTGCCGGTTTGCGGCGTGGATCGCTGCGGTTGCCCGACGATCTCGTACAAGTCGCAGTGCGTCACGACCTGCGAAACCGTCTGCAAGACCGTCCTGCAGCGCCAAACCGTCACCGACATGGTCCCGTGCCCCGTCACGACCTACGTCAACGAACCCGCCACCGGGATGCGTAAAGTCTGCAAGGCCACCACGACCACCAAAGACATGGACGTGACGGTCTACAGCAGCGCCATGGTCAACAAAGAAGGCATGCGCAAAGTTTGCAAACTGATCACGACCACCAAAGATATGAACGTGACCAGCTACACCAACGCCATGGTCAACAAAGAAGGCACGCACAAGGTTTGCAAGCTCGTGACCGAAACCAAGACGATGCCGGTCACCACGACGACCTACGAACCGAAGACCGAAACCATGCAAGTCCCGGTCGCCGCCCCGTACGGCCCGACCGTTGGCTACGGCATGACCGGCGGTTGCGGCACGACCGACGCCTGCGCCCCGGCTTGCGACAGCGGCAAGAAGGGCTGCAAGCTCTTCGGCCGGATGAAGGGCTTGTTCGGCAGCAAGTCGAGCTGCGGTTGCAACTAAAGTTTGTCCGAGTCAAACGGTGAGCCGCAGGGGGATTCCCCTGCGGCTTTTTTCGTGGGCTCAGCACTTCGGCCAATAGCCCGGCAGCGGGGCTTCGAAGGTCAACTCCTCGTCCGTGAACGGATGGCGGATCGTCAAGCGGCGGGCATGCAACGCGATGAGCCGTTCGCGCGGGTCGTCGCTGGGCGGGCCGAAATCGCGATCGCTACCGTATTGGAGATCGCCCCGAATCGGATGGCCGCGCAGCGACGACTGCACCCGCAGTTGATGCATGCGGCCGGTTTGCGGGCGCAGTTCTAGCAGAGTTTCGCCGTCGAATCGACCGAGGACGATATATTCCAACGTCGCCCGTTTCGCGTCCGGTTCCCCTTCGGCGGTTCGTTCCACCCGCGCTTCGTCCGGCATTTTCCGCAGCCAATCTTCCCAGGCGCCGACATCCGGCGTCACCGCCCCTCCGACTCGGGCCCAGTAGATTTTTCGAACTCGGCGCTCTTCGAATTGTGCGTGTACGCGCCGCGCGGCCTTGGTGTTCCGCGCGAAGACGACGACGCCCGAGACCGGCCGGTCGAGCCGGTGCGGGACGCCGAGGTAAACGCCCGCCGGTTTGGCGTATTTCGCTTTGATGTATCCTTTGACAAGGCTTTCGAGGTTCGCGATTCCGGCCGGGGCTTGCGTGAGTAACGGGGCCGGTTTATCGACCACGATGAGGTGGTGGTCTTCGAAGAGAATGCGGGCCGGGTCGAGAGATTGCATTTCGGGATTGTATCGATTGGCCGACGCGGGCCGGATTTCGGTTCGGCCATAAGTTCAAAACTCCGGTGGGGCGCGAAGCGCCGGACAAATTTTGCATGAATCTGGTCCGATGGAGCCTGACGGCGTCGCAAAGCGTGCTAGGTAATGGTGTAGAATTGTTATCCGCCGAAGCTCGAGCGCCGGAGCACGCCATGATACTCAGCCGCCCGGTTTTGTTCCAAGCCGAAACCGCGAATCCGTTCGACATCGCCGGTTCGGCCGATTCCTCGGAAGATACGCTCTGCAACGAAGCCGTCGTTCAGACGGCTTTCGCCCAGAGCGCGGGCTGGAAACTCGTGACCCTCGGCAACCTCCGCGACGTCGAAGATTTGCTCGATTGTTTGGAATCGTCCCGCGTGAGCGAGCGCGAAGTCCACACCCTCGGCAACAGCAGCTTCGCCGTCCGCTGGCGTTAACGGGGCACCAGCTTCGCCAAGGCTTCTTTCGCGGCCGCTTTCACCATCGTCGGGGCTTCCCCCGGCACGGCGGTACTTTGTAGGTACGCCAGATATTTGGGATCGTGGTAACCGAGCCGCATGAGCAATTCGATGCACTTTGCCCGGACGTTCGGCTCCGGATCGGCGATGGCGGCCCGCGCCAGTGCGTTCTTCACTTCCGGCCGCGAACCGTAGCGACTCTCGGCCAAATACAGGGCGGCATTCTCGCGGATCGACGGGCGGAGTGCCGCGACGAGATCGTACACGTACTCCCGCGTTTCTTCGCGGATCGACGTCTCGGTCGACCGGTACGCCACGGGGACCAATTCGACGCGCTCTTCCACGACGCGCGGGCGGATCCACCGCACGGCCGGCGGTTCGTCGATGCCCTCGTCGTGGCCGGATTGGTATGTGCCGCGCGCGATGGTGAGGACCGCCGGTGCCAACGATTGCAACGATGATGGGTCTATCCGCTTCGTCGGTTGCCAGCGGTCGGGTTTGGCGACGGGGGTCGGGGCCAATACCGGATTCGCATCCGTGCGCGGCCGCCAGACGAGCGACGCGCCGGGGGCCGGAATCGGGAGCGCCGGTGGCAATGCCGCGTCCGACCGCGGTGCCGCACTCGGTTCGAGCGGCGGAGCCGGGATGAAGGTGACCTTCGGCGTCGGCTGGTCGTCCTTCGGCGGAGCTACGAATTTCGCGGGTTGTGGTTGCGGCTTCGGTTCCGGCGGAACTCGGCGAATCGGCGGGGCGACGACCACCGGCGGCGGAGTCGGAGCTGCGATTCCCGCCATTTTCGGCAGGAGGGCCACGATTTTCCCCGGCAGTGTGAACACCTGCCCGCTCGCGACGTCTTGCACTTCCGCAATCGATTCGCCGTCGCTGTAATTCGATTGTTTCAACACCTTCAATTGGCGGTCGGGCTGCCCGGCGGTTCGCATCAGCACGATCGGTTGATCGACGGGCGGGCGCGGTTGGGCCAACGCGGCGGGCACGGTGGACGAGGTCGTTGGGGATTGGCCGAAGCCCCCCCCGGATATCAAGAGTGCCGCGACCCCGCTCGCCATCCCACGCACTCGCATAACTCCACTCCGGCGGAATCGAAGAAGCGATCCGAGTCTGCTATCGGCCGGAGCGATTGTCCGGAATGAGCCGGATTGCACCGCGGGCCCGATTATCCGAGATTTGCGGGCGTCCGGGGCCTTGGCACGGCAGGTGCGATGTCATGACCTACCATCGCGATTCGCATTTTGCGAGCGCCGCGGAAGAAACCATAACTAGGAGCCTCGAATGTCGAAGATTCATCTCGTTCTCGCAGCCTCGGCACTCTTTGCCCTCTCCGTCGGAATCGGCTGCAATAAAAGCTCCGAAGGCGGCGTGACGGGTACCAAAGATACGTTCAAAATCGGCGCCCCAGTGATGGCGACGACCATCAAACAGGGCGACAAACAGACGGTTTCGATCACCGTGGATCGCGACTCGGGCTTCCAACAAAGTGTGAAGCTGGATGCGCAAGCGCCGAAGGGTTTGAAGGTCGATATGGACAAATCGACCGTGAAGGGTTCCGATGCGAAAGAAGTGGCGCTCAGCATTACGGCCGACAAGGATTGCCCTCTCGGCGATCACGTCGTCAAGGTCACCGGCAAGCCCGATACCGGCAACCCGACCACTGTCGATGTGAAGGTCACCGTCACGGCCATGAAATAGTCTGACCCGCTCATTCCCGGTTCGATGATTCCAAGAACCGGGAATACCTGAGCAAGGTCATTTCCACTTTTTCAACGCACCCGCAATATGGTCGCCCTTAGGAACCGGATCGAAATCGACACCGGCAAAATGCATCAACACCCCTGTCGCGGGCAGTGTCGCGGCACGGGTGGTGGATGTCCCGAACGAGAGACTCGCACTCCGCACCGCGCCGGTATTCCCCGCATACAGATCGAAGATTTCCAGCGTCCACGTCCCCCGCGCGGCGTGCCCGCCGAAGCCGGCCAATACCTCTTCCGGACGCACCGATGCCCCGCGCGTCAGCGAACTAGCCGACAGCACATTCGCGGCGCCGTCGTCGAAGGTGATGCCCGACAGGCTCAAACTGCGCCGGTTGAAGAGGACGACCGTCCGACCGTCCGGGGCTCGCAAGCGGATTTGCAGGTCGGCCATTCGCGTGTGCGTCACATCCAGGTTCACCGTGATGTTCGAGATATTGAAGGAGTCGGTCACTTCGAAATTGACCCGCGTCGTGCGCTGATCGGCAATGGCCACGTTGTTCGCCGTGGCGCCGTAAGTCTTCCGGCTCGTCGACACCGGCGGCGAGGTCGCCCCGCCGAGACAACCCGCGGCCGTGTACGCGTCCGCCGCCCCGTTGCCGACGCCGTTGCCGTTCTGATCCATCCGCTTCGCTTGCACGTCCCAAATGTCCGGACCGATCGTCGCGGAGTAGTTGCCCGCCGATGTTTGCGAAGCGAAGGTGACATCGAACACGGAGCCGTTCGTGTTGGCCACGACCGCGACCCCGGTGACGGCGAGCTTGCCATTCGGCCCCGCCAACGCGACGTCGGCTGCGGTGAACGTCGGCGCGTTGATCTTCTTGTCGAACGTCACGCGGACGGTGTTGAACGAGGTCGAATTCGAGCCGGTGAACACGGCGGAGACCACCTTCGGCCCGAGGTTGTCCCAACGCAGTCCCGGCGTGCTCGACGGCGGGGGCGATGTCACCGGCGGCACCGTCACCGGCGGCACTGCGGTCGGAGCGTCCAGCAGTTTCCCCAGATCGATCCGTCCGCCCGAGGAGACCTTCGTACTGAGGGACGTCACCGGGTCGACCGAGATTTTCAACTTCGCGATAACCTGCGAATACGTCCACGTCGGGTGGAGATCCCACAGCAGCGCGAGGGCCCCGCTGATGACCGGCGTCGCCATCGACGTGCCGCTTTTCGTGATGTACCCGCCCCCGCGGGCCGTGCTCAGGATACTTTCCCCCGGCGCGGCGATCAGCACGCTCTGCGAACCGTAGTTGGAAAACCACGACAGTCGATCGCTGGAATCGGTCGAGGCGACGACCACGACGTTGTTCGATTGTTTGGCGTAAGCCGCCGGGTACGACGCGATCGTATCGTTGTTGGCCTGCTCGTTCCCGGCGGCGATGACCACGATTACTCCGGCGGCGCGGGCGCGCTCGATGGCCGCGGCGAGCGCCGGGTCGGGCGAGGCGCCGCCCCAACTGTTGTTGAGGATTTTCGCCCCGTGCCGGATGGCGTAGTCGATGGCCCGCACCGCGTCGCTCGTGTAGCCGTTGCCCGCGGCGTCCATGAACCGGAGCACCATGATTTGGGTGCGCTGGGCGACGCCCGTCACGCCGACGCCGTTGTTCCCCGTTGCGCCGACGATCCCCGCGACGTGGGTCCCGTGGCCGTTTTCATCGGTCGGGTCGGTGTCGTTGGCGCTGAAGTCGTAGCCGTGCAATCCGCCGGTGGCGGGGTCGATCGTGTTCGTCCAAATGTTCGCGGCTAGGTCCGGGTGCGCGTAGTCGACGCCGGTGTCGATCACGGCGACGATAGTGCGCCCGGTGCCGGTGGTGACGTTCCACCCTTGCGCCGCGTCGATTTTCTGGAGGCTCCACAGTTCGCTCAACCGCGGGTCGTTCGGCGTCTGCGCGACCGAGACGACGGAATCGCGGCCGACCGATTGCACCCCGCGTTGCGCGGAGAAAACCGTGATGGCCCGGTTGAAATCGACGCCCGCGGACAAATCGACTCGGTAGATACCCAATCCGAGCGAAGTGACCGACTCGGCCAAGGGCGACTTCGCGATTTCCGCGACGGTCTTGGCGGCGGGAGTGGCATCGGCGAAGGTGACCAGCAGGTGATCCGATGCGAAGGCCGGCGCGGCGCTCGGCACGGTTCGATCTTCGAGTGTCTCGATGCGGAGCAGAGTTCGGACCGGGGATCGCCGCATTCGGGTGGCTCCGCGAGCTGGTGCGGTTGTAGGGGTCGCGCGGGTTGTCCGGCGTGAGCCAAGCTTACGACCGGGGCGTCCCCCGGTCGGGAAAAAGAGTGTAACGATTCTGCCGATTCGGTCTAGTCCGACTAGCTGTGACGGTTGTTGCGACTGGGGAATTGGCGTGGGATGGGCACCATCGGAGAGGAAAGTTGACAGACTTTCGCGTCGGCGGAGAAAGAAAATGTCAACGTTCCGAGGCTTATTATGAGTCCGCGGAGAGTACCCCCCACCCCTGTGCGGACGCTGCGGACGCTGCGGACGAATCGAACCGGAGACTTGTCACGGGCAAACATGGCTCGGGTCACTCGGAGAATTGTGGGAGAAAGTCGTTTTTCGCTCCGCGAAAAGTACCTCCCGCCGAAACTCCAGTTCCTCGAGTCGCGGGCGAGCCCGGCTACTTTTCGCGGAGCGAAAAGCGACTTTCTCCGCCCGGATGAATTTCGCAAGTCCCTGGCCCGGAAGTCGGCCGGATCATCACTGGGTCCGTCGTCATTCTCGTCGTCGGTTCCATTTCGACGATCAAAGGCCTACTGGGTCACCCGAGACTTGCGAATGGGAAGCGGTCGACGAGAGCCACTTTTCGCGGAGCGAAAAGCGACAATCTGCACGGATCGGATTTCGGGCCCACAGAATCAATCCGCGGCGTAGAGGCCGCGGCCGCAGTTGGGGCAGCAGATGAACTTGCCGTTGATGAGTTCGGCTTTCTGTTGCTCGGTGATGGCCGTGCGGCACTGCTGGCAAGAGCGGCCGTGGACGCCGGCGAGGCCATCCGGGCCGTACCGCGCGATCAACCGTTCGTATTGGTGCTTCACGTCCGCGGGGAGTTGGGCATCGACCTTATTCAGTTCATCCTTGGCCGACGTTTGATCTTCGAGAATCCGTTCCAACCGCTCTTTGGCATCGGCTTGCTGCTGTTGGAATTGGCTCTGCGAATCGGCCCGGCGTTTGTCGTCGGCCGGTAGCGCGGCCGTGCGGTTTTCGAGTTCCTCCATGCTCGTCAGAATCGCTTCTTCGGTCCGGTCGATTTTCTCTTTCGCTTGGCGGATTTCGGATTGCTTGCCCTCGTACTCTTTGGGGCTCCCCGCTTCGTTGAGTTGCTTTTCGTATTTGGCCAGTTGCACGTTGATTTGCTTCAGCGTCCCCTCCTCGTCGCGGATCTTCATCTTCAACTTCGCGACGAGATCGTAGGCCGATTTGTGGGCCGCTTCCTCGGCCGCGAGGTGGGCTTGCTGAACCTTCGACACGCGCGGGCCGAGGTCGATTTCCGACTGCAATTCGCGGAGGTGTTTGCGGAGGCGGTGGGCCTGCCGGAGCAAAGCGGGAACGGTCGCGGCCATGGGGGTCTCCTGATTCCCCTTTATTCTATGGGACGAGAGGGCGGCGCCCGGTCCGAGTGCGATCGAGTCCGCGCATTCGCCCGTTCGCCACTTGGTCCCGAGCATCCCCTCCATAAGCTAAAACGAGTTTGCCCCGACCCGACCCTCCCGCCACCGTTCCGAGTACCATGCCGAAACGCACCGACCTCAAGAAGATCCTCCTCATCGGCTCCGGGCCCATCGTCATCGGGCAAGCGTGCGAGTTCGATTATTCCGGGACCCAAGCTTGCAAAGCCCTGCGCGAAGAGGGCTACTCCGTGGTGCTCGTGAACAGCAACCCCGCCACGATCATGACCGACGCCGACACGGCCGATCGGGTTTACATCGAGCCGATCACTTGGCAGGTCGTCGAAAAAATCATCATCAAAGAAAAGCCCTGCGCGCTCTTGCCGACGTTGGGCGGCCAAACCGGTTTGAACACCGCCATGGAGCTGTTCAAACGCGGGTTGTTAGAAAAGTACAACGTCGAAATGATCGGCGCCCGGGCCGACGTCATCGACAAAGCCGAGGATCGGCAGAAGTTCAAAGACGCCATGATCAAGATCGGCGTTGATGTCCCCCGCAGCGGCGTCGCCAGGAACCTCGCCCAAGCCTTCGAAGTGCTCGAGCAAATCGGCTTGCCGTGCGTGCTCCGGCCGAGCTTCACCATGGGCGGCAGCGGCGGCGGCATCGCCTACAACCGCGACGACTTCGTCCGCCTCGTCACCCTCGGCATCGAACTGTCTCCGACGGGGGAAACGCTCGTCGAAGAGTCGGTCATCGGCTGGAAGGAGTACGAACTCGAAGTGATGCGCGACAAGGCGGACAACGTCGTCATCATCTGCAGCATCGAGAACCTCGACCCGATGGGCGTTCACACCGGCGACAGCATCACGGTGGCCCCCCAGCAGACGCTGTCCGACAAAGAATACCAGCGGATGCGCGATCAGGCGAAGGCCATCATCCGCGAGATCGGCGTCGAAACCGGCGGCTCGAACATCCAGTTCGCCACCGACCCGCACTCGGAGCGGATGATCGCCATCGAGATCAATCCGCGCGTCAGTCGGAGTAGCGCTCTCGCGTCCAAAGCCACCGGATTTCCCATCGCCAAGATCGCGGCGAAGCTCGCCGTCGGGTACACCCTCGACGAATTGAAGAACGACATCACGCGCACGACCCCGGCCAGCTTCGAGCCGACCATCGACTACGTCGTGACCAAAATCCCGCGCTTCACCTTCGAGAAATTCCCGGATGCCGACCCGACGCTGACGACGCAGATGAAATCCGTCGGCGAAACCATGGCCATCGGACGGACTTTTAAAGAGAGTTTGCAGAAAGCCCTGCGCGGCCTCGAAGTCGGCCGCTTCGGGTTGGGTTGCGACCGCAGCGACAAATGGGGCAAATCCGATCAGCCGAAGCTCGAAGAGGTGTTGAAGAAGCTGTCGATGCCGAACGCGGAACGCCTCTGGTTCGTGCGCTACGCCCTCAAGTACGGCATGAGCATCGAAGACATCCACGCCCGCACCAAGATCGACCCGTGGTTCCTGCGCAACATCGAAGACATCGTGAACTTCGAAGTCGAACTCGCGGCCCTCGGAGGACTCGAGAACGTCACGCCGGAAATCATGTTGAAGGCGAAGCAATACGGCTTCATCGATCGCCAACTGGCGAACATCTGGAACGCGAAAGAGTCGGCCGTCCGCGACGCCCGACTCGCGATGGCGATCCGCGCCGTATTCAAGTCGGTCGACACCTGCGCCGCCGAGTTCGAAGCGTACACGCCGTATTACTATTCGACGTACGAGGGTCGGGTATCGGGTTCCGGGGATCGGGTTTCGGGGTCTGCGATCCCCGATCCCCGATACCCGATACCCGATACCCAAGACGAGATCCTCCCCTTCACCGGCCGTCCGAGAATCATGATCCTCGGCGGCGGGCCGAACCGCATCGGGCAGGGGATCGAGTTCGACTACTGCTGCGTCCAAGCCGCGCGCGCGTTGAGGGAGGCCGGGTACGAGGTCATCATGGTGAACTCGAACCCGGAGACCGTGAGCACCGACTACGACACGTCGGACCATTTGTTCTTCGAACCGCTGACCTCCGAAGACGTGCTGAACATCTACGAGCGCATGAAGCCCGAGGGGGTCATCGTGCAGTTCGGCGGGCAGACGCCGTTGAACCTCGCCAAGCCGCTGTCCGAAGCGGGCCTGCCGATCATCGGCACGAGCGTCGACAGCATCGACCGCGCCGAAGATCGCGAGCGCTTCGCCAAGCTCATCACCGAGCTGGGCCTGAAGCAGCCGGCCAACAAGCACACCACGAACCTCACCGAAGGCATCGGCCTCGCTCGCGGCATCGGCTACCCGGTGCTCATCCGGCCCAGCTTCGTGCTGGGCGGCCGGGCGATGGAGATCGTCTACGACGAAGAAGCCTTGACCCGATACATGTCGCGGGCGCTCGAAGCCTCGCCGGGCAAGCCGTTATTGATCGACAAGTTCCTCCAGAACGCGACCGAGGTCGATGTCGATTGCCTCAGCGACGGGCACCGCACCGTCATCGGCGGCGTGATGCAACACATCGAAGAAGCCGGGATTCACTCCGGCGACTCGGCGTGCGTCATCCCCCCGCACAGCTTGCCGAAGGAGGTCATCGAGGAAATCAAGCGCCAGACGCGCGTGCTCGCCGTCGCTCTAAAAGTCAAGGGTTTGATGAACATCCAGTTCGCCGTGACCGGTCTGAACCCGGACGGCACGACGAGCGAAGAGCCGGTCGTCTACATCCTCGAAGCGAACCCGCGCGCCAGCCGGACGATCCCGTTCGTCAGCAAGGCGACCGGCGTCTCGCTCGCCCGCCTCGCGGCCTTGGTGATGGTCGGCAAAACCCTCGACGAACTCGGCGTGGCCGACGAGGTCGTGCCCTCGCACTACTCGGTGAAGGAGAGCGTCTTCCCTTTCAACAAGTTCCCCGGCATCGACATCATCCTCGGGCCCGAAATGAAATCGACCGGCGAAGTCATGGGCAGCGACGCGAAGATGCCGATGGCCTTCGCCAAAGCGCAAATGGCCGCGAACGCCCCGCTGCCGACGAAGGGGACGATCTTTTTGTCAGTGTCCGGCAAGGACAAACAGACCATCGTCCCGGTAGCGAAGCAGTTCGCCGCGATGGGGTACAAACTCATCGCCACCGTCGGCACCGCGACCGTGCTGAAGGCGAACGGCATCCCCGTCGAAACGATTTTGAAGATCCAAGAAGGGGCGCGGCCGGACATCTTGGACAAAATGAAGAACGGCGAAATCGCCATGGTGATCAACACGCCGACGGGTCGCGGCAGCCAGACGGACGAAGGCAAAATCCGCTCGGCCGCCGTCAGCCACCGCATCACCTGCCTGACCACGCTGTCCGCCGCGTTCGCCGCCGTGGAGGCGTGCAAAGCCCTGCGCGAGCAGGAACCGTCCGTCACCGCCCTCCAAGATTGGTTCCCCGCGCGGTAGGAGTGGACGATGTCGGTGATACCCACCGCTTACTTTCTGACCTTCACCACTTATGGAACGTGGCTCCAAGGGCGCGCGGAAGGTTCCGTTTCGAGAGAAACGAGCGGGTTCGGGGCACCCGTCTTGGAACCCGATTCCGAGCGAGAGGCGAGTCAGCGCGCCTCGATGAAGCAGCCCGAGTATCGCCTCGATGCGCAGCGGCGGGTGGTGGTGTTGCGGACCCTATTGGAAGTTGCGAGCCACCGGGTCTGGAAATTGTGGGCCGTCCACGTCCGCAGCAATCACGTCCACATCGTCGTCACCGGGCCGGCGACGCCCGAGAAAATGATGCGCGATTTCAAAGCTTGGACGAGCCGACGACTGCGAGAGGCCTTCGGGGAATCGACGGACCGCAACCGCTGGACCGAACATGGAAGCACTCGGTATTTATGGCACGAGGAAGCACTCCGCGAGAAAATCGAGTACGTCGTGAACGGTCAAGGCGAGCGGATGGCTTATTTCGAAGGCTCGTCGGAGCCGGACGCGTGAGCGACGGGCTTGCCTATCAGAGCCGGACGCGTGAGCGACGGGCTTGCCTATCAGAGCCGGACGCGTGAGCGACGGG
>JAYSYN010000052.1:0-6917 GCA_043727575.1 Fimbriiglobus sp.
CCCAGCCCGACGACCGCCCTCGAACCCGCCTTCCTGGCCGCGTTTCGCAGCGGCACCCTCGCCGAATCCCAGGCCGAGGCCTTCGCCCACCGCGACCCCTCGAACTCCAGTTCCTAAAGAATTTGGCCGTTTTAGGCTGTATACATAACCTGTCGATACGCATTGACCGTTTTCAAGAAGTACGGGTTCTTAATCGCTGCAGTTTCCACCAAATCGACTTGGCGGCCGAAAAGATCGGCCAACCCAAACCACATATCGAAATACGCGTTGCCGTGATTGACCGGCGGCAGCGGCTCGAAATCGACCAAAAAATCCAAGTCGCTGGTCGCGGGGTCGAACTTGCGATTGGCCGCGGAACCGAATAGTTCCAGCGTGCGAACGTGGTGCGTCCGACACAGCTCCGCCAGTTCCTCCGCGCGTTCCGCGATGAGATCGATCATGGCCTCTCCCGCCGAGAATTCGTGGGCGCTGGAAAGTATACGCGGGAAGCCGTTTGCGAACGAGCTTGGAAGTTGCGACGCCGTCGCGCACAATGTCCGGACTATGTCCCCGTCGGCCCGCGAGTCGCCATGTTCGTTCAACTGCTCCGCTGGATCGTCTGGCTCTTCGGGACGATCGTCTTCTGGATGCGCTACCGCGTGACGGTCGTCGGCCAGCGGGAAGTCTTCGCGAAGCCGGGGCCGTACCTGATTCTGCCGAATCACCCGGCGTATTCCGATCCGCCGAACCTCTGCCTGCAACTTTGGCCCGCGTTCCAATTCCGCCCGCTCGCCCTCGAAACGAATTTTCAAAACCCCTTGCTGCAACCGATCGGGTGGCTCTCGGGGGCGATCAAAATCCCGGATCTCGACAAAGCCTCCGGGGAAGCGCGCGGGCGCATGGAAGCGACGATCGCATCGATCGCGGGCATCCTCCGGTCGGGGCAGAACGTGCTGATTTGGCCCAGCGGCCGGCTGATGCGCGACGGCTCCGAACGCATCGGGGGGGCCCGCGCCGTCGCCGATCTCCTCGCGGCCGTGCCGGAGGCGACGGTCGTGCTCGTCCGCACCCGCGGCCTCTGGGGCAGCATGTTCAGTTGGGCGCCGCGCGGCGCCCGGCCGGCCCTCGTGCCGACGCTGTTCCGCGCCGTCGGCATGCTGCTTTCCAATTTGCTGCTGTTCGCCCCGCGCCGAAAACTCACCATGACGCTCGAAGCGTACTCGGCCGCCGAACGCCCGCCGGCGGACAAATCGCAGTTGAACCCGTGGCTCGAAACGTGGTTCAACGCGGACACCGGCGGCCGACCGGAACGACCGACGTGGGTGCCGTACCATTTCCTGTTCGGTCCGCGCGACTACGACTTCCCGCCGCCGCCGGTATCGATGGACCACGACCTGTCGAAGGTGAAGCCCGCGACGAAACAGGCCGTCGCCGAGATCCTCGGCGAACAATTGAAACGACCCTTGACCGCATCGGAGAACGCCGCCGCCACGACCTACGGCCAGCTCGGCATCGACAGTTTGGACGGCATGGAACTGGCCCTGCGCGTCGAACAGCGCTTCGGGTTCAGCGGCGACGACGTGCCGAGTTCCGTGGGGGAACTCTGGGCGCTCGCCGAGGGATTGATCGAACACGCCCCGGCGAAACCGGCACCGCCGGAATGGTTTCGTCCCCCGCAGAAACTCCAAGACGTCCTCGTGCTCGGCGAGACGTTCGGCGAGGCATTCGTCAACCGGTGCATCCTCGATCGCCGCGACGTGGCCGCGGCCGACGACACCGCCGGCGTCCTGACGTACGAGAAATTGTTCGTGGCGAGCCGGGCGATGGCCGAGCGTTTCCGCCTGTTCCCGGAACCGAACATCGGTCTGTTGATGCCGGCGTCGGTGGCCGCGGATCTCGCCCTCGTCGCGCTCCACTTGGCGGGCAAGCTCCCGGTGGTGTTGAACTGGACGACCGGGCCGGGCAACCTCGAGCACGCGGTGGCGTTGACCGGCGTGAAGCGCGTCATCACGGCGAAAGCGTTCATCGACCGGACGCAGCTCGCGGCGCCGGGGGCGGAGTTCGTCTACCTCGAGCACGTCCGCAAATCGATCGGCCGATTCGAACTGCTGAAGTCGCTGCTGCTGTTCCGCTGGTTCCCCGCCGCGACGGCCCGCGCGGCGATGGCCCCCACCGTCCGCGATCCGCACGCCCCGGCCGTGATCCTCTTCACCAGCGGCTCGGAGAAAGCGCCGAAGGCGGTGCCGCTGACGCACGCGAACATCATCGCCAACATGCGGGCGTCGATCCCGAAGTTGAGGATTACCAAAGGCGACAGCGTGCTCGGGTTCTTGCCGCTGTTCCACAGCTTCGGTCATACCGTCAGCGGGCTTTTCCCACTGCTGGGCGGCGTGAAGATCGTCCACCACCCCGATCCGACCGACGCGGCCGCGCTCGTGCGGAAAATCGCCGGATACCGACCGACGCTCACGGCCGGGACGCCGTCGTTCATCCGGTACATTTTGGACCGGGCGAAGGCGGGGGAACTCGACTCGCTGCGGATCGTGGCGCTGGGGGCCGAGAAATGCCCGGACGAAGTCTTCGAACACGGGGCGAAGCTCGCCCCCAACGCGATGTTGATCGAGGGCTACGGCATCACGGAATGCTCGCCGATCGTCTCGTTCAACCCGATCGACGCGCCGAAACGCGGTACGATCGGCACGCCGTTGGACGGGGTGAAACTGCGCGTCGTCGATTTGGAAACGAATCGGCCGGTGCCCGCCGGGCAGAGGGGGATGCTGCAAGTGGCCGGGCCGAGCGTCTTCCCCGGCTACATCGGATACGACGGTCCGTCGCCATTCGAAGAGGTCGATGGCGAGCGCTTCTACATCACGGGCGACTTGGTTTCCATCGACCCCGGAGGGTACATCGTTTTCGAGGGTCGGTTGAAGCGATTTTTGAAAGCCGGCGGGGAAATGATCTCGCTCCCGGCGCTGGAAGAGCCGTTCGCGAAATTATTTCCGCCCACGGACGAAGGCCCCCGCGTCGCGGTGGAGGGGGTCGAAACGCCCGAAGGCCGGCGGATCGTGTTGTTCGCGACGGAGGAGTACGAACTCCGCGCGGCCAACCAATTGCTCTTCTCGGAAGGGTTCCGCGGGGTCATTCGGCTCGACGAAGTCCGCCGGATCGAAAAAATCCCGGTGCTGGGGACGGGGAAGACCGATTACAAAGTGCTGCGGGCGCGGATTGCGCCCGGCCCGCCCTGAGACCGCCCCGGAGTTTTTCGAATTCCGGGCGAATCTCGCCGGTCGCGATGTCCTATGATATTGCTATCTGCGAATCGTCCGGTCGTCGACCGTGCGGGCTTTCGCACCGGCCTCCGTATCGAAGTCGCCTGAGGATTGTTCATGGTCTCGGATGGTGCCGTCGTCTCCCCAATGCCCGCGGCCAAGCCGCCGATCAAATGGGGAACGATTTTTTGGGTTTCCGCGATTCACTTCGGCGCGATCTTCGCGCCGTTCACTTTTAGCTGGTCGGGCCTAGTCGCCTTCTTCGCCCTCTACGTCCTCACCGGGTTGGGTATCACGCTCGGTTTCCACCGGTTGCTGACGCACCGCAGCTACAGCACGTGGAAGCCGATCGAGTACGCCCTGACCCTGTTCGGGATTTGGGCGAACGAAGGCGGCCCGCTCCGCTGGGTCTGCACGCACCGCCTCCACCACACGCATTCGGACGAAGAAGAAGACCCGCACTCGCCGAAGGAAAAAGGCTTCTGGTGGGCCCACGCGGCCTGGTGGATGCGCGACGACCCCAAAACCGACGGCCCGATCGAAACCTTGTTCAACGTCAAAGACTTGGCCCGCGATCCGGTCCACCGCTTCTTCCAACGGACGCACGCGTTCTACCTGCCCCTCTTGGCGGTGCTCGTATTCGGTGCGGGCTACTTGTTCAACGAACTGTTCAATCTCGAAGGCAAGACCAGCCTCGAACTCGCGACCTCGTGGTTGATCTGGGGGATGTTCGTCCGCACCGTTTGGGTTCTGCACACGACTTGGTTTGTCAACAGTGCCAGCCACATTTGGGGCTACCGAAACTTCCAGACGACCGACGACTCTCGCAACAATTGGTGGGTCGCGGCCCTGACGTTCGGCGAAGGCTGGCACAACAACCACCACGCCTACCAACGCTCGGCCCGCCACGGCCTCCGCTGGTGGGAAGTGGACATCACCTACGCTTGCATCCAAGTGATGGCCGTCTTGGGCCTCGCCCGGAATATCCACGTCGCGCCGAAACCGCACGCCAAGCCCGGTTCGCGGAAAGCGAGCTGGCGGATTTTGTTCCCGCTCAAGCAGCGCAACCGCCGCAGCGGCGTCAGCCAACGCTGAACGAAACGACCGTGGCGAATTCGAATCGGCCGGAGGGGGTACCTCCGGCCGATTCCTTTTCGACCGATCCCCGAGGTGCCCGCGATGTTCACCCTCTCCGCGTTCGCCGATGAAATCTCCCCCGATCCCACCGAGCAGATCGCGGTGTTGAAGGCCTGCGCCGTGCGGTGCATCGAATTCCGGTCCATCGACAAAACCAACGTGTTGAAATTGAGCGACGCCCGGTTGCGCGAGTTCAAGGCGATGCTCCACGGCGAGGGGATGTCGCTCTCGGCCATCGGGTCGCCCGTCGGCAAAATCGCCATCGACGCCCCGTTCGAGCCGCACCTCGACCTGTTGAAGCGGGCCATCGAAATCGCCGAACTGTTCGGCACGCCGAACATCCGCATCTTCAGCTTCTACCCGCCGGCCGACGCGCCGTGGGACGGCGACTGGACCCCGCACCGGGGTGAAGTCCTGCGTCGGATGCGCGCCATGGCCGACCTCGCCGAGAACTCGGGGGCGATGTTGTTCCACGAGAACGAGCACCGCATCTACGGCGACTCCCCGGAGCGGGTCGCCGACATTTTTACGTCGGTGCCATCCCCGGCGCTGCGGGCCGCTTACGACGCCGCGAACTGGGTCTTCTGCGGATACGATCCGGTCGAGGGGTGGAATCGCACCAAGGAGTTCACGACCCACTTCCACATCAAAGATTGGAAGAAACCGAGGGGCGACGAAGGCCACGGGCACGGGGTGATCCCCGGCACCGGCGACGGGCGAGTCGCCGTCAGCATCCGCGAGGCGGTGACCCGCGGTTACAAAGGCTTCGCCGTGATGGAACCGCATCTCCGCGGCGGCGGGCCGACCGGCGGTGTCACCGGGCCGGATTTGTTCCCGTACGCGGTGCAGGCCTTCCGCCAGATCCTCGCCGACTGCGGGGCGACCGAAGGCTGATGCTCAACGTCCATCTGCGCTTCACCGATGCGGCTTCGAAAACTCTACTCCCGGTCCGATCGCGGATCACCGGGCCGACGGGCGGGACGTTCGTGCCGCTCGGCCGGTTGCCGATTTTCCCCTGCGGCCGCGGCGAAGAACTCGGCGGCCACGTCCGCCTCGGCGGCGAAAACTTCACCTCCATCGACGGCGGTTGCGAAGTCCCTCTGCCGACCGGCGTGCCGTTGCGCATCCGCGCCAGCCACGGTCCGGAATACGAAATCCTCGACCGCGAGGTGATCTTAAAACCGGGACAGTTGGCCCTGCGTTTCGAGTTGAACCGCTGGACCGATTCGAGTTGGGACGACTGGGTCCGCGTCGATTCGCGCGCCCATTTTTTATCGCCCCACGCGGCGGCGCTCGACGGCGCGACCGAGGGGCTCGATGTCGTGAATGTGCTGGCGCGGGCGTCGTCGGTGCTCGCCCGGGACGGCAACACCTACCCGGTCTTTCGCAACCTCGCCGAGTTCAGCGGTCAGCAACCGGCGCTCACCGCCCATGGCTGCGAGGTCGTGGTCAATACGTTGAACACCCACCCGTCGCTCGGTTCGCTCGGGTTGTTGAATAGCCATCGCGTCGTCCATCCGCTCGCCTTCGGAGGTGCCGACGGCCCGGACGATTGGAGCCTGTGCGATTGGGCCGATCAGTGCCATCGCAAAAACGGCCTCGTCGTCTGGGTCGACGCCTTCCGCCCCGAAGCGGGGTTGATGGGGGGCGAAGCGCTCGTCGCTTTGATCCTCGGCAAAATCGACGCCGTCGAATTCGATTCCGGCCCGCGCACGCAGCCCTTCTTACCTTGGCTCTACCGCCTCTGGAACGCCGGCTTCCCCGTGCCGCTCGTCGGCGGCAGCGGCAAAGAGAGCAACCGCACGGCTCTCGGGGCAATGCGGACTTACGCGCGCCCGAGTCCGGACAAACCCGGCTGGATCGAAGCGGTCCGCGCCGGCCGCACCTTCATTACAAATGGGCCGCTGTTGAACCTGTCGGTCGACGGCGATGCCGCGACCGCAACTGTCGAAAGCGCCGTCCCCTTCGAGAAGCTCGAACTCATCGGAAACGGCCGCGTCCTCGGGATCGCAGCCGTCGAGGTTGGAGATCGCTTCACCGCGAAACTAGAAACGCCGCTCCCCGGAGGGCTCGCTTGGATCGCGGCGCGCTGCGTCGGCGGTACGCCCTCGCGGCTCTACCCGGGCGGGCCGGTGTTCGCCCACACCTCACCCTGGGTCTTGTCGACGATTGCCCCGGCCGATCGACCGGCCGCGCTCCGGGCGCTGAACGAGTGCGTCGCGTCGACGCTGGCTTGGATCGAAACCGAGGGGAATTTCGGCAGCCCCAAATCCAAAGAACATTTGCTGGACCATTGCGAGCGGGCCATGGCCATTTTGAGTCTGGCATCGTCCAGCCGCGGATCCTAGAGCACTTTCTGTTTCAATCTTGCGCTGAATCCGGGGAATAGCTAGAGTCGGTGGGAGTCCCAGAGGGTCCGCCGATGAAAACACTCCCCGTCGAATATCGCCACCGCGTGCTCGCTTTGACCGAAGAGGGCTACACCACGAGCGAAATCGCCGAGGTGCTCGGCACGAGCGGCGCTTGGGTGCG
>JAYSYN010000053.1:0-6914 GCA_043727575.1 Fimbriiglobus sp.
CAAAGATCCCAAGCCCTTCCGCTGGACCGCCACCGCCGATACGATCCTCAGGAAGGTCGCTGACGTTTGTAAACGAATTAACGATTCAGGACACTAGCAGCAGCCCGGGGCCGTATGTAGGCTTCTCGTGATGTGTTGCTCACTGAGCGGCTTAAGCTGATGAGTTGGTCATTCGGCGGATACGCTGTCAGGTAGGCAAATTGCGGACACCTTCGCGAATCTCGTCCAAGCTCAACTTCTCGAACAGCTCGCGCCGCTCCTCGGTATAGTTGCCCGAACCGCGGTTCAGCTGGCTCAGGAACCGCATGGTCTCGGCCTCGCCGAGTTCGCGCAGGAGGATCTCGAACACGCGGCGGTTCAATTGCGGCATTGGGCTCAACGGAGTGCCCTTCTTCCGGCCTGAAAGGTCGGTTCTGTCAGCCCAGGTCGGAGACGGCGCAGCCGTCGGAGGCCTGGGAGAGCGACGGCGGGCGGGAGTTCCTAGAAGCCATGAACCGGCCTGACAGGCCGGAATTCAGTGGGGGATTGTTGTTCCCAGGCCTCCGACCTGGGCTGACAGAACCGACCTTTCAGGCCGGAAGAATGGTGTACAATTACTCGATTGTCCGAACTTGCCCGAGATCAGATTTTCGAACCTCGCGGACCGCGAGGATTCACCCCCCCGCGGCCAGCATCGGCAACCTCGTGCGGCTCGTCACCGGCGTTTCCTCCGCGTCGCCGCAGCTTCCGGCCGGCGCTTCCTCCACCAGTTGCAGCTTGCGGCGGCGGGCCATGCGCTCGTTGCCTTCCGGCATCAGGCTCGTCTTGTCACCTTGGATCAGGCCGCTGACGCCGCGCGTTGCGGTCTTGCCGCCGCCGGTGGTGGGTTTGTCTTCCGCCTGATACCGCACGAGCATCCCCTCGTAGTTGCGCAGGATCACGGCGTCGTCGGACATGCTGACCATGTAGTTGGGCATGAGCGGGATTTTGCCGCCGCCGTGGGGGCTGTCCACCACGTACGTCGGGATGCCGATGCCGGACATGTGCCCGCGCAGGCCTTCCATGATCTCCATGCCCTTCCAGACGCTCGTGCGGAAGTGGCCGGCGCCGGTGACGGGGTCGCAGTGGAAGAGGTAGTACGGCCGCACCTTGATCCGCAGCAGGCCGCGCAGGAGTTCCTTCATGGTGCCGAGGTCGTCGTTGACGCCCTTCAACAGCACCGAGTGATTGTTGATCATCATGCCGTGGCGGAGCAGACTCTTGCAGACGCGCGCCGCTTCCGGCGTGATCTCGCGCGGGTGGTTGAAGTGGGTCTGGATGTAGACCTTCTCGGCGCTCTCGAGCAGTTTCAACAACTCGGGGTCGTAGAGCCGCTGCGGCATGGTCACGGGGACGCGCGTGCCGATGCGGATGACATCGACGTGCGGGATCGCCTTGAGCGCATCGAGGTAGTACTTGAGCTTGCTGAGCGGCAGCGTGAGCGGATCGCCGCCGCTGACGATGACATCCTTAATCTCTTTGTGATCGCGGATGTAGTCGATCATCCGCTCGTCGTCTTTGGAAATGCCTTCCCAACCGCCGCGGGTGAGCGTGGCGCGCTTGCGCGTGCAGTACCGGCAGTACATGGTGCAGTTCGGCGTCGTCAGCATCAGCACCCGGTCGGGGTAGCGGTGCGTGAGTCCGGGTACCGGCGAGTCTTTGTCTTCTTCGAGGGGGTCGTCGAGTTCGAAGCCGCCTTCGCCTTCGAGGGACGACGGCACCGACTGGAGGCGGATGGGGTCTTCGGGATCGTCGGTGTCGATGAGCGAGAAGTAGTACGGCGGGATGGCGACCTTGTAATCGGCTTCTAACTTGCCGATCGCTTCGAGCTCATCGCGGGTGAAGGGGAGGAGGCTGCGGAGTTGACGGACGGACCGGATGGAATTGGCTTGCTGCCATTTCCAATCGTCCCACTGGTGGTCGGGCACGTCTTGCCATTGGGGATGGCGGCCGGGCCGACTCGGAGGTTCGTCGTCTTCGATGCCGCGCGGAGCCGCGAGGGCTGTGCGATGGGGCGGCAGAGGATCGGCGGCCTCGGTCTCGAGGAACATAGACCAGTTGACCTCTCGGGGTCTCGGTGTCCCGCGGAGCAGGCGACGATCGCTTGCCACACACCGGGGAGTGATGCGCGATCCGCAACCGCGGACGCGCGCCCACCACTTAAGAAAGAATCCTAACGTCCGCTTTCCGAAATACAAGTTGATGCGCGCCCATCTCGCCCATTGTTTGCAAAAAACTTTCCCGCGCGCGCTTCGCCAGTCATCATCGGCGGAATCGGATCCCGTCCTTCAGCAGTATGCCCACACTCCGCCGATTGCGCAAGGCCACCTCCGCGGGATCGCGCCGAGTCGATCGGGCTTGCGTCCCGCGAACTCCACTGCTATGCCGTTGTCACTATGAACGCACTCCTGCTCCCCCTGCTTTTCCTGGCACTTCCGGCCGATGGCCCGCTCGCGGCGCCGGTGCCGAGCGCCGACCTCGGCGAGGTGAAATCGGGACCCGCGCTGAAATGCGAGTTCGAGTTGAAGCACTCCGAGGCGCGGGGATCGATCGCCATCGCGGGCGTGATGAGCGCGTGTGGTTGTTCCAAGTTGAACGTGGACCGAAAACTCCTCGAGCCGGGCGAGACGGCGAAACTCTCCGTCGCGATCAACACGCTGACGCAGCCCGAAGGCCCCGCGACTTGGACGTGCACCGTGAAGTACACGCACGATGCCGACCCGACCGTCCGCGAACTCGTGCTGACTTGGAAGGCGAAGATCGTCCGCGAGATCACCGTCGTCCCGCCGGTGCTCGCGCTGAGTACCGGCGGCGACACCGCGCGGTCGCACACCATCACCATCACCGACCGCCGCGCGACCGGCGGTATGACGATTACGAAGGCTAGTTGCACGAACCCGAAGATCTCGCTCGACATCCAATCGTCCAAGCCGGCGGACTCCGGTACGACCCAAACCATCGCCGTCACGATCCCCGGCGACTTGCCGACCGGTTCGCACGACGACATCATCACGCTGACGACGACCGACGCCGCTTGCCCGGAATTGAAGATCCCGCTGAAGATCGCCAAGCGCGCCGCCGGGGACGTGAGCGTCTCGCCGGAGTCGCCGACGGTGCGCTTCACGAAGGGCCAAGCCGAGGCGTCGGTGCTCGTGCAACTCCGCGCCGGTGGCAAGGCGATCTCCATTACCAAAGTGGAGTGCAAGCAAGACGGCGTAACGGTGAAGTTCTCCGAGGGCAGCGGCCCCGCGGCGACCGCGCGCATCGTCGTCAACTCGGCCAAAGCCGGGGCCGTGGGCCAAGCCGATGTGACGATCCACCTCGCCGAACCGGCCGGGGCCGTGGTCGTCGTCCCCGTGAGCTGGTACGTCCCGTAAACTGGCACGGAACTCATTCTGCTCTCGAGGTACCATTATGGTTCGCAGTGCACTCCTGATGCTGTTGATCACTTCGCCCGCCTTCGCCCAAGCGATTTTCGAACCGAAAGCCAAATTGAAAGTCGAAGCCGAGAAGGGCGTCGCCGGGGAAGGCCCCGCGTGGGACCCGCAACTCGGCGTCCTCACCAGCGGCAACGGCAACATCCACCGCCTCACGCGCGGCGGCGACGCCGTGCTCTTCCGCCAAGGGGCCGGCACCAACGGCCTGCTCTTCGACCGCGAAGGCCGGTTGCTCGCCTGCGAACCGGATCGCCGCCGCGTGACCCGCACCGACGCAAAGGGCCAACTCGGCGTGCTGACCGATTCCTTCGGCGGGAAGAAATACAACCAGCCGAACGACGTGACGGTCGATTCGAAAGGGCGCATCTATTTCAGCGACCCGCGGTACGGCCCGCGCGACGGTATGGAGCAGAAGAACGAGAAGGGCGAAACCATCGAAGGCGTCTACCGCATCGACCCCGACGGCAAGGTGGCCCGCGTCCTCGGCCGCGAGGTTCAGCGCGCCAACGGCGTCCTCGTCAGCGCCGACGACAAATACCTTTACGTCGCGGACAACAACAACGACCTCGGCGGCGCCCGCAAACTGTATCGGTTCGACCTTCAAGACGGTGAAGTGAACGCCAAGGCCCCGCTGCTGCTGCACGACTGGGGTACCGGCCGCGGTCCGGACGGCTTGAAGCAAGACGAAAAAGGGAACCTCTACGTCGCGGGCGGATTGAACAAACCGAACCCACCGAGCGAACCCGCCGCGAATGTGAAGGGCGGCATCTACGTCTTCGACCCCGAGGGGAAACTGCTGACGTTCCTCGCCGTGCCGACCGACGAAGTGACCAACTGCGCCTTCGGCGGCGACGACTTCAAGACGCTCTACATCACCGGCGGCGGCGTGCTCTACAGCATCCGCACCGCCAACCCCGGCCGGGTTCTGTGGACCGGCAAGAAATAATCACGGGAAGAGGATTTCAAGGTCGAGGCTCTGCTTGCCGCGGGTCACGGTGACTTTGGCTTTGGGCGAATCCATCATGGCGTAACGGAACAGTTCCTCGACTTTGTCGAGTGCCTTCGCCGGCCGGTCGTTGACGCGTTTGATGACATCGCCGACTTTGAGTTTGCCGACTTCGGCCGGGGAACCAACTTTCACCGACTCCACGACGACGGCTTTGTCCGCATCTAGCTTGCAGACGATCCCGAGATCCGCGAGTTGGAAGAAGGTGAGGCCGGTGTCGGCGATCTTGCCTTCGCCGGTGAAATTGTTTGGAGCTTTGACTTTCTCGAGATAGGCCTTCGCATTCATTTTGTAGTTTTGTATCTCGATGTCGCCCCGGGTGTAAAGTTTGTCCAAACTGCCGGTGCCGTGATTGATCGTTCCATTCGAAACGCCCAATCCGGTGGCGAAACCCAAAAAATGGATGTGCGAGGAGGCGACCACGATGGTTTCGAGGCACCTGCCCGAAAAGGAATCGCAAATGACGACGCAGCCCATCAGGGTCGTGGTGGCGTCGACGGCGCCGGCGGCGATGATGAGTTGATTGGTGATCAGCGGGAGCTTCAACGAAAACGCTTCAGCGTCCAATTGCCGCCCGTACAGGGTGCAATACCGGCGGCGCTCCCGTTTTTCCAAATCGACGTAGCCGCGGTGCTGGTATTCGGGCCAGTCCACCAGATTGGTGAACGACCCGGACCGTTTGTTGTCGATGTGGTCCTTTAGGCGTTCCTGGAAGACGTCCGAGACCACGGTCATGATGGCCGCGCGGACGTCGTCCCGCTCGTCGTCGGTCTTGGACTGGAAAAACTCGGCCCGCAGCGCGTCGATGCGGCGGGACTTGGCGAGTTTGTCCAGCGCCGTTTCCGGCTTGGCTTTCGGCGCGCCCACGGGTTGGCCCAGGCACGCCCAAACGAGCACCGCGGCGAGGGGGAGCGTCATGGTCAGGCCACCGTGTTATTGATGTAAGTCCCGACGAGACCGGCGGGGGGAGTGAAGGAGAGAAACATGTACACACCTAGGATCAACGACGGCGTCCCTTCGATGTTGTTGCCGACGTGGGTCAAGTTGTCGTCGGTCACTCCGATGGCGAACATAGCAATGGCACCGCCGCGACCGCCGG
The DNA here is from genome assembly GCA_043727575.1 of Fimbriiglobus sp. GTDB lineage: Bacteria > Planctomycetota > Planctomycetia > Gemmatales > Gemmataceae > JALHQU01. Next base: position 5,561 of record JAYSYN010000053.1, read on the forward strand.
ACTGCACTTGATTCAAGGCGTCGCGGACACCCCAAGCCCGGTTCGAATTGATTTTGGCCCCGCGAATGAAAAGATGGGCTTGCGGCCCGTTGAGAGTTTGGATGAAGATGCCACCACCGTCACCTTCCAGGGCTTGGTTGTTCTCGACAAACCCGCCCTTGATCTCGACGAGTTGCAGGAAGGTGTAATTTTGGGCGTAGGCGGCAATGCCACCGCCCGATTGGCTAGCTGTGTTGGAGGAGACTGAGCAGCCGTCGAAGACGCGGAAGTACAAGTTGACTGCGAAGGCACCTCCGCCGCGGACAGCGCTGTTATCCAGGATCTGACTCCCGATCGTGAGCGTGACGTCTTCGACGCGCAATGGGTCGTTGAATCCGATGGCCCAGATGCCGCCGCCGTCTCCGGTTGCGCTGTTGTACGCGACGATGGTTCCGGTGAGCAAGAGGTTCGAACCTCTAACCCAGATCCCGCCGCCGTTGCCGTCGTCGACGACGCCACCCGCACGACCACCAGTTATCGCGAGGTTTCTCAATTCTATCATCTGAAGCGGCAGTGTCGTCGGCATGTCGATCGTGAGAATGCGGAACGGGCCGGCGTTCTGGTTTCGAGTGATAAACACACGGGATTGGTTGCCGACGATGTCGACCCCTTCGGTGATCGTCGGCAGTGCACTGTTGAGGGTAATGGTGATTGGTGGAAGAGGCGGCGGTGGCGGATCGTCATCGGTCACGGGCGGATTGCGTTGAACGAAAGCGATGACATCGTTTCCCCCGACGTTCGGCGCCGCGTTGGCTTGTATGATCGCTTCCCGAAGATTGAGTCTTCCGGCGATTGCGACATCCGTGAAATTGTTGACGTTGAAGATGGCCGGCGTTGTGCGATCTTCGAGTTCCGTCAGCGAAAGGCGCGTCCGCGAGAAACTATGCATCGTCGGCCCCCGGATCAGAAGCGACCCGGATAAGAAGCTATCGTAACACTGTTGAAAGTGGTTGGTCCAGCTCCAAACGAAGTTGTTCCACAGATACTCAGACTCTTCACAATCCCTTTGCAGCACGTGTCCAGCGTTTTGCGATTCGTCCACGCAGGGGTGGGCGCTTTCTCGCTGGACGAATTCCGGATCGCGGGATCGGCAGCACCATGCGGAATCCCGTGTAGGGGCTGGGCTTCCCGGCGAAGGCGGCTTGCGGGTCGCTACCCGGTACGATGAGCAAGCGGCCAATTAACTCGGCTTCGTTCGGGTCGCTTCCATCGGTATCATGCTCGCCTGAGTCGCCGAAGGCGCCGGGCTTCAGTCGATATGGCCATAGTGAAGACGGTGGGGATCGAACCCACGACCCGCTCATTAAAAGTGAGC
>JAYSYN010000054.1:0-20851 GCA_043727575.1 Fimbriiglobus sp.
CGCCGCCGCCGCGACCGCCTCGGCGGCGAGGGCGAGTTTGGTTTTGTCCGCGACGGCTTTGTTGGCGGCGTCTAGATCGACGGCGTATTTGAACGCGTCTGCCTTCGCCACTTTCATCTCGGCCTTGGCCTCGAAGGAGGCGAGCTTCGCTTTATCTGCGGCTTTGACCGCATCCTTCAGGGCCGCGTCGGCGTCGTCCTTCGACAATTGGACCGCGGCGAGGGCCAGGGTCAGTTTCTCCCCGCTCGCATCGAGCGACTTCTTCGAGGTAACCGCGTCGTCCTTCGCCGTTTTCAGGTCGGCCCGGGCGGTCTTGATCGATTGCTCCAGTTTCGCTTTATCAGCATCGGACCGGCCTGCGGCGTCGGTCGCCGCGAGCAACTCTTTCTTCAGTTCATCCTGTTTGGCTTCGAGCGCCGTCAGTTCCGCCGAGGGGCCGGCGTTCTGCACCAGCGCCGGCTTGGTCGCTTCCGCGCCGGGGAGTATGCCGCCGAATTGCAGACCGGCGAAGGCCCCGGCCCCGACGAGCAGACCCACCGCTCCGCCGCCGACCCAACCGAGGATACCCCCGCCGCCTTTCCGCTGCGGTTCCGGTTCCCGCAGCGGCTTGACCCGCGCCGGTTCGCGTTTCGACTTCGGCGCCCGGATCGGTTCGTCTTCGATTTCTTCGAATTCCCGCGGCTTCGCCGGTGCGATCACCGCGCCGGCCCCGGACGTGCCGACGGGCCCGCTGCGCTTCTTGGGCGCCGGCGATTTCAACACCTCGATCTCGTCGGTAAACGGATCGACATCGGCGTCGTCGTCGAAGGAGGCGTCCATCGAGGGCTGCATCGAACCCGAGGGCGGTTTTGTCGCCCAATCGACCATGCCGCTGGCCTGATCCCCTTCTCCGGGGACCGACTCCGAAAAGGCGACTCGGTCGGCATCCGACGGGAATGCGAGCTGCGGAGTGGTCTTGCCGAAAATACTGGAGCCGCCGTCGGCGGGCGGGCTGAAGAGCATGTTCTCGGTGATGTCTTCGCCCGATGCCGATTCGTCTCCGAGGTCGAGTTCCGTGAGTTCCTTGTGGGACGGTGCTCCGAAGATGCTCGAGCGCGGTCCGGTGAGCCGCTCCGAATCGGCGCGCTCCGGGTTGAGCAAATCGACGCCGGACGGGTCGAAGTCGATCGACGAATCCCCGGAGCCGATCTCCGCGGCGGAGCTGTCCGGAAAGATGTGCGACCCGGACGGCTGCGTCGCATCGTAGTCCAGCGCATCGTCGACACCCAGCCGCTCGGTCACGTCGCGACTGCTGAGGTTGTCGAACGCCCGGATCACTTCGCTCTCGGTCACGGAGTTCGTCGCCTGCTGTCCCTGCCACCCCGACACGGGCACGGCGACCGAGTCGGAGGAGTCGATTCCGGCGAACAAATCGTCGACGGCAGGGCTTTCGCCGGCGGGGATCGACTTGGCCACCGGCGGGAGCGAATCGAACCAACCGGAACCGGGGGCGCTCGGGGCCAGCGACTCCGCGTGGGCGAAAATCGACGACCCGCTTTCGCCCGGCGCGTGACCGGCGCCGCCGAGGTTCACCGACGATCCCTCGCGGTAGCCGCGGCGCACGATGACCGAGGGCGATTCGCCGGTGCCCGGTCCGGCGACGCCGCCGAGGGCGTCTTCGTCGTCATCCGAACCGAAGTCGAGCAAATCGGTCGGTTCCTCGAGCGGCGCCACCGCGCCCGGCGGCTTGGGTTTCGCGCGGCGGAAAATGTGGGAATCGTCCCCGCGGGAATTGGGATCGCTGGGAATATTGGCGGCCATGCGGCGACTCCGATCGGGGCGGAACGAGTTCTTACCCATCAGCCTAACTGGAAACGGGGCGAAGTTCACGGATCGGATCGATTTTTTCGCCACATTCTCGGCACGTCCGACGGAATAGGCGAATCGGGCTCGAGTCCACGAACCTCCCCGGGAAAATGATTCCATTCAAGTGTGTGACACCCCACTCTGGAACAATCTGGAAGAATTGGAAGAATCGGAGCCGAAACGATCCGTGTTGCCGATCATCATGCTGCACAGTGACTTACGTCATCAAATTCCGAAGAATTGCCGAGCCGATGCAAGGGGGGTGCTGGAACAATCGCTTTTGGAAGAATGTCGGGAACGCCCGCTGACAAAACGGATTACCGAGTCCGAAGGGCGGCGTCCTGACAAACTCCAAGAATCGTTGCGACACCCCTTCCCGGTAGTCGCGCATGTTTTGCCGGGCTTTTGTGCGATGGAATGAGTCGGTTTGGCACGTATCCGTCGACTTTGAAGCCTTATTTCAAAGACTCTATCGATTTCTCGGTTTTATGGAGCTTGGTACTGAGTTTGCTTCATGGGGATTATCGGCGCTCCCTCCAACGGTTGGCCTTCGACCCTAAGCGTGCCCTATGCCTAGTCTTGCCGATTGGCCCACCACTCGAGCCGCCGCCGAATTCGACGTCATCGAGTTGCCTATTCTGCTGCCCGAATGGCAATTGAACGCGCTCGAGACCGCCGCGCGGGATCGCGGCATGACGATCGGCCAATTGATCCGCCGACTCTTGTCCGACCACTTCGCCGACAAACGACCGCTCCGAGATTGATGGCAATTTGTTGAAGAATTGGTATCCGCCGATGACGCGGATGGCCGCAGATCAGAACAGTCAGCGAAATCTGCGGATCAAGATCTAGGATTCAACCTTGCCCGCCCGCCGATGACGCGGACGCTCGCATATCAGACGAGGCAGTGATCCGAGAATTGTTCTTTCCCATTGCTCACTTCTATCTGCGACCATCGGCGGAATCTGCGGATCAGGATCTAGGATTCAACCGTGTCCGTCGACGACGCGGAGGCTCGTAGATACGTTGCCGAGAGGATCAATCTCTTTTGCTGGAGTCGGGGCGCACCGAAGTTGAGGAGTAGGCCAATTTCTAACCCGGTGGCCTTGAGATAGTTGATGACTTGCGATTCTTCGATGCCAGTGATGCTGCCCAACGCTTTCAATTCCACGATCATTTGATCGAAACAAATGAAATCCGCCCGGTACGGCGTGCCGAGTGACCGCCCTTTATATCGGATCGGCAACGGCACCTCCTTTTGGAATGGAACTTCACGCGATTCCAATTCGAACGCCAAGGCTTCTCGATACACGGCTTCGAGAAAACCGTGCTCCAAGGTGGAATGCACTTCCATCGCCGCCCCGATGATCGCGTATGTCCGTTCATCTCGAACTTCCGGATTCATGTTGCTTCTCCAATGTTTTTCCGCAGATTTCGCGGAGGACGCAGATATGAAAGCGAGTACAACTCTGATGGCCCCCCTCATTGATCACGAGGCAGCGCCATCGCCCCTGGGGACGGCTCAGGCCCCGATGATCGCGTACCTCCGTTCATCTCGTATTTCTGGATTATTGTTTCTCCGATGTTGTACTCGCTTTCATATCTGCGTCCTCCGCGAAATCTGCGGAAAGACTCTGGTGGCCCTCCGCTGATCACGAGGCAGCGGTGGCCATCGCCTCCGCGGGGGCGGCTTTGACCTTCACCCGCCGGCTCGACCACTGCTCGGTCTGGAACCAAATCGCGCTGACCACCGTGAGGCCCAGCAGGACGCCGAAGAGCATTTGCGGCAACCCCGTCAGTCCCTGCAATGGCACGACCCCCAGCGGGATCAACACGCCCCCGAGCGCGCCCAGCAGCCCCACTAAACCACCTACGGCGCCGATGTTCTGCGGGAACGAATCCGGGATGAGCTTGTAAACGCTCGCCTTACCGATGCCCATGCCGGCCCCGAGCACGAACAGCGCGGCGGTGAACGCCCACACATCGAGACCCAGCGGCAGACTGAGCACCGTTCCCGCGGCGATCATCGCGACGAAGACGCCGGTCATCACGACTTTGGGCCCGAACCGATCCGAGAGCCAACCGCCCAGCGGCCGCAGCAAACTCGCCGGGAAGACGTAGCAAATCCCCGCGAGCCAGCCGATCCACATGGTCAGCTTCTTCAAGTCGTCGGCCACGCCCGGGTTCGCTTTCAAGTAGTCCCTGTACTCGTCGCCCTGCATTTTCTTGACCTTCGGGAAGTCGGCGACGGTCTGCTCCGACAGCGACAGGCTCTGGGCCAAGTCGGCGCAGTAGTTGGAGTAGTACTTCGGCAACACTCCCGATAGCGCGACGTAGGCCCCGAACACGACGACGTAGTGCAGGCTGTATTCCCAAACGCGGCGGTGATTCAAGGGCGCGGCCATCTCGGCCAAGCTCTTGCCGCGGCCGGGGCAGCGGTCGAGCTTCGGGGCCACAAACCAGACGATCGCGGCCATGATCAGCAGCAGCACGGAATAGGCGACGGGGATGAATCGCCAGCCGCCGGGGATGGCCCCGTCGAAAAAACCGCTCGCCGGGATGGTGGCGATGAGCAACGGCCCGACGAGTTTGGTCACCGACGCGCCGACGTTGCCGGCGCCGAAGACGCCCAGCGCCAACCCTTGGCGCTCCTTGGGGAACCAAGCCGCGTTCCAAGCGATACCGACCGAGAACGAGTTCCCCGCGATGCCGTAGAGCGCCGCGCAGATCAGCAGTTGCGTGTAGTTTTCGATGAGGCTGACGCCGAAGGTCGGCACCACCGTGAGCAGCAGCAGGATCGTCATCATGATCCGGCCGCCGTATTTGCCGGTCCAGACGCCGAAGTTGAAGCGCAGGATCGACCCCGCGAGGATCGCGGTGAGCGCGAGCCAATAGAGTTGCGAATCGCTCAGGTCGAGTTCTTTGCTGATGGGGATGCTGAGCATCCCGAGCATCAGCCAGACGGCGAACATCAGGGTGAAGGAAATGGTGCTGAGCCAGAGCACGCGCAAACGCTCGGCGGGGGTCGGTGTGGTCATGGGTTTCTCGTTCGGGTTAGGCGAGGCTCTTCACCGTCTTCAAAATCAAGTTCGCCAACTGCCCCCGGCAGGATCCGCAGCCGGTGCCCGCTTGCGTCGCGGCGCTCAAACTCGGCAGGGTCGTCGCGCCGCGGTCGATCGCCGCGAGCAGCGTCGACCGGCAGACGTGGTGGCAGTTGCAGATTTCCGGGTCGCTCGCGGCCGGGGAGAGTTCCCCGCTGCAGAGCAAGTCGAGGCGATTGGCCGGGAGGGAGTCGCCCCGATCGAACCAGCGCGCGAGCGCTGCGGCGGTGTCTCCTTCGCCAACGAGGATCGCCCCGACGAGCCTGCCGTCGCGGACGATCAACTTGCGGTAGATGCCGCGGCGTTCTTCGAGCACTTGCAAAACTTCGTCGGTATCTTGTTTCAGTTCGGTCGCCCCCATGCTGGCCACATCGACCCCGGCGACTTTCAATTTGGTATAGAGCTTCGAGCCGCGGTAACGCGCCAGCGGGTTCGCCCCCGTCAGCACGTCGGCCAACACTTCGCATTGCTCCCAGATCGGTGGGACGATTCCGTAGACCACGCCGTTGTGCTCGGCACATTCGCCCAGCGCGAACACACCCGGCGATGCCGTGGCCATGAGGTCGTTGACGACGATGCCGCGCTTCACCGGGATGTTCGAAGCTTCCGCCACCGCCACGCGCGGCCGCACGCCGGCGGCCATCACGACGAGGTCGGCCGGCAGGACTTCGCCGGTTTTCAGCACGACCCCTTCGACCTTTTCACCGCCGGTGAACCCGGTCGCGGCGACGCCGGTGCGGACGAAAATCCCCAGATTTTCCACGGCTTTGCGGACGAACTCGCCGCCGAGGCGATCGACTTGCAGGTTCATCAACCACTCGGGCAAATGGACAACGGTGACGTGGATCCCCAAGTCGGAGAGGGCCTTGGCCGCTTCGAGGCCGAGCAACCCGCCGCCGAGCACGACGGCCGACGACGCGGGGCGGGCATAGGCGCGGATGCGCTGACAGTCGTCGACGGTGCGGAAGACGAACGCGCCGTCTTTCGGGCAACCGTCGGCTTTGGTCAAGTTGTCCAGCGGGGGAATGAACGGTGCCGAACCGGTGGCGATGACGGCGACATCGTACGGGAGCGCTCGACCGTCCTTGGTGAAGAGCGTCCGCGTCGGCGGGTCGAGCTTCGCCACGAGTGTGTCGGAGTGGTACGTCACGCCGCGGTCGGTGTACCACGCCCGCGGTTTCGTCGTGATTTCTTCCGCCGTGCCGCCGCCCAAAATACGCCCGAGCAGGATGCGGTTGTAGCAGCCGTGCGGTTCCTCGCCGAAGACGGTGACGTCGAACGCCAGCCCCGCGTTGCGGCGGAAGAGTTCGTCCAAGAGCCGGCCGCAGGCCATGCCGTTGCCGATGATCGCGAGTCGCTTCTTCATCGATCCTCACTCCGTGGGGCGCACGCGGGCGATCCGCACGGCCGCCAGTTTGTACTCGGGCATCCGGCTGATCGGGTCGAGGGCCATGTTCGTCAGGGCGTTCGCGCTGTCGGACCCGCCCCAGTGGAACGCGGCGAAGAGCGTATCGGGCCGGATGTCCGACGTGATCTCGGCGTGAAATTCGGCCCGGCCGCGACGGCTTTCCAGTGTCACGAGGCTGTCGGTGAAAATCGCGTGGCGTTCGGCGAGCGTCGGGTGGAGTTGCAGCATCGGCCGCGGGCGCTCGCTCACGAGTTTGCTCACCTGGCGGGTTTGCGCGCCGGAGTTGTAGTGCTCCTTGTAACGCCCGGTCGTGAAGAAATACGGGTAGGCATCGTCCGGGTGTTCGCCGCCGGGGCGGTGTTCGACCGCGAAGAATTTGGCTTTGCCATCGGCGTGGTGGAAGCGCTCGGCGAAGAGCCGCGGCGTGCCGGGGTGATCGTCCGACGGGCACGGCCAGAAGACGCCGTCTTGAGCGTCGATCTTCGCGTAGCTGATGCCGCTGTAATCCGCCGTGCTGCCCGCGGTGGCCCGGCGGAACTCGGCGAACACGTCTTCGGCCGATTCGAATTGGAACTGGTGGCCGCGGTCCAATCGTTCGGCGAGTTCGCCTAGGATCTAGAGATCACCGCGGACCCCGCGCGGGGGTCGCACCGTCGGCCGGCGATGGAGGACGCGCCCCTCGAAGTTCGTCACCGTGCCCGATTCCTCGGCCCACTGGAACACCGGTAGGACGACATCGGCGAGGGCGGTCGTCTCGTTGGCAAACGCGTCGCAGACGGCGAGGAATTCCGTGGATTTCAGCCGGTTCAGCACGCGGGTCTTGTCCGGCGACGCCACCGCGATATTCGAGCCCATCACGAAGAGCGTGCGGATGCCGCCGGTCGGCCCGAGCGAATCGAGGAGTTCGCAAGCGCTCTTCCCCTTCCGAGGGAGAGAGTCAGCGGGCACGCCCCAGACTTTCGCGATCGCCGCGCGGTGTTCGGGGTTCTCGATCGACCGGTAGCCCGGCAGTTGGTCGGCCTTCTGGCCGTGTTCGCGGCCGCCTTGGCCGTTCCCTTGGCCCGTCAACGTCGCCCAACCGCTATTCGGTTTCCCGGGCAATCCGAGGGCGAGTGCGAGGTTGATCCAAGCGTTGACGGTGTCGACACCCTTGCTGTGCTGCTCCGGCCCGCGTCCGGACAAAATCATGCACGACTTCGCCGCGCCGATCCAGCGCAGCAGTTGGCGCATCTGCGGTTCGCCGACTGCGGTGATGCGCTCGACCGCCGCGGGGTGATAATTCAACGCCGTGGCCCGCACGGCCTCGAAGCCGTTCGTCCGAGCCGCGATGTACTCGCGGTTCAAAAAACCCTCTTCGATGGCCAAGTACAGCAAGCCATTGGCGAGCGCCAAATCGGAGCCCGGCGTCACGCCCAAGTGCAAGTCGGCCCGGCGCGCCGTCTCGGTGCGTCGCGGATCGATGACGGCGAGCCGGCCGCCGTTGGCCTTTTGTTTTTCGAACCATTGCATGATCGGCGGGAGCGTGTCGGCGCAGTTGGAACCGACCAGCACGACGACTTCGGCGCCGGCGATATCTTCGACGGGGAACGGCATGCCGCGATCGATACCGAAGGCGCGGTTGCCGCCCCCGGCGGCGCTCGACATGCACCAGCGGCCGTTGTAGTCGATGTTCGCCATACCGAGCGCCAAGCGGGCGAATTTGCCCAGCAAGTAGGCTTTCTCGTTGGTGAGTGCCCCCGAACCGAAGACGCCGTTGGCGTCGGCGCCGTGTTCGGTTTTCGTCCGGAGCATCGCCGTCGCGATGCGGTCGAGTGCTTCGTCCCAACTCGCTTGCCGGAAATCGTCGGCGCGGGAATCGCACACGAGCGGGTGCAGCAATCGCTGCGGGTGGTTGAGCAGGGCGAAGCTGGTCCAGCCCTTGATGCAGAGTTGGCCGTTGTTGACGGGGAAGTGCGGATCGCCTTGGATTTGCGGCACCGATTCGCCGGCGGTGTCGGCCATCCGGATGCCGCACTGGAAGGAGCAATACGGGCAATGCGTGCGGATCGCGAGTTCTTCGCGCCGGCGGGCCAGGGGTAGCGCGGTGGTCGTCATGGGTCAGAGGGTCACAACGATGCCGGTGTGGGTCACTTCGACGGGGTACGTGGCGATGGAGCAGATGCCGGGCTGATCGCATTCGCCGGTATCGCCGTCGAAGCGGAAATTGTGGTACGGGCAGACGACCGAATCCCCGGTGAGCATGCCGTCGGCGAGCGGGCCGTTTTTGTGCGGGCAGAAGCCGTCGGTGGCGAAGATTCGACCGGCGCGGGTGCGGAAGACGGCGATCGGCTTGCCCTCGACTTCGAAGGCGCGTCCCAGCCCCACGGGGAGGTCGTCGAGTTGACAGAGCGAGACGCGCGAGAGAGTGAGCATTTCGGCAATCCGTGGTTGTGAACTTCAGATTCTCACGCAGAGCCGCGAAGACGCTAGAAACTAGCGATTTAAACACGATTGAGTCGTTCGAACAGTTTTCCAACTGCTGATTGTTCTCTCCTCCGCGCGTTCGCGGCTTTGCGTGAAATCTCTTCATTCAAACCACCACCGGCAACGAAACTTTCCGCGGTTCGGCAAACTGACCGGCATACACCGGCTGATCCCGTTCGAGCCACGGGTCGACGTAGGCCGCCATCGTCTTCTCGACTTCGGTGTCGAGTTTCGCGACGATCCCGAGCGAGTCTTCGACGATGATTTTGCGCAAGTTCTCGATGCCGATGCGCGGGACGAAGTCGTAGGTGCGTTCGATCCACTTGGCGTTGTCGCGGTAGTAAATCAGAAAGCGGCCGATGACCTGCATCGCCTCGTCGCGGGTGTTCACCCGGCACAAAATGTCGGTCCGGCGGACGTGGGCGCCGGCGGCCCCGCCGACGAGGATTTCCCACTCGCCCCCTTCGGTCGCGACGATGCCGACGTCTTTGACGGTGCTTTCGGAGCAGTTCCGCGGGCAACCGCTGACGCCCATCTTCACCTTGGCGGGGAACTCGAAACCTTGGAATCGCTTTTCCAAGGCGATGCCGAGACCGGTGCTGTCGTTGGTGCCGTAGCGGCAGAATTCGGTGCCGACGCAGGTTTTGACGGTGCGGAGGGCCTTGGTGTAGGCGTAGCCGCTGGGCATACCTAGGTCGGCCCAGACGCCGGGGAGGTCTTCTTTTTTGATGCCCAAGAGGTCGATCCGCTGGCCGCCGGTGAACTTGACCATCGGCACGGAATACTTCTTGGCGACCTCGCCGATGCGGATGAGGTCGTCGGCCGTGGTGACTCCGCCGTAGACGCGGGGAATGACGCTGAAGGTGCCGTCGCGTTGGATGTTGGCGTGGACGCGGTCGTTGACGTACCGCGCGTCGCGCTCGTCGATGTACTCGGTGCCCCAGATGCTTTTGAGCATTGAAGCCAGGCCGTTCTTGCTCTTTTCGTCTTCGTGCGTGGCCAGTTCGCGGAGTACCGCCGAGACCGATTTCAGCCCGCGCTTCTTGCATTCGGCCACGAGGGTCGGTTTATCCAGCGGCACCGCCGTGACGTACCACGACTCGCTCGGGTCGGCCTTCACCGCCCCCGCCACGGCTTCGATCAGTCCCGCAATCATCTTCTTGCACGAGCCGCAGCCGGTGCCGGCACGGGTGGCTTTGCCGACCATCGGCACGCTCGTCTTCCCGGCCTGGATCGCCTTGACGATGGTGCCCTTGCAGACGCCGTTGCAATCGCAAATCTGCTTGGCGTCGGGCAAGTCGGCGAGCGAAATCTCGGCGCCCTTTGTCTTGGTGCCCGCGCCGAAGAAGAGTTCGAGCCGTCGCTCCGGCGCGGGCTTTTCGGTCATGAAGAACTCGACGAGATCGTCGGCGGGGCCGAGGTCGCCGAGCATGCAGCACGCGGACACTTTGCCATCGCGGACGATGGCCTTCCAGTAAACTTGCCGCGCCGGCTCGGCGAAGGTCACGACTTCGTCCGTCGGTTGGACGTCCGAAATCCGCCCCATGCTGGCGAGTTCCACGCCCATCACTTTCAGTTTCGTGGCGAGCTTCGAGCCGGTGTACTGCGCGTTCGGGTTCAGCCCCGTCAGTCGCAGGGCGAGCGTCTTCGTCTGCTCCCAAATCGGGGCGACGAGACCGTAGACCATGCCGCGGTGTTGGACGCACTCGCCGACCCCGAAGATGTTCGGATCGTTCGTTTGCAGCGTGTCATCGACGAGGATCGCGCGATCGCAGGTCAGGCCGCACTCGCCGGCGAGTTCCTTGTTCGGGCGAATCCCCGCGGACACGACGACCATATCGCATTCGACGATCGACCCGTCGGCGAACTTCACCCCGCGCACGCGGTTGGTCTCGTCGCCCACGAATTCCTTGGTACTCGCCGAGGTGATGGCCGTGATCCCGAGCTTCTCGATGGTCTGCTGCAGGACCTTGCCGCCGTCGGCGTCGAGCTGCACACCCATCAGCCACGGGCCCATTTCGACGACGGTGACGTTCACGTCGTGGGTCATCAGTCCCTTGGCCGCTTCCAATCCCAAGAGCCCACCGCCGATGACCACGGCCCTTTTGCAATCCTTGGCGTACTCGGCGATGTTGCGGCAGTCGTCGAGGGTGCGGAAGACGAAGACGCCGTGGAGCGAGGTGCCCGCGATGGGTGGCACGAAGGGCCGCGAGCCGGTCGCGAAGACGAGCGTGTCGTAGGCTTCTTCGACCCCGTCGGCGTAGGCGACTTTCGCCTCGCGGTCGATGCGGATGACCTTCTTCCCGGCGTGGAAGGTGACGTTGTTGTCCGCGTACCACGCCAGCGGGTTGAGGAAGATCTCCTTGGCGTCTTGACTGCCGTTGAGCACGTTCGACAGGAGAATGCGGTTGTAGTTCCCGTAGGGTTCGTCGCCGAAGATGCTGATGTCGAAGGCGTGCGACGGATCGAGCGCGATCAAATCTTCGACGAAGCGCGCCCCCGCCATGCCGTTGCCGACGACGACGAGGCGCTTCCGGGTGATGGGGGTATCGCGGATAGTATTGGGCTGGATCAAAGCTCACCCGGGGAAGAGGAGAGTGCTCGGGACGAGAGAGCGAGCAATTTCTCGCGGTAGCGGACGACTTCGCCGACGACGAAGAGCGCCGGGGCCCCGATCGATTCCGACAGGGCCACTTCGCCGATGGTCGCCAGTTCGCCCACGAAACAGCGCTGGTGATCGAGCGTGCCGTTTTCCAAAATCGCCGCCGGCGTCGCCGGTGACAATCCGTTGTCAATCAACTTGCCCGCGATCGCGGCGAGGTTGCGCACGGCCATATAGACGACGACGGGCATCTTGGCGAGCGCGTCGAAGTCGAGGGTGCATTCCGGCGAATCGGGGTCGTAATGCCCCGTGGCAAACGTCACCGATTGACCGACGTCGCGGTGCGTCAGCGGGATGCCCGCCGCGGCCGCGGCCCCGAGTGCGGACGTGACGCCGGGGACGATCTCGAAGGGAATTCCCGCTTCGGCCAGCGCCTCGGCTTCCTCGCCGCCGCGGCCGAACAAACAGGGGTCGCCCCCCTTCAAACGGCAGACGTTGAGCCCTTGCCGGGCCAAGCGCACCAAAGCTTCATGGATGGTTTCTTGCGTGGTCGAGCCGATGCAATAGCCGCGCTTGCCGACGTGCAAAATCACGGCGTCGGCGCGGGCTTCGCGCAGTAACTCCGGCGCGATCAAAGCGTCGTGGAGGACGGCGTCGGCGGTTTGCAAACAGCGGAGACCGCGGAGCGTGATGAGGTCGGGCGAACCGGGGCCGGCGCCCACGAGCGAAACTCGACCGTATGAAATTGAATTGTCAACATCGCGAGCGATCATCGTAAAAAACCAACGGAGCAAGACTGCGATAGAACCGGGCACGGCCGATCGGCATTCTTTCGATCAACCGCCAATAGGAGACACCCTCCGAGCCAACCGGCGACAAGTTGGGAGGTCACCTACATACCTTGGCTATCCACGTTCTATGCCGTATGAGGAACTCGGCTGAAAGTGCCCGATTACAATGCATTTCTGCCGCGAATCGATGCGACGAACTCGAACGGTGCAACGATGTTGCGCACCGTCTGCCCGACCGCTATGCGACTCCATCCCGCCTCACGAGGTCGGCCGCATCGGGTGATCGATTCGGCACTCCGTGTCCACTTGTCAGCTTTGTAATCCTCCGCAGAATGCCCGGACGATGGAACTGTCGCGCCACTTACGGATCGAGAATGTCGCCCGGTTGAATCCGACCGCGCCGCGCCAAATCGACGTCGGCCGGTCGGTCGCCGATGCGGCTGACCTGATGCGCCGCGAGCGCGTCGGTTGTCTGCTGGTCACGCGGCGCGGCGAACTCGTCGGCATCTTCACCGAGCGCGATTTGCTGAAGCGCGTGTTGGCCGTGGGGAAGCCGCTGGCGGATCCGCTGATCGATGTGATGACCGAAGCGCCCGCGTCGGTGCGGATCAACGAGCCGATCCGCACGGCGATCCGGACGATGGAAGAAGGGGGCTACCGGCACCTGCCGGTGGTCGACGAGAACAACCGCCCCGTCGGCGTGCTCTCCGCGAAGCGGATCGTGCGGTACTTGGTCGAACACTTCCCGTCGCTCGTCCACAACCAACCGCCGGAACCGGACCGCTACCCCGCCACGGCGGAGGGGGCGTAGGCGACTCACGGTGCCGCGGTGGGATCCGGTTGAGGCGGGTACAGGATTTCGATAATCCGATTCATTTCCGCCAATGGGACACGCCCACTCGTAGATTGCGCCATAACGATCGGCAATCGAGCAACCCAAGTACAGACCGCTTCGTTCGGACGATTCAGCTTGGTCCTTGGGTGCCCGCCCCGCTGCCAGGGAATGGGCACGCACACTTCCCGAGGAGATCGCCCAGTTTGAGAAGTGATCGCCACCACGTCGACAAACCCATCGATTGCGATTTCTTCGGTCGGACTGTAGACGACAGCGGGCCGGGACTTGAAATTCCTACCTTGCGGATCGGGAATCGTCACCCAAACGATCTGCCCGAATTGAAGTGGAGCGATCACGACGCCGACTCCGCCGGAGTGAACGGATCGGAGTCTTCTTCGTACCACGCTTGTGGGGGCGGGAATCGTTTTGCCAACTCGATACGAACTTCGCGTGGAGGAATTTTGAAAGAGAGGAGTATTTCTTCCAAGTCGTCCAGCGTTTGCCATTTGGGGAAAAGCCCGTTGTATTTCGTCGCGAGTTGATCCCGGAGCGCCGTCAGCCGCGCATGGCTTTGAATCGCTTCGCGCTCTTCGTGCGGTACCACGATCCGGAGGCAATCGTCGATCCGCTCGAGTTCGCCTTCGAAAAAGGCCTCGCACTGGTCGCGTTGCGCATGCAACGCTTCGGCATCGCCCGTCCGCAATGTTTCCCGGCAGGTCGCATCCCAAGCTTCAATTGCGAATTGCGCGAGCTTTTCGTAATGTCCGAGCAGAGCCACGGCGCGGTCTCGGGCATTGGATTTGAGCAACTCGCTGGGCATCTTCGCGATCATCGCAATTCTCCTCTCGCCAGACATCATTCGAACAGATTCGCCACCGGCACCCGGAAACCGGGGAGGTGCGGCTCGCCCGATATTTCCATGAGGCGATTGAACAGGACGGGCTCCGCGCCGGGGCTGTACACCGTGACGCTCTTATCGTGCAAGTCGAGCAGCCACACCAACGGCACCCCGGCCGCGAGATACGCATCGGTCTTTTCGTCGATCCGTTCCATCACTTCGCTCGGCGACAAGATTTCGACGCAAAGCGTCGGCACGCCTTCGATGATGGTCGATTCGCCGGTTTGCAGTGCCAGCACTGCCGCGGACACGACCATGACATCGACGCCGAAGGTGCGATCCGGATCGAGCGCGAGCCGCACACCGGCATCGCCGGTCAGGACTTTCCCGCGCGGCTTGTCGATTTCCGCCTGCCAGTTACCCAAGTGTCGCGCGCACGCGGTCATGGCTTCGCTGTGTTCGATATTTCGCACCGGCATGATGTCCCCTGTTTCGGAGTCGAGAACACCGCTCGGGTTTTCCCGGAGTTCGCCGTCGAGTACGTACCGATCGACTCCGTCGTACGGTTGGTCGATGAGGTCGTTGCCCGACACGGCCAGCTTCGCGATCATGGTTCATCCTCCCTTGTCTCGGAGCATTCTACACCGCGGCCAGTGTGACCGCGATGCGCTTCAGCGCCGCAACCTTTCCCAGAATCGCCAGTGTATCGAACAGGCCGAAGCCGACGCCGCTGCCCGTCACGGCGATGCGCACCGGCGTCACCAGGGCGTTCGGTTTGATCCCCTTCGCGGCGGCGAAGTCGTGGAGGGCCTTGTCGGTATTCGCCGCGTCGAACGGCTCGCAGGTTTTCAGAACTTCGGCGAACTCGCGGAGCAAATCCTTGGCGGCCGGTTCTTTGAACGCTTTCTCGCGGGCCTTCGGGTCGTATTCGATTTCGTCTTTCAACAGCGGTGCGGCGAAGGCCAGCACGTCGCTGAACAGTTTGATCCGATCCCCGCTGGCTTCGATGACCCTAAGCAACTTCGCCCGCACGTCGTCGCTCGGCGCGTCGTCGATCAGTTTGGCCCGCCGCAAGAACGGCAGGCAGCGCTCGAGTTTCTCCGCCGGCGGGATCAGCTTCATGTACTCCCCCTGCAGCCAGAAGAGCTTCTTGGCGTCGTAATTCCCGGGGGCGTCGGTCACCCGTTCGAGTGAAAAATTCGCGATGAGCGTGTCGAGGGGGATGAACTCCGATTCGCCGTCCATGCTCCAGCCGAGCCGGCAAAGGTAGTTGATGAGCGCCTCGGGCAAGTACCCGATCTCGCGGTAGTAAGCCACCGTGGCGATGTTCAGATCTTCCCGGCCCTTGATTTCGTCGTCGGTCCAGCCGCAAGTCTTAAACTTGGCGATCTCATCGTTCGACAGCGGTGGCAAGTTCCGCTTGCTCATCTTGTTGCCGTTGTAGTTCACCAGCGGGATGTGCCCAAACGTCGGCGGCGTCGCGCCGAGCGCCTGGTACATCAGAATCTGCGTCGGCGTGTTCGATAGGTGCTCGATGGCGCGCACCACGTGGGTGATGCCGAAGTCGGTGTCGTCCACGACCGTGGCGAAGTTGTAGACCGCCCGGCACAAGCCGCTTGCATCCGGGCCGCGCAATAGCATCGGGTCGCGGATCGTGTCGGTTGAGATGTCTTGCTTGCCCTTTACCGCGTCGTCGAACTTCACCGACTGCCCGAGTTCCACTTTCAACAGCAGCGCGGCCGGCGACGCGGTGTATTGCCGGACGTTCTCTTCGGCGACCACGTTGCGGTTGGTCCCGCGGTGGACGTAGGGCTTGCGGGCCAAGTCGGCTTGCTTGCGGGCCGCGGCTTGTTGCTCCGGAGTCGTGTAGTCCGGATAGGCTTTGCCTTCGGCCAGCAACCGCATCGCGGCGGCTTCGTACTTGTCGTTTCGTTGACCCTGGAAGTACGGCGCATGCGGGCCGGCACTCTCGCCGCTGCCGTCGGCCGTCGGACCTTCGTCCCAGGTCATGCCGAGCCAGGCGAAGCCGTCGATGATCGGCTTCACGGCGTCGGCGCGGTTGCGGGAATCGTCGGTGTCGTCGATGCGGAGGATGAACTGCCCGCCGTGGCGCCGGGCCAGCAGCCAGTTGAACAGGGCCGTGCGAACCCCGCCGATGTGGAGGTAGCCGGTCGGGCTGGGGGCGAAGCGAGTTCTGAGCATTTCGGATTTCGGATTTGGGATTTCGGATTGGAAGCGGGGAAAGCCGCTGAGAGCCTGCGGAGCCAATCCGAAATCCGCAATCTCAAATCCGAAATCATCCTTTGGGGCGGCATTCGACGAGCGTACTCATGCGACCTTCTTGGACGGTTTTGCCCTCTTGGTTCACGATCGTCCGGTGCCAGACGACTTCGCCGCGCTTGCCGACGCCTTTGAGCGACTTCTCGACGACGCGGCTGAGGACGTGGATGGTGTCGCCGACGAAGACGGGGGCGAGGAACTTCCAATCGGTCACGCTGAGCAGCGCGACGGTTTTCGTCGCGGGGGAGTGGTAGCTCAGGCCGCTGGCGATACTGAAGATGCCGAAGCCGTGGGCGATGGGCCGGCGGTACGCCGTCGTCTTGGCGTATTCGTGGTCGGTGTGGATGACGTTGAAATCGCCGCTGAACCCGGCGAACGCCACGATGTCGGTCTCGGTGATCGTGCGGCCGGGGGATTGCCAAACGAGATCGGGGTCGAGATCTTCGTAGGTCAGGTACGGCATCAGCAGATTCATCGTCGCTCGCAGTCGGCTCTGACCGGTGGGCAGGGGAACCAACCCTATTTGTACTTGGCTCGCCGTCCGAAACAACCGCGCGCCGGTGTCACTTCGAGAGCAGTTTCACCACCTCGTCGGCCCCTTGGCCCTTGGCGAGGCTCAGGGCGGTGTTGCCCGACTTGTCCGCGGTGGCCGCATCCGCCCCGGCCTTCAACAGGAATTCGACCATCTTCGTCCGTCCGCCGATCGCGGCGAACATGAGGGCCGTCTGCCGGCTGCCGTTTTGGGCATTGACGTCGGCCTTGGCTTTCACGAGTTGCTCGGCGATGCCGACGTGCCCTTTGAACGCCGCCGCCGCGAGCGCGGTCAGCCCCATCTTGTTCTTCGCGTCGACCTCGCATTTCGGTTGCTTGAGGATCATCGCCACGGCGTCGGCTTCGCCGGCGTAGGCGGCGACCGTCAACAGCGTATCGCCGCGGCCGTTGGTCCCGTTCACCGGTTGCCGGGCGGCGAAGTACTCCTTCAAAGTCGTCGTGTCCCCGTCCCGCGCGGCTTGGAACGCGATCGTTTGCAACTTCGCCGCAATCTCCGGCGTCAACGGCACGGCTTTCGGCGCCGTCAAAAATGGTCCGAGTGCGAACAGGAGTGCGGGGAGTGCGAACACGGCGTCATTTCCCGGTGCAGGGTTTGGCGAGGATCGCCACGAGGATTGTTTCGCCCGTTTTGAGCTTGTACGGCGTGACGATGGGGAAGAATTTGTCGCACACGCAGTTGTAGGTCACGTCGTCCAGCCCGGGGAGTTTGACGATCAACTCGATCCGGCCGGCTTTGTCCATCCCCTCTCGAATGGTCACCGTCGCGGTCTGCTTTTCGGGCAGGTCGAACGCATGCGGCTCGCCGAGGGGAATCGATTTGTCAAGGGTGTTGACGATCTTGAACCCGACGAATTCGTCGTTCCGCTTGCGCACCTCCTTGGCCAGCGTCGCCAGCTTCGGATTGGTCGCTTCGTCGGATTCGCTCGCCTTGATGACGACGAGCGTGACCCGCACCGCCTGCGGTGCCGGTTTGGGGTCGTCCCGGCCGGGCGAGACCGGGGCGAGAAGCAACAGAATCGAAATCGACAGCCGGCCCATCGCGGACATCCCCTCATCACTTCGCGGCTCGGGTTTGGTAGATCATCGGGGCGTCGCCGGGTTGCGGCACCGAGAACGCGTTGCGCCCCTGCCGGGCGATCTGCATTTCGTCCACGGTCGCCAAATCGAGCACATCCGGCAGCAGGTCGTCGCACGAGACGAACAGCGGGGAAACATCCCCACGCACCGCGCTGACCCGCGCTTCGCCCGACTGGGCAATCGGCAAATCGTCGAACCCGGCGAGCGGATCGTCCGGCGCGGGCGCCGGTGCCGACGGGGTCGATTGCGTCACGCTCTCGCAAAGGCGGTCGTGCGGGCAGGCGAGAAAGAGAATGCCGGCCATCGACGCGGCGACCCCGGACCAGATCGCCGGGCGGAGCCACGCCCATTTCCGCCGAGTGATGGCGGGCCGCAAGCGGGCCAGGATCATCTCGCCGCTGCGGCGGAGATCGACGGGCGTCGGATCGGCAAATCCCGTGTTCTCCCGGCTGGTCTCGGTCAACTCCCGAAACAACTCCGCGACCTCGGGCCGCGCGTCGATCCACCCCTCGACTTCGTGCCTCGACGCGGGGTCGAGTTCGCCGTCGACGTAAGCGAGCACCAGCAGTTGCCAAGGTTCGAGTCGGTCGCCGGGGGTCATAGTTGCACGTGGTGGAGCAGGGCTTCGCGGAGTCGCTGCCGGGCGTAAAACAGCCGGCTCATCACCGTCCCGATGGAGATGCCGAGCACCTCGGCCACTTCCCGATAGCTGAGGTCGCCGTCGACGTGCAAGACGAATGTCTGCCGTTGCACCGCGGGGAGCGCGGCCAGCGCGTCGTCGAGTTTGTCGCGGAGGTCGGCCCGTTCCAACCCGTGGTCGAGCGGGGTACTGCGGGGATCGAACGTTTCGTGGAACTCCTCGGCCGGGGCCGAAAATCGCGAGTCCCGCCGTTGTTTCGACCGGCCGATGTCGAGCGCCGCATTGCTGACGATCCGGAGCAACCAAGTGCGGAAGCTGCACTGGCCCCGGAAGCGCCCGAGGTGCGACAAGACGTTCACGAAGCCGTCTTGGACGGCGTCGAGGGCGTCCGCCTCGCAGCGGAGCAACCGGCACGCGACCCGGTAGGCGACCGCGTGGTGCCGCAGCATCAAGAGGTCGAGCGCGGGGCGATCCCCCGTCAAAATCCGATCGATCAACTCGCGGTCGCTCGGTTCCGGCATCGCCATCCGCGGCACGGGGTTCATCGGATGCTTCCTAATAGTAGCAGACGGCCGAACTCCCTCCGGCATTCACCGGATGCATCGTACACTCGAGGAATCCGGGAGTCGAACGAAAACGCGGAGACAATTCAGATCCACTCGGCGGCGGCGGCACAGCCTACCGGACGTGCCTGAAGCTGAAGGAACGGACAGCGCCTCGCCGCTGGCGCTGCCGACAATCCGCGTCAGGGATTTACTGGAGTGAGTTGTTGAGGTACAGTTTCGAAATGACCTTGAATCCGCATCTGTCTGTTGTTCTTCCCGACCTCAGCCGACTGCCGCCCTCAGTGGCGAAGTCGGTCGTCGATCATGTGCAGGCTCTGATCGAGCAGTTCGCACAGGGGCAGGACACAGAGCCCGGCGTGACTCCGTCGATGCCATCCGAAGATTGGATCGCGGCTCACCGGGCGTGGTTGAAGTCGCTGCCACGCCGCCCCTGCTCGACAATGGACGATTCGTGGGAGAGAATCTACGGATCAGATCGATACGCTTGAGACACAGAACGGGTAGCGTGAAAGCACTGGTGATAGCCTTTGACCAGCTTGCGTTTTCGATCTCCCTAAAATTTGCTTTGAGAATCATCCCCACGGGATCATGCGATGGTACGGAGCAGAGACGATGGCGTGCCGATTCGGAGTCATCGTGAAAAGCACATTGGGAGAAGTTACGCCTTGGGAATCTCCGTGTTCATTTGCGTTCTGATAGCGGGAGTAACTTTTGCATTCGGGTACCGCATTGTCAAAATAGACAACACCAAAGTCGAACCAAGCGTAAGACACACGACGCCTCCTGTGGACGTCCCGGCCGGCAAAGCAATTTCCACCAACCTCAAGTCGCCAGTTATTGTAAATATAAAAACCAGTCCGACACCCTCTACTTATCCGAATACGCCTACAGAGATGGGCCTTCCGAATGAAGACAACGTCATCGAAACCTTTAAGAAACTCCGTGGGGAATGGCATGTGATCGAAGCGACCGAAGGTGGTAGAATCTTAGCAATTGCAGGCCTGCTGTTAACGATTGAAGGCAATCGTATGTTTGCGAGTCTCAATCCAAGCGACCCAGTGACCATTGTACTCAATCCTGAATCAAAACCAGCATCTTTTACGACAATCGACTCTTTAAATCGAGTATCGCTTGGCATTTATGAACTCGATGGGGACAGTTTTCGATTTTGCGTTTCTCGACCTACAGGCGCTACCAAAATCACAAGTGCAGATATGGATTTGGCCGGTAGATTTGGCAACTGGCCTGAAGACTTCGATGACATTACTCTTGAGAGTCAATCAAAGTACTTGGACGCAGCAGAGAAGCTTATATCAAACCAGCAATGAAGAAGAAATTTTTAAACCACATTGTTATTGATGCTTCGGTGGCGCGAGCAGCAGGGCCTCCGGCGTCGGCTCATCCGACTTCGAAAAACTGCCGCGACTTCCTTCTTACTGTTCGGGAGCAACAGCATATAGCTGCATGTACTAAGCCGATATCAAAGGAATGGCGCAAGCACCAATCCGGTTTCGCACGTTCCTGGCAGCTATCAATGTTCGCGCGAAAGCTAATCCTTTACACGAATATTCCTGAAAGCACTGAATTGAGAGATCAGCTGAAATTTGTCGCCACCATTAACAAGTCGCCAAATGCAATGATAAAAGACTTTCATTTAGCTGAAGCTGCCATTGCTTCAGGACATAAAGTTGCCGCGCTTGATGAAACTGTGCGATGCCCATTCGCCGATTCTTGTATTTTCATCCCGTATCTAAACCTCAACCAAGCGTAATCTCGACCCGCTTCTTTTCTGCGAATGCCAAAAAGCTCGAAATCCCCGACGGTTTCCGGGGTCTGTGGATGTAGACGCATCC
>JAYSYN010000055.1:0-20809 GCA_043727575.1 Fimbriiglobus sp.
GTGGACTGGTGTATATTTATCTAGAGGATACGCAATGGGGAGTTCGGACGCGGGAAACCGGGCCGGCTCCGAGGAACTCGAACCCCGAATCGGGAGCGATCATGGAAATCTGGCGCACGGTCTGGCGGAATGGATTCGTCCCCGCACTATCTTCGTTCGGGCTGATCCAGCTCCGCGAAGCCCTTCAATACGACGACCTCCGATTGGTCCAGGGGGCGACGACTTCGCCGCCCCCGCTGATCTGCGTGCAGGACTGGCCCGTCGAGGCCTGCTGCGCCCTCGGCTTCTGCGGTTGGCAAGGCGAGGGCCTGCTGACCGTCGGCGAAGTCGAGGAGTACTTCGCCCGCTGCTGCTACGAGGCCGACGAGCGCCTCGGCGAACCCGCCGCCTGCCGCTGGTTCCTCAACTGGTTCGACGACACCCCGCGGGACACCATGCGGCGCGAACTGCTCGCGGAAGTGGAACTGGCCCTCGAACAACGCATCCCCCGCGATCGCCCCGCGATCGACTACCGCCCCAAACGGATCACCCCGCTGCCGATTGCGGCCTGAGTTCAATCCGTTTTCGCCACAAAAAACACAGAGAACACAAAGAGGAAACAAGGGAGCGAGATGCCGAGGTGGTCGTGATTGAGCATTTCGCTGGCTCTCCGTTTCTTTCTCTGTGATTTCTGTGTTCTTTGTGGTGATTCTTCCGATTTCGATTTTCACCCACCAGGAGCACGATGTGATTCCGATTTGCCAACATTGCCACACCTCGAACGTGAACCGGCCGCGATTGCTCTGCTGGGGATGTTATTACGCCCCCGGTGTGCGGGATCGTTACCCGTCGACGAGCAAATACGCCCGCCGCGGGATCGGCAACTTCAACGGGAATGCCCCGCAGGCGTGCGAGCCGACGACGGCCGCGCCGGGCACCCGGGAGAAGCTAGACGTGATGGCCGAGCGGGCACGGATGCGCCAGCGGCTGTGGCATCCGTACGACGCCGCGTTCGACGGGGATCCGAAGCCGCTGCTGGCCTACGGGGAGGAGAGTCGGGAGCAGAAAGTGGCCTAGCGCGCGACGGGCGGACTCCGTACGATGCCGCGCGGCCGGGACGGAGCCGGGGGACGGTGATCGCACGCGGACAATTCGGATGCAGCCGAAGGCGGCGGGGTAGAAAGCGACCCCGCCGCCTTTCGCATTGACGGTCGCAACGGTTGTTCCGGCGGCGCCCGACTCGATTCCCGAGATTCGCGGGTGTGTAGCGCAAGCCGCGCAGGAATTCGCGCCGCAAGCGCGCAAAATGACGGTCGTAACTCAACGGGATTCGAGCGTTACGCGCAATCCGGCCCGGAGTCAAGCCCCCCGGCGGGAATGTGAGGTAGGGTACGGCAGAATTTCGGTGGCTCGAGGCGCACAACGGAGGGATACGACATGCTAGTCCTCAGTCGGAAGCTCGGAGAGAAAATCTTCATCGGGGAGAATATCTGCATCACGGTCGTGGATATCGACCGCGGCAAGATCCGCTTGGGAATAGAAGCGCCCCGCGATGTGCCGATCTACCGACAGGAACTCCTCCCGTTGGCCCAGCAGCAAGAGCTGATGGCCGCCCAGCAGAATCAACAGAAACTGCCTTCGGCTTCTTGATGGCGGATCCGGTCCGCACGCCTCGCCCCGGCCCACGCCGGGGTTTTTCCGTTGCTTCGGTTCTCAACCCAACAAACCTTCCGCGAAGTCTGCGGGGTCGTCGTCCGCCGGGGGCGGGGTCTCGGCCGCGGGTTCTTCCAGCTTCGCGACCGCCTGCGCCTTGCGGATCGTCTCTTCGGTACTCGTCGGGTCGACCTGCTCGCAGGTTTTGGTCAGGGCATCGGCGATGGCCTTCATGTCCGCTTGCCAGCGCTGCGGCTCGACGCCCGCCGGGGTGAGCTGGCCGAACTCCTCGGTCATCAGAATGAGCCGCAGGCAGTGCCGAAAGATCAGGCCTTCTTGCTTCGCCAAATCTTTGTGCGTGATGAACGTGTTGAAGTTTCCGCCGAGTTCCAGCAGCTCCCCGGCGGCCCAAACGGGTGTCGTCGTCAGGTCCAACACGTCCGGGTGCGTGGCGTCGAAGAGCATCCGCACCTTGTCCGCGAGCAGCGGGGGCCGCTCGTCCCACGGCACGAAATCGTCTTCGTCTTCCTCGCCCTCGAGCTTCGGCACGACGGCTTGGATCAAGCCTTTCTGGATCAATGCCGGGTCGATGCGCTCCGTTTGCAAGGGCCCCGGCGTCAGGCTGAACGGGACGCGCACGAACTTCAACAGCGGCCGGGGCAATTCGAGCACGCTCTCGAAAATCTGCATGCGCTCGTCGGGGCTGGCGAGGCCTAAGTGCTCCATGAGGAACGCCCCGTACAGCGGATGCACGGCGCGGAAAGCGAGCAGCTTTTCCAATTCCGGCGTCGGGTTCGCCAACGTCGGCGAATAGACCGGTGCCGGATTCTCGGCGGAGTAGATCACCGGGGGCGCATCGGGATCCGGCGGCGGAGGAGGCGCCGGTTCCAGTTGAATGAACCCCCTCTCGTGGAGGATCATCAGCATCCGCTGAAGTTGCTTCATGCCCGCTTCGATGCGGGGTTGATCGAGCAACCGCTTCCGCACCACGGCCCGGATCTTCTCGATCTCGGGCGACGCCTTCAGCAAGTACGCCAGCAACCGCCACGGCAGCGGCCCCTTGGAATAGAGCCGCGCGGGCGCCGCGCTTTGCAGTTTGTCGAAGTCCGACTCGCTCCAATATTTCCGCTGGTTGTTCCGGCTCGGCTTCTTCTTCAGCATCTCCTTGCGCTTCTTCAGTAGCCCCGGATCTTTGGTCAACTCCGGGATCTGTTCGAACAACTTCTTCCACTTCACGATGCGGATATCGTCGTCGTGGGGCACGGCGAAGACGAAGCCTTCTTTGTCGAACTGCGGTCGCCCGGCGCGGCCGAAGATCTGGTGCGCCGAGCTGGGGTCGATGACTTTTTCTTTGCCGAAGGGGCCTTTCATCAGCGACGTGAGGACCACGGACCGCGCCGGCAGATTGATTCCCGAGGCGAGCGTCTCGGTGCAGAGCGCGACGCTCAGCAGTTTCTTCTCGAACAGGATCTCGACGACGCGCCGGTACTTCGGCAGCAGACCGGCGTGGTGGACGCCGACGCCGCGCCGCAACATCTGCTTCAACTTCGGCCCGATGCCCTGCGGCCAGTCGAGCAGATCGACTTCTTTTTGCAGCGCAGCTTTCTGCGCCGAGTTCAGCAGGTCCAAGCCTTTCAATTGCTCGGCGATGCTCCAGCATTCGTCGCGGTTGAAGGCGAACACCAGCGCCGGCACTTTCCGCGTGGCGTCGTCCCCCTTGGCGAGATCGACGAGCAGATCGTTCAGGAATTCGTCCGGTACCCAGCGGTAGGTCAGCGGGATCTTGCGCTCTTTGCCCTCGGCCAACTCCAGCTTGCGGCCGTGCATCCGGTCGAGCCAGTTGAGGAATTCAACCGAGTTGCCGACGGTCGCGCTGAGCAACAGGAGGCGGATGTGCTTGGGCAGCATGTTGAGCGACAGTTCCCAAACGATGCCGCGCTCGGGGTCGGCAAAGCTGTGGAACTCGTCCATGACGACGGCGGACACGTCGGTGAAATCGAAGCCGTCTTGGTGCAGCAATCGGTTCAGCAGAATCTCGGCGACGACGACGAGCACCTTGGCTTCGGGGTTGACCTTGCGGTTGCCCGTGACGAGGCCGACGGAGTCGCGCGGGAAGCCCCAACGCTCGGCGGACGCCTGCATTTCATGGAACTTTTGTTCGGTCAGCGCGATCAACGGCGTCGTGTAATAGGCGACGGTGCCGGTGTGCAGCGCCTCGTACAAAGCCGCCTGAGCGATCAGCGTTTTCCCGGTGCCGGTGGGGGCGCAGACCATCACCCCTTGGTCGGAGGTGAACCACGCCAGCAGCGCTTCCTCCTGCACCGGATAGGGCGGGTAGGGCAACTGCTCGAAATATTTCGTCGCCAATTCGTCGCGTGTCATCCCGTCAGGATATTAGATCGGCGGCGATGTCGACTTCCGGCGGACGGCGCGGAACAGGGCGAACCCGGCGACGAGGACGACCATGGTGCCGAGGGCAAAGCCGATGGTTCGGCGGGTGCCGCCGGAGTCGCCGGCGGGCGATTGGCCGTGCTCGACCAGTTGATTGCCGCCGCTCACGCGCTTGCGGATTTCGAACTGGTCGTAGAGTTCGCCGTCGGCGGTGCGGGCTTCGAATTGCAGCGTGTCGCCGTCGATGCGGATGAGCTGGTAGAACTGCTTTTTCTCCGCGTTCGACACCATCCACCGCTGCACGGCGATGTCGTACAGCTTCGGCCCGCTCACCGAGACGACGTACACCGCCCCGCTCCGGTCGTTCTCGGTTTCGTCGGCCAGCACATTGTCATCGCGCATCAGGCCGCTGCGGCCGTAGCAGTGGTCGTGCCCTTGCAGCACGAGGTCGACATCGTAGCGGTCGAACAGCGGCCGCCAGAATTTGCGCACGGCTTTGTCCGCGTCCCCTTTGGCCCGGCCATTCGCGGTCGAATACAAGGGCACGTGGAAGGTGACCACCGT
Organism: Fimbriiglobus sp.; assembly: GCA_043727575.1. Taxonomy (GTDB): domain Bacteria; phylum Planctomycetota; class Planctomycetia; order Gemmatales; family Gemmataceae; genus JALHQU01. The sequence goes on from JAYSYN010000055.1 coordinate 4,588, forward strand.
CCAGCGATTCGGGTTGTCTTTCAGGGCGTTTTCGAGCCACGCCGTCTGCTCGTCTTGCCGCTCCATCGAGTTCAAACAGATCACCCGGACGCCTTGGACGTCGAGAAAATAGCAGGTCTCTTCCAACCCCACCGGGCCGTGTTCGGGCAGCGTGAATTGCGCCCGCCAATTCGGCGCGACGATGCTCGGACGCGATTTCTTCTTCTCGGCGAGACCACCGCCGATGAGCGCTTCGCGCGCGTCGAGTTTCAGTTCCTCGTCGGTCTTCGGCGCCGAGCCGTATTCGTGGTTCCCCGGCGACGGGATGCTCGGGATCATGCCGTTGATGAACCCGGCCGCGGCGTGCCATTCCCCCCACTGGCTATCGCTGGTGCCGGAACTGACCAAGTCGCCGGCGTGCAGGATGAACTTCGCCTTCGGCATGTCGGCGTACGCTTGGCGGATGAGGCGCGACCAGTGCCGTTTGATTTCGTCTTGGGCGTCGCCGACGTAGATGAAACCGAATGGCTCCGGGTTCTCGCTGGTCGTCTCGAATTGGAACCACTCGCTCCATTTCCCCGGAGTGCCGACGCGGTAGACATACTTGGTCCCTGGCTTCAGGCCCGTGAACGTCACGCTGTGGTAGTGGGCCTCGTTGGAGGTCGATTTGAAGAACTCAGTTTTGGCGGGTACCGACTTCGCGGCGGGGCCGGCGTCTTTCGAATTGAGCGGATCGAAGCTCGGACCGGGAGCCGTTTCGGCGATCTGCCCGACGGCCGATTTCACACTGGTATCGGTCCGCCACGTGGCCGATTGCGTGGTGGTGGTGTCCCCGCTCCACGTGAGGATTACGCGGTCCGGCACCGGCGTCGGATTTTGAGCCGAGGCGCCGACGGCCGAGAAGAGGAGTGTGACCAAGCCGAATCGGAAGTTCATGATCGATCCCTGCGCCTCAGCGACCCCGTTACCATCGGAATAATTCCGGCGTCTAATGAAGGTACACTGGCCGAGTCGGAATTGCCCGAGAAGATTCCCCCATTCCCCCGACCAATCCGTACGAGGCGAACGATGCCCCTCTTGCTTCTCGCTATGGTGCCACTCGCATTCGGGGCGAATCCTTTCGCCGCCGACCTCGTCGTGACGAACGGGAAAATTTGGACCGGCGACCCCGCCCGACCCGAAGCCACGGCGATGGCGATCCACGGCGGCAAGATCATCCGCGTCGGCACCGACCGCGACATGGAACCGTTCGCCGGGAAGCGGGTCCTCGACTTGAAAGGCCGGCGGGTCGTCCCCGGTTTCACCGACAGCCACCTGCACGTACTGGGCGGCGGGTTGCAACTGGCCCGCGTTGAACTCAAAGATTGTGCGGACGAAGCCGAGTTCGGCAAACGGTTGAAAGCCTTCGACGAAACCACCCCAACCGACCGCTGGATGCTCGGCGGCAACTGGGACCACGACCGGGCCTTCGCCGGGAAGTTGCCGACAGCCGCGACACTGGACAGGTACGCCCCGAACCGCCGGATCTTCCTGCGCCGTTACGACGGCCACATGGCACTGGCCAACGCCGCGGTGCTCAAACTCGCCGGCATCACCGCTGACACGAAAGACCCCGCGGGCGGTGTCATCGAGCGCCGACCGGACGGCAAGACGCCGTCGGGAATCCTGCGCGACAACGCCATGGACTTGGTCGCGCGCTTCGTGCCCGAGCCGGGCGAAGATGAAATCCGCGAGGCCGTGCGAGCCGCGCAACTCGCCTTCGCCAAGGCCGGCATCACGGCCGTGCAAGACATGGAAGGCAATTCCACCGCGACGCGGAAACTCTATTTTCGGGTGGTTCAACAACTCGCGGCAAAGGACAAACTCACGGTGCGGATCGATCTGCGGTGGCCCATCGCCCAGCAGAAGGACCTCGCCGACCTCGGCGTGACGGCGGGGTTCGGCTCCGAGTACTTGCGCCTCGGCGGCGTCAAAGGATTCATGGACGGGTCGCTGGGCAGCAGCACCGCGAAGATGTTCGAAGGTTATGTCACCGATCCGAAAGCCACAGGCGTGTGGGTGACGGAACCGGACACGATGAAGCGTCTCGTGGCGACCGCCGACCAAGCCGGGTTGAACGTGGCGATCCACGCCATCGGCGACCGGGCCAATTCGGAACTGCTCGACCTCTTCGCCGAAGTCGCCCGGGCGAACGGTCCGCGCGATCGGCGATTCCGCATCGAACACGCCCAGCATTTGAAGCCAGTCGATGTCCAGCGATTCCCCGCGGGCGATGTCATCGCGTCGATGCAGCCGTACCACCTCATCGACGACGCCCGCTGGGCCGAGGGGCGCATCGGGGCGAAGCGCTGCGCGTCGTCGTACTGCTACCGGAGCTTGCTCGACGCCAAGGCGAAGCTCGCGTTCGGCTCGGATTGGCCGGTCGCGCCGCTCGACGTGTTCGAAGGGATCGACGCGGCCGTGAACCGCCGGCCGCTCGACGGGAAACACCCGAAGGGGTGGTTCCCGGAGCAACGCATCACGGTCGCCGAAGCGGTGGCGGCGTACACGAGCGGCGGCGCTTATGCGGCCGGGGTCGAAGGAACCCGCGGCGTGTTGAAGGAATCGATGCTTGCCGACTTCGCGGTGCTCTCGAAGGACATCTTCGACCCCGCGGAGAAGGATTCCCTGACGAAAACAACCGTCGCGCTGACGGTCGTCGGCGGCCGAATCGTTTGGGAGAAGAAGTGAATCAGCGCATTCCGTCGCGGCCTTTCAATTCCGGCACTTCCCGGATTAGCACCGTCAGCTTCGCCCCGGCGGCTTCGGCCCATTTGCCGTTGGGGGCGAGCTTCAGCACCTTGTCGAAGCACGCGGTCGCTTCTTTCGCCTTGCCCTTTTGCAGCCACGTTTCGCCGAGGGCGAAGTAGGTCGCGGCATTGCGGTCGTCGAGTTGCTCCGCGGCCAGCAGCAGTTTTTCCGGATCGCCTTTCAACTTCGCCGCCAGCAGCTCGGCGTCTTTGGCGACCGCGTCGTCCGCGAAGTTCACCCGGATGCGCTCGCACCATTCCAGGCACTCGCCGAGACGCTCGGTGTGGAACGCGTCCTTCGCCAAACCGAGCATCTCGCGGGCCGATTGCGTGGGGACGACGATCGACGGTTTCGCCGGCACCGGCACTTTGGCGAGCACGGTCGGCTGCGGGACCGGCATCGTCAGCAGCGCCTTCTTGCTGTTTTCGGCGAATTGATCGGGCGGCAGATACCCCGAGAGGTACCCGTAGATTTTCCCGTCGTGCCCCGCGATGGCCGAGGTCGGGTAGATGGTCACCTTCATCGCCTTGGCGAACTCGGGGTCCTTGGTGGCGTCGATCTTCAGCGGGATGAACTTCGCGTTCACGAACGCGACGATGTCCGGGTCGGCGAAAGTATGGTTCTCCAACTTCCGGCAATAGACGCAATCTTGCGAACCGATGACCACCAGCAACGGGAGCTTCTTCGCCTCGGCTTCCTTGCGCGCGGCGGGGTAATCGGTGCGCCACGGGATCGGTTCGGCCGCCCCGCTCGGGGTCGCCCCGATCAGGCACCAGAGGCCGACGAAACCGCAGGCGCGCAAGGTGGGTGAACTCATAACGGCTCCCGAGGGCTGGGCGGCCCGGAGGACAAATCGATTCGCAATCCTTGCGACCATGGCCTACTGGCTCCGCACGAACACCCGACTCCTCACGGAGTCCGGCTCGCCGATCACGCGCGCGGATGCGCCTTGTGGTAGCTCTGCTGCATCCGCGTCGTCGTGACGTGCGTGTACACCTGCGTCGTCGTCAGGCTCTTGTGGCCGAGCAATTCTTGCACACCCCGGATGTCCGCGCCGTTGTCGAGCAGGTGCGTGGCGAAACTGTGCCGGAGCGTGTGCGGGGTCGTGCGCGGGTCCAACCCCGCGCGCCGCAAATGCGTCACCAGCAGCCGGCCGACGCTGCGGGTCGTCAGCCGGCCGCCCGATTTGTTCAAGAACACCGCTTCGGCCACAGCCCCGACGCTCGCCAGCAATTCTTTGCGATCCCCGAGCCACGTCGTCATCGCAACGATGGCCTGATCTCCCAAGAGCGCGAGCCGCTCCTTCTTCCCCTTGCCGCGGATGACGAGCACGCCGTCGCTCAGGTCGGCGTCGGCGAGGTTCAACCCGCAGAGTTCGGAGACCCGCAAGCCGGCGGAATAGAGCGTCTCGAACATGGCCCGGTCGCGCCGGCCGAACGGAGATAACGCCGATGGGCTCGCCAGCAATTTGCGGATGTCCTCGACCGTTAGGAAGTGCGGGAGCTTTTTGTTCAACCGGGGGCTGCGCAGCGCCTCGGCCGGGTTCGTCTCCAACGTCCCCTGCCGGCAGAGGAACTTGCCGAAGGTGCGCACGGCCGCGAGCCGGCGGGCGATGGTCGTCTTGGCGTAGCCCTGCTCGTGGAGCCACGCCAAGAACGCCCGCAGGGCGCGGGTGTTCCAGTCGCGGGCGTCGAGGGAGTCTTTCTTCGCCGAGGCGCGCAGGAATTCCAAGGCCTGCGTGATGTCCTCCCGATACGACTTCACAGTCTGAATCGAAGAGTTCTTCTCGATGCCCAGGTGCGTCAGGAATTCGGCGAAGCCACGTTCGAGCGTCAAGGGTGTCAATCGCAGGTGATGGTCGAACGGATCAAATCCGCGAGGGCTGATGGCCTTCGCTCCGGGTCGCCTGGTGGCGCGCTCGTTCCGTCAAGACTGCGGCGTCGAACCAATTCAAGCTCGCGTCGGGATCGGCCGCTTGATCCCGCAGCGCGGCGATGACCGCCTCGCGGCTGCCGTCATCGTACACGTACACGAACCGCTCGCCGCCTTTGATCAGCGCGAGGACGTTGAGATCGTGCAAGGCGCGCCCCCGGGCCGGAGTCCGTATTTCTCAGTGTAGTTTCGACCGGCCGGCGAAGGGGATTGAGCGAAAGGACCGCGATTCGCCCACGGGCGGGACCCCGGAGGTGGGGTCGTAACGGTCGGCGAATCCCGGTGGAATGCTTTGGATAGATCGATCTCCGCCAATCCGAAATCCGAAATCCCAAATCCGCACTCGATCAATTGTGTGGCCCCGGCAATCGGCCCTTGGTATCATCCCCACACTTTCCCGTACTTCGGTACCCCTCCCGTCGGAGCCCTCGCCCATGGTCTCATCCGGTCCCGATATGAAACTCTTCGCGGCGTGCTTCACGTCGCTGATCGCGACATCGTTCGGCTTCATCGTCCGCGTCTTCTTGATGGACACTTGGGCGACCGAGTTCGGCCTGTCGGCCACGCAAAAAGGGGAGATCTTCGGCGTCGGCCTCTGGCCCTTCGCGATCAGCATCGTGTTGTTCAGCCTCATCATCGATAAAATCGGCTACCGCACCGCCATGTTCTTCGCCTTCGTTTGCCACGCGGCGTACATGGCCATCGTGATCGCCGCACCGACGCTCGTCGCGCAAGGCATGAGCGGCTACTGGGTGCTCTACTTGGGCAGTTTCATCGGGGCGCTCGGCAACGGGACGGTGGAAGCCGTCATCAACCCCGTCGTCGCCACGATGTTCAAAGAGCAGAAGACGAAATGGCTGAACATCCTCCACGCCGGCTGGCCGGGCGGTTTGGTGCTCGGCGGAATTTTGGCCCTCTTGCTGGGCGATTCGACCGTGAGCACTCCCGACTGGCTTTCCAGCGATTGGCGCTTGAAAGTCGGCCTCGTCGGCCTGCCCGTGTTCGCCTATGGCGCGCTGATGCTCGTCTGCAAGTTCCCCGTGAACGAACGCGTCGCGGCCGGGGTCTCGTTCAAAGACATGCTCAAAGAAGTCGGGATGCTCGGGGCATTCCTCGTCAGCGTGTTGATCGTGTTCGAACTCGCCAACGTCGCAGAAAAGTTCGGCTTGAAACTCGGCGACGAAGGGCTGTACGTCAAGGTCGGCGTGGCCGCCGCCATCGCCATCGGCTTCGGGTTGTACACGATGTCGCTCGGCCGGCCGCTGTTCGTCATCCTCATGCTCATCATGGTTCCGTTGGCCATCACGGAACTCGGCACGGACAGCTGGATTTCGGACCTGATGACGCCGGTGATGAAGAAGCTGGGACAAGAATACTTCAAACTCCCGGACGGGTTGAAAGGGGCTTGGGTCCTCATTTACACATCGTTCATCATGATGGTGCTCCGGTTCTGCGCCGGACCGATCGTGCACAAGATTTCCCCGCTCGGTCTCTTGGCGGTGAGCGCCGGGATCGCGGCCGTCGGACTCTTCAGCCTCTCGCTGGCGACCGGCATCGCGATCATCTTCGCCGCGACGCTGTACGCTTTCGGCAAGACCTTCTTCTGGCCGACGATGCTCGGGGTCGTTTCCGAGCAGTTCCCCAAAGGCGGGGCCCTCACTCTGAATGCGATTGCCGGCTTGGGCATGATGGCCGTGGGCATCGTCGGGAGCCCGCTGCTGGGCAACGTCCAAGACAAGGAAATCGACAAGGAACTGAAAGCCAACCACGCCGGCCTGCACGCCAAAATCATGGGCGATGAGAAGCCGAGCGTCTTCGGGACGTATCAGCCCGTGGACGATAAGAAGCTCGACGCATTTGCGGAGGAAGAAAAGAAAGTCGTGTTGAAACCGGATGAAGACAAGCCGAAGCCGTCCAAAGACATCGTCGCGGAGACGGGCAACGCCGCGAAGAAATCGGCCCTCACCACGGTGGCGATCTTCCCGATCATCATGCTCGTGAGCTATCTGCTGCTGCTCGCTTACTTCCGGAGCCGCGGCGGGTACAAGGCGGTCAAGCTGCACGAGGAGCCGACGGCGCCGACGGAATATTAGTGTTGTTTCTCCGACTGAATGCTGACAGCTGTTTGCTGATTTCTCGAAGCCGCATCGAACAAATCAGCTGTCAGCATTCAGTCGTCGGCGTCTCGTACCCCACGCAGCCCCCCTCCAAAAATCCCTTCAAAATCAACGTGGCGGCGAGCATGTCTCGCCGCTCGCTGCGTTTCTGCTTGGTCATTTTCGCGCCGTACATGATGTCGTCGGCCTGGGCCGTGGTGAAGCGCTCGTCGGCGAATTGCACCGCGAGGCCGGTCCCGGTTTCGAGCCACTCCCCGAAGGCCCGGCACTCTTGCGCCTTCGGCCCTTCGTGGCCGTTCAGGCTGATCGCGAGGCCGAGGACGATCCCGGTGATGCCGTGGTCCCGCACCAATTTCGCCAAGTACGCCGCGTCCTGTTCGACCGACTTCCGCGAATACGTCTCCAGCGGGCTGGCCACGATGCGATCCGGATCGCTGATGCTCAGGCCGATGCGCACCGTGCCGTAGTCGACGCCGAGTAACCGGCCGGGATTCGGGGTCACAGGTATTCGCCCCGCTGGTCCTTCTTCAGTCGGTCGACGATTTCCTTCACGCGCGCTTCGTCCGACTTGCGGGCCACGAGCGTGGCGTTGCCGTCTTGAATGATGACGAGATCGGACACGCCGATGGTCGCGATCAAATGCCCCGGTTGGGCGGAGATGACGCAGCCGGTGGTGTCGATGGTGATGTGCCGGCCTTGGATCGTATTGCCCCCGGCGTCTTGCGGATTGTGCCTTTCGAGCGCCAGCCAACTGCCGACGTCGTCCCAATGGTACGGCGTCGAGAGCACCTTCACGCGCCCGGCTCGCCCCGCGTCTTGCATCACGGCGTAGTCGATGCTCGTCCCGTTCATGGCCTCGTATTCAAGAGCGAATACTTCGTCGCGCTTTGGCGTCGGCCAAGCGTCGGCGATGCGCTGCACCCCGGCCGCGATGTCCGGCCGGCTCGCGTTGAGTTCCTTCAAGATGGTCGCGGCCTTCCAGACGAAGATGCCGCTGTTCCAGTCGTAATTCCCGGAAGCCACGTATTGTTCGGCGAGGTCGGCGGAGGGCTTCTCTTGGAATCCCTTAACGGCGTACAGCGCGATGCCGCTGCGTTCGGACGCCTTGGCGCCGCGCTGGATGTAGCCGTAGCCGGTGCTCGGGAATGTGGGCGGGATGCCGAAGGTGAACAGCGCCTCCGGGAATTCCTCGGCGAACTGCTCCGCGGCGTGGACGGCGCGCTGGAACTCGCGCTCCGGTTCGATGAGATGATCCGCCGGCATCACGACGATGGTCGCATCCGGATCGGTGTTGGCGATGAGCGCCGCCCCGAGGCCGACGCACGGGGCGGTGTCGCGCCGGCAAGGTTCGCCGACGATGCGATCCCGGCTCAGTTCGGGGAGTTGCGCGGCGGTCTCGTCGATGTACGCGGCCCCGGTGACGACCCAACAGCGCTCCGGCGGCACCACCGGGGCGATGCGGTCCAGCGTGGATTGCAGCAGCGAGCGCTCCCCGCTGAAGTTGAGGAACTGCTTCGGCCGGGCGTTCCGGCTCCGCGGCCAAAATCGGGTACCCCCGCCACCGGCCATAATCATCGCATGCAGCATTGAAATCGATCCCGTAGGACAGGCCTCCAGGCCTGTCCGAAATTCGGTACTGGACAGGCCTGGAGGCCTGTCCTACGACACCGTTATTCCGCACTCAGATACGTCGGTTCCTTCGGCTTGAAACCCTTGGGGCATTTCGCTTTCGCCTCCTCGGCATCGAGTGCGTGCAGCGGCGAAATCTCCACCGGCTTCGACCCCACCGGCAGGCCCAACCAGCGGTGGGCTTGCGCGATCATCAGAGCCCGCGCCGAGTCGGGCGAGTCGGCGCCGGTCGCGTTTTTCAACGGGGCGAACTCCTCGTCCCGCAACGTCTGCACGGCCAACCAGCGATCCGCGAGCGGCAGCGCATCGAAGACGAACAGCTCGAACTTCAGGGCGTTCTCGACGGTCGGTGCCACCGCCATGGCCGTCGTCGGGTCGTAATGCGGGACCTTCTTCTTGGCGATGTGGAACGCCAATCGATCCGGGCCGGTGGTCACCCGCTTGAGGAATTGCAGGTCGAACAAGTGGATCGCGGGGTTGCCCGCCCGGAATGCGAGCGCTCCGTCGTCCGCGCGCTCATTCAACATCTCGGCGGGCATATCGGAATACTCCACGATCCCGCAACGGCCATCGAGCAGCGCGAGCACGCCGACTTTCTCTTCGGGCTTCTCTTTGTACACCACCTTTGATGACACCTCGGAGCGCGATTCGATGTGCTGCCCCAAGAAGGCTGGGTCGGCGATTTTCACGAGCGGATTGTCGACTTGGAAATAGAAAATGCGCTTGATGCCCGACGACTCCAACTCCGCGAGCAGGCCTGAATCTTGGAGCGCCGTCAACGTGCCGCCGTGCCCGTTGGGGCCGAGGAAGAGCTTCCCCGGCGCTTCGAGCAGCAACTTCCCCGTGGCCAGATCGAGCGCCGGCATCGTGCCTTGTTTGAAGAATTTCACCTGGCTTTCGGCCAATCCGAAGAAGCCTTCTTCGTGGAAGAATTCGACCGTCTCCGTGTGCGTGGCGTCGCTGGTCATCACGAGCAGCGGCATTTCGGTTTCGTACTTCCACGACAGCGCCAGCACCTTCTCCGCGTGAATTTGAAACAAGCTCGCTTCGGACACCGGCCCGATGGGGAACAGCCCTTTGGGTTTGTCGAACCCCAAGCGCGTCCCTTGCCCCCCGGCCACGACGAGCGCCGCGACTTCGCCGTTCCAGAGTGCGAATTCGCCCGCGGTTTTGGACGACGGCGGAACCTCGGCCACGCCGACCACCGGCAGCGGATCGATGTATTCCCGGGACGGCATCGCCGAGAACGGTTCGTTGCGCCTCGCGAAGAGCCCGTCGATGAGTTTCAAATCGACCGCTTCCAGTTGCGATTGGAACGCGGCGCGCTCCTTCTCGGGCAGGGCGTCCCACCCCGCGAAGACGTGCCCTTGCCGATGGGACGCGTAGTGGGCTCTAAGTTCGGCGAGGGTCATGGGCGTATTCCGAAGCATTCGGGGCAGTGTAGCGAATCACTTTGTCCAATCTTCGACTTTCAGCCCCGGTACTCGACCGAAGTCGGAGAGGTTGCGCGTGACGACGGTCATGTCCTTGGACATCGCGATGGACGCGATGCGGAGATCGAGAGTGCCGACACGCAAATTGAGCGATTTCAACTTCAAAAACTCGGTGATGGCGCGGTGATCGAACGAAAGGACTTCGAATGCGGAATAACTTGCCATGAGGGTATCGATCAACCCATAGCCTTTGAACAAATCCTCGGTGTTCTTCGCCTGTTGAATCTTATTGTGCGCTCCGAGCATCTGCTCGTGCAAACTCGCCACGCAAGCGAAACTGTTCAATTCACCGTGGAGGTTGATGTTGGCCACGATCATAGCGCGCTCGGGACTGTTCTTTCGCTGAAGCAGGCTCAAGTGGTCGGTATCGAGCAAGTACTTCATTCGTCCCACTCCGGTTCGGGAATGGGGTCGCCCGGTTTCCAATCGCGAGGGGCTTCGCGGCCCGTGATGCGGAAGTATCTACCGTATTCCACGGCTTCATCGAATTCGGGTTTGTCGGCCATCGTCCCGACGATGGAGAGGATGCCGCGTTTTCGCGTGGCCGGCTTATCTTCCATCAGTTTGTTCATTTCAATAACAGTGGCTTCGAGCGTCTCAACGCGCCTGGCGAGTTCTTCGGTCGTCATGGTGTACCCCACGTATCGATCACAATCGACTGTCGCCGGCGGTTCAAAACTCGATCCGTTGGCCGTCGAACGCCAATTGCACATACCTCGGCAGCGGCGGCGGGGCCCCGGCGTCGAACAGGTGCGAGAGGTGCGTCAGGTACGCCCGCTTGGGCTTCGCTCGCGCGATGACTCCCAGCGCACCGGGCAACGCGAAGTGCGACGGGTGCTCGGCCCCCGGCCGCAGGCAATCGAGGATCAGCGTGTCGAGGCCCATCAGCAGTGGCCAGCTCGCTTCGGGAATCGCGTTCGCGTCGGTGCAATAGGCGAGGTCGCCGATTCGGAAGCCGAAGACGTCGAACCGGCCGTGGATCAAGGGGATTGGGGTGATCCGCTCGCCGAGGATGTCGAACGGTTCGGCGGTGATGCGGCGGAATTGCAACTTCGGCAACACGCCCGCCGGCAGCGATTCGGCGTCGCGGCCGAAGATGTACGGGAACGATTCGCGGACGACCCCTTCGACCTCGGCCGTGCAATACACGGGCAACGGGCCGTTCAAAATCTTCGGGAACAGTCGAACGTCGTCGAGACCGTAAATATGGTCGGCGTGGTAGTGCGTGTAGAGCAAGGCATGGGCGACGGGGATCTTCTCGCGGACGAATTGGATGCGCAGTTCCGGGCCGGAGTCGATGAGGATGTTGCCGGCGGGTACTTGCAGCAGCACCGAAGCGCGCGTGCGGTTGTTCTTCGGGTTCGCCGACGTGCAGACTGCGCATTCGCAGCCGATCATCGGCACGCCGACGGACGTGCCGCAGCCGAGGACGATCAGGATTCGAGTGGGGGTCGCCATAGAAGGGATTGTACGGGCTTCGGATTACTGAACCAACCGGCACGGCGGGTGCGGCAAACCGACCCCGCGGCATTTCCTCTAAGCTGTGTGTAGCGAACGCCTTTGTTCCAGACGAGACAGCATGACACCGTACGGTAAGATTGCCCAGTACGCGATTGCCGCCGTCAGCCGATTGGCCGAGGTGTATCGCGCCGACGAGCCGATGAAGCTAAACTCGGCCGACATCGCCCAGCGGAGGAACCTCCCCCAACCAGTGGTGGCCAAAGTGCTCACGATTCTGTCCCAAGCGGGAATCGTGCGGGGTACTCCCGGGCCGGGCGGCGGGTACTGGCTGGCCCGCGATCCGTCGGCCGTGACTCTGTACGATGTGGCTTCGCTATTCGAACGGCTGGACGAGACGGTGAGTTGCCCGCTCGGCCCGCACTATTGCGGCACCGGCCCGCAGTGCCCGATGCACGCGGACATCCTCAAAATGCGCGACCAAACCGTCGCGTTTCTAAAAACGAGCCACTTCGCGAAGTTCGTGATCGGTTCCGGCAATTCCGCTTGATGCGAGGACTCACTTCTTCCAGTACTCCGGCAGGCCGGCTTTCGTCTCCCTCAAGATGTCCGCGATCGCCGCGCGGTCCGGCTTCGAGAGATGGGAATACTCCTTCGATCGATCCTTTCCGCTCAGCACTTCCCACAATCGGAGGTAAATCCGTTCCTTCGCTTCGCCCGGAAGTCCGTCGAAGATCGCCGAGTAGATGACGTAGCTCATAGGGTAGCGGAACATCCGCGTCTTCAAGTCGAACTCGCGGAGCGACCGTTTCTTCGAATCGAACGGGCCGCGCGACGCGAACTCTGCGGCGAATTTCGAACTGCCGGTTACCGAATCGCCGAGCTTCGCCTCATCGGAAAATAGCAAAGACTGCACCACCGGCTCGCACGCCCAATGGATCCGCCGCGTGATACTTTCGCTCCGTTGGTCCGCCGGCTCACCGAAGGCCTTGTTCAATTCGGCTTGCTCGTGGACGGCCAAGCGCGTCTGAAAATTGGCCCGGCCGATTCGGTTGTGCGCCTCGCTTTGATGTTCCAGTACCATCAGCGCGACCAAGTCGCTGTGCGGCGAAAGATAATTCGCCACCGTGAAGTAGGGCTTCAAATCGGTCACGTTGGCGCCGTCGGGCTGCCGGTCTTTCTCGGCCCACGGCCAACCGCCGACGATTTGATTCCCTCGGTGCGTTTGCTTGCCGCTGCTCCCGGTCACGTACCATCCGCCCCAGCGATCCTCGAATGGCGTCGAGTGATCGACCGGCTTGGTCCCGCGCGACAGCACGAGTTCGCCGTTGCGATCCGCTGAGACCGAACGGGCGAGGGGCCCCGGGAACCCTTGATTCCTCGACGACCCGTGGCAGATGAGACAGCTTTCCGTCTGTCGCGTGAACAGCTGTCGCTCCGCCGGATCCTGATCCAACGTGTAGAACACGGTGCCGAGATTCGGATCGGCCGCGGTAATTTCGAGGACGTCTCCTTGCCGGCAATAGCCGATGGCTACGTCGTCGTTGAAGTAGATGGCCCGGGGCGACTTCGGCCCGATTCGGTTCCGTTGGAGGCTCGTTTTGGAGAAGACCAACACCTGCGACGACACCGGGACCTCGAGCGCTTTCAGCAGCGAAGGCAAATAGCCGAGTTCGTCCACCGCCTTCAGTTCCGCCTTCTTGGCCCGGAGCCGCAATTCCAGTTTTCGAACGGCGTTATCGGTCTCCGCAGTCGAATACCGGATCGGCGCGCGGTCGAGATCGGCCGCGGCGACGGACGAATATCCGGCCAAGGCGAGCCCGGCGATGAATCGGCAGGATGCGAGCGGAGTCATAGCGAATCACCGGGTGGTGTAGTGGCGGGCGATCAAATCGTTCTGCAACCAGAGGAGTTTGTTGAAAGCCCGCAGCGTCGCGACTTCCGTATCCCGCGGCAAACCCAAACCGAGGATGGTCGCCACGAATGCATCGGCCACAAACCCCATCAGCGCGTTCATCTGCACGAGCGGCACGGCGATCTCTTTCGAGCCGGCTTTGTCCGTGTGGATTCGGCCGACCATGTCGAGGTACTCGACCATTTTACCGTCGTACGGCCGGGTGACTAACGCCGCGAGATAGCGGGCGAGATGCTGTTTGCGAAACGCAATCTGAGGGTGATCGGGCCGGAGTTCTTCCAGAGTCGGGGGAACGGCCCCGTCGTACCCGGATTGCTTCGGCACGAAGTGCCGCCACGTCGCGGAGTAGTTGGCCAGCTTGTCGTAGACCGCATCGACCAAAGCCGGCACCAGCGGCGCGACAGCCGGGGCGGCGCCATGGATCGCGGCGATGTCGGCTTCGCCGAAGCCCATGAACTCGGTCAAGTACTGGAACCGATACCCGACATCGGATTCCAGTTTCGTTTCATCGATGGTTTTCATGGGGCACTGGCAACGCGGAGGAAGAAGGCGGAATGTCTAATAAAGATAAATTTATCTTTATTTCATCTTATTGTCAAGCCCTGTTTCGGGTCGTGTTTCGGAGTGGACTTAAAATGCGAGTTTCCCCTATCCGGCGTGGGGTCAATCTTGGATAATCTATTTCTCCACCGCACTGAGCTTGGTCTCATGCTCCATCTCGGCCGGCAAACTCAACGGACTTGTCAAACGCTGCACCGGCGCGCATTCGTGCAAATCGGCGCGTCCAGCGTGCTCGGGTTGTCGCTGGCGGATTCGTTGAAGGCCGGGGGTGGGCGGACGCCCGGTTCGGCGAAATCGGTCGTGCTCATTTGGCTCTGGGGCGGGCCGAGCCAGCTCGACACCTTCGACCCCAAGCCGAAGGCCCCGCTCGAAATCCGCGGGCCGTTCGGCACCATCCCGACCAAAGTCGCGGGGGTGCGCTTCTGCGAACTGTTCCCCAAACTCGCGGGGATCAACGACAAGTTCGCCGTACTGCGGACGCTGCACACGGCATCGAACGATCACGGCATCGCGGGGACCATCGGCTTGACGGGCAACGCCGCCGGGGCGACGGGGCTGGACGGCAAGCCGCTACCGGGAACCCCGCAACCGGCGATGGGGGCGGTCGTGGCCAAGGCGATGGCGAAGGCCGGCAACCCGGCGAAGTTGCCACCCTTCCTCGTCGTCGGTGGCAAGTTGCACCAGGGGAAGAAATCGATCATCGGCGAAGGGGGCGGGAAGTTGGGCGTGACCTACGACCCCTTCCGTTTGGAGTACGACCCCGCCACCGGGACGAAAGTGCCGGCGCTGCAACTGCCGGCCGAGATCACCCCCGAACGGTTGACCGACCGACTCGCGCTGCAATCCGCGTTCGATAAATCGGACAAGCTCTTGGAAACGGCCTCGCTCGATCCGCACCGGCGCCGGGCCTTCGAGATGCTGACCTCGCCGGCGTCGCGGGTCGCCTTCGACCTGTCGCAAGAGAGCGAGAAGACCGTCCGCCGCTACGGCAAGACGCGCTTCGGCCAATCGTGCCTGCTCGCCCGCCGGCTCGTCGAAACCGGCGTGCCGTTCGTTCAAGTGAATTGGAGCGACCACGTCGAAGCCGAGGAGGACTCCGGCGACGGCGGCTGGGATCACCACTACCGCAACTTCCAGATCATGCAAGATCGCCACGCGGCCTGGCTCGACCGCACCGTCAGCGCGTTCTTGAACGACCTCGACGAACGCGGGTTGTTGAATACGACCCTCGTGATCGCCGTCGGCGAATTCGGCCGCACGCCCAAGATCAACGACAAAGCGGGCCGCGAGCACCACCCCGGTTGCTACTCGGCCCTCGTCGCCGGGGGCGGCGTGGTGGGCGGGCGCGCGATCGGCACGAGCGACGCCCGCGCCGAGAAACCCGCTGACACCCCGTTGACACCGGCCGATTTGTGCGCGACCGTCCACCACGCCATCGGCCTGACGAGCGAGCAGATCGCGGGCATGGGCCTGACCCCGGACGGCCGGTTGATCGAGGAATTGTTTTGAACCCGCAACGCCTCACCACCGACGGCAGTTTCAAGCAGCACCTGCAATGGTCGCCCGACAGCGCGCGGTTCCTGTTCACGCGGATTCACCAAGGGAAGATGGCCCTCTGGACGATGACCGCCGCGGGGAAAGAATTCGCCCGGCTGTTGCCCGATCACAAAGAACCGCACTTCGACGGCCATTGGTCGAAGGACGAAACGCGGATCGCGTACGTCTACGACAAGCTCGAAGGGACCGACGGCAAGCTCAGCATCCGCAGTTGCCGCGCGGACGGCACCGACGACCATGTAATCATCCCGCACAAGGCGTTCGAAGAATCGCCGCGCTGGTCGCCGGACGGCAAACGGCTCCTCTGGGTCTCGACGCGCGACGGCAACCCCGAACTTTACACCGCGACCGCCGACGGCAAAGATATCAAACGCCTGACGAACGAAATCGCGGCCGACCTCCACCCGAGTTGGTCCCCCGACGGCAAGCGGATCGCGTTCAGCAGCGGTCGAAATGGAACGCAGAAGATCCACGCCATGGGCGCCGACGGATCGAACGTGAATCGCCTCTCCGACGGCGACCATCTCGAAGCTTGGCCGGTCTGGTCGCCGGACGGAAAACGCATCGCGTTCGTCTCCCGGAAGAGCGGCCGGGCGAACATCTGGCTGATGAATGCCGACGGCAAGGAATCGAAGAACCTCACCGACCGCGATGCGGAGGATGCCAGCCCGAGCTGGTCGCCCGATGGGAAGCGCCTCGCGTTTGTATCGGACGCCGACGGCGGCTCGGATGTTTACACCATCGAAATGTAGGACAGGCCTCCAGGCCTGTCCAAACTGATCATTGGGACA
>JAYSYN010000056.1:0-6879 GCA_043727575.1 Fimbriiglobus sp.
TCCCGTTCCGAGATTCCCCGCCATGCGCGCGTTGCTCATCCCCGTCTTTTTCGCCGTCGGTTGCCTGCTCGTCGCGCCGGCCGCACCGGTGGCGGCGGACAAACCGGCCGCCAAGAAAGTCCCGGCGCACAAAGCCGCGCTCGCCGAAGCGCGGAAGCGGTTGCTCGCGGGTAATTACGAGGAGGCCCGCACCGCCTACGGCGCGGCCGTGAAGATTGACAAAACGCTGGCCCCCTACGCCGCCGTCGGGATCGCCGAATCGCACCGGCTCGTCGGTGACACCGCTGTGTCACTCAAGGTGCTCGACGCGGCGAAGAAAGAGTTCCCCGACAACCTCGACCTGCTCGCGGCGCGGGCCGACCTGCTCTACGAACTCGGCGATTGGGACGGCGCCGAGAAGGACGCCGACTCGGTTCTGGCCAAAGACAAGAATCAACTGCGGGCCGTCTGGACGAAAGCCCGGATTCAGCGCGATCGCGGCGAGGTCGATGCGGCCGACAAAACCTTCCGCCTCGCGGTGAAGCACTACACCGCCCGCAGCAACGCCGACGACGACATCATAGATCCCGAGGAACTGCTGCACGTCGCGCTCAGCGGCGCCGAGAACGCCCGCTGGCACAATTTGAAGGAGCAATTCCGCTTCATCTTGAACGACGTTTTGAAGGACGCCCTCGCCCAAGACAAAGAGTTCTGGCCCGCCGAGCAGCTCGCCGGCGAGTTGCTGTTGGAAAAATACAACCGTCCCGATGCCATCGACGCGTTCGACAAAGCCCTGGCCATGAACCCGAAAGCCGCCGACTCGTTGGCGGGGAAGGCCCAAGCGGCGCTCGTGAAATTCGACCTCAAAGATGCCGATAAGTTCGCGGACGACGCGCTGAAGCAGAACCCCAAGCACGCCGGCGCCCTGCGGGTCAAGGCCGAGATCCAAGTGATCGCGGGCGATTTCCCCGCGGCCGAAGGGCTGCTGTTGAAGGCGAAGCGAGCCCGGCCGCGCGACAGCCAAACCCTCGGTCGCCTGGCCGGGGTTCAACTGCTGCAAAACAAGAAGGCCGAGTTCGATGCCGCCGTGAAGGAAGTGAGCGCCTTCGACACCAAGCCCGGCCTCTTCTACCACGAGTTGGCGGCATGCCTCGACGAGCGCAAGCGCTACACCCAAGCCGAGGAATACTACAAGAAGGCCGCGGAACTCCGGCCGTTCCTCAGCGGCCCGCGCACCAGTTTGGGGATGCTCTACCTCCGCCTCGGCAACGAAGCCGAGGGGAAAAAGTTGCTCGCGGCGGCGTTCAAAGCCGACCCGTTCAACGTCCGCGTCGCCAATTCGATCAAGGTCCTCACGCACCTGGAGAAGTACGAGACGCTCCAAACGGCCCACTATCTGGTGCGGTTCGACCCGCTGACCGACAAGGTCCTCGCCGAGTTCTTGGCCGAGTTCCTCGAAGAAACGCACGCGGAGTTGAAGAAGCAATTCGCGTACGAACCCGAAGGGCGCATCCTGATCGAAGTCTTCAACAGCCACGAGATGTTCAGCGGCCGCACCGTCGGTCTCCCGGACTTGCACACCATCGGCGCTTGCACCGGTCGCGTCGTCGCGATGGCCTCGCCCAAATCGAAGGGGTTGAGCAAACCCTTCAATTGGGGCCGGGTCATGCGGCACGAACTCACTCACATTTTCAACTTGGCCCAGACCGACTACCAATGCCCGCACTGGGTCACCGAAGGCCTCGCGGTGCGGAACGAAAACATGAGCCGTTCGCCGGCGTGGACCGCCATCCTGCGCGATCGTTTCGCATCGAAGACACTGCTGAATCTCGACACGATTCTGCTCGGCTTCGTCCGGCCCAAAAGCCAAGACGAATGGACGCTGGCATACTGCCAAAGCCAGATTTACATGGACTACCTGACGAGGACGCACGGCGAAGAAGCGGTGGCGAAGGTGCTGAACGAATACAAGGCCGGCAAGGACACGGCCTCGGTGATCCAATCGGCGTGCGGAGTGAGCAAGGCCGAGTTCGAAGCGGGCTACAAGGAATTCGTCGCGGAGATTCTGAAGGGCTCCGCACCCGCCGGCGGCCCGGTCGAGAAGGTGCTGACCTTCGACGAACTCGTCGACGCGGTGAAGGAAAACCCGAAGGACAACGACCTGAAAGCCCGCCTCGCGGAGCAACACCTGCGACGGAACAAAGTCACCAATGCCAAGAAACTGGTCGACGAGATCCTCGAAGCCAAGCCCGGCCACGGGCTGGCGAGCATCGTGAAGTCCAAATTGCTCGACCGCGCCAAAGACCCCGAGGGGGCTAAGGCCGCGCTCGACGAAGGCTTGGAGGCGAACCCGAACGACGTGAAGCTGATCGCGAGCATCGGCCGGCTGCACCTCGGGAACAAGAAGTTCCCCGAGGCGGCGAAGATGTTCGAGAAGGCGAAGAAGCTCGCCCCGCTCGAAGCCGACTGGAATGAACAACTGGTACGCATTTACAAGATGACGGGCGAGTCCGAGAAGTTGCTGCCGCTGCTGAAGGAAGTCGTCGGCCACGATCCGGACGACCTCGACGCCCGGTTGAAACTCGCCAAGGCGGCGTTGGACGCGGGCCGCTTCGCCGAAGCCGAGGTCTACGCCCGCGATGCGATCTGCATCGACGTGACCAACGCCGAAGCCCGCGAGAGCCTGCTGGACGCGCTGAAGGGCCAGAACAAAACCGCCGAGGCCGAGAAGATCCGCAAGCGCTTCGAGAAGTGAGTTATTTCTTCCGAAGTTCGCCGGCCAACTCGCGTGTCAGCCTCAGGTAAAGGTCGCCGTATTCGACGGACGGTTCCAACTCCGTCCCTTCGTGCCATTCGTTGAACGTTGTGATCAGAAGCAGTCGCTGATCCGGGGCGACGAACTTGGCCGCGATTTTCCAGTAGTCCCGGTAGAACCCCCCGTCGCGGCGGTCGAACTTCACGCGTTCGGCGCCGCGCAATTTCGTGTCGTCGTACCCCGGCATGGCGTGCGGGATCATCCGCATCCCCTGGGCCCGCGCCGCTCGGTTGGTCGCCGAATACTGCTTCTCGACGCCCGCGAGATAATCGTCCCGCTCGTACAAGTTGTAACCCGTCACGGCTTGGAAGTGTTCCCGCAAAAACGGCCAATCGAGTTCGCCGGGCTTCTCCCAGTACATCGCGTCCGCGATCAGGTAAAGCTCGACCCCGCGTGCGGCCGCGCGCTCACGGACGATTTTCAGGTACGGGCCCGCGTTCTCAAAATTCCGCACCAAATAGAGCATGACCACGGCCTTGCCGTCGATTCGCAGGTAGTTACCGCGGCGGAAGTACGTCTCGGTCAGAATGTCGAACTGTCCGACGAATCGGTCACCCGCCGCGGTCCCGTCCGGCAGTTTCGCCGCGAAGTCGATGGGATTTTCCGGACGCAAGCCGAGGGCGATCGGCGTTTCGTAATGCAGCGCGAATGGGAATTGCGCGAGATCCAATTCGGGTAGGACGGCTTCCCGCAGCGTCTTCGCTTCCGGGCCGTCCGGCGACAAACACGAGAGCATGAAGAAATCGAGATCGGCCCGCTTGGCCCCGCGGATGTGTTCGGCGACGACCGCGCGATCCGCACTGATGTATCGCCCCAACTTCGGGGTGTCGGCCGCGGGTTGATTCGTCCACCGTTCCCACTCGTACCACGGGTAGTAATGCGCCCCGATGATCGGCGCGACCGCCGGGGTCGCGCCGGCAGTCGGAGGTCGCGCCGACGACAGCGAGAAGGCGACCGCAGACAAAATGAGGAGCCCGGAGACCAGAGTCGCAATCGCCCGTCGCATGGATGGCCCGGGTCCGCGTGTTGGCGACATCATGTCGGGCAGAGCGGGGAATAGCAACTGGCTTCGTTACCGCCGACCACCGGGGGGCGGACCGACGGGCTTTTGGAGGACGTCGGCGGCGCGGCGTTGGAACTTCGACAGTTGATCGCGGAGGGCGACGTCGCCGCGCTGCATGAGTTCGAGTTCGTGTTGGATCTCGGCGCTGAGTCGCTTCAGTTCCGTCTCTTGACGGGCCATGAGGGCCCGTTCGCGGGCCATCGAAACTTCCATCTGCCGCATTTGCGTTTCGAGCGACTCCTCGTCTTCGCGCAACTGTTGGCGCTCCTCGTCGATCTTGCGGCGCTCTTGGGTGATCTTGGAATTCTCGCGTTCGAGGTCGTCGGCCCATTCGTCGAGTTCGCTGCGCGTCTTGGGGACGGCCGGAGCCGGGGCGAGCGCCCCGCTGGCGACTTGCTCCTCGATCGCCTGCATCTGCGAAGTCATCTCGTCGAGTTGCCGCTGCTTCAACTGCATCTGGCCGATCAATTCCTGTTCGCGCTGTCCCGCTTTTTGTTCGTTCTCGCTGGCCTCTTGCAGGAGGGTTTTCATCTCTTCGAGGAGCTTCCGCAGTTCGCGGTTCTCGTGGCGGACGCGTTTGTAATCTTCGGGCGTCGGATTGGCGCCGGTGCTGGCCGGGCTTTGCGGCGGCAGAGTTTGAATCAATCGGGATCCGCCGGCTTCGCCGACCGGGGGAAGGCCCGGCATCGCGAAGGTGCTCGGCGCGGGCTCACCGCCGAGTCGGGAGCGGTAGCCGGGCGGGGGGAGCGGTCCGCCCCCCGGCGCCGCTTCGGCGACGACCGGAGGCAACGACGCGGCGGCGACGGGGCCGTTGGCTCCCGGCATGGTCAAGCGGATGATGCCGCTGGCCCGCTGCGCATTGGGTTGCTGTTTCGGTTGCTTCGCCAATAGGGCATCGAGATCGAACGCCGCAGTCGGCGCGGACTGGGCCGGCGGTGGTGTGGACGACAATAAACGGCGTCGCAATTCCGCCGCCGAGATCGACGGGGGCGGATCGGTCAGGGTATCGGGGTGAGCCATCGGGGGGGTCGACTCCAGCAAGCGGGGAGGCCGACCGCGGGGACGCGACGAACCGCGGTGGTTTTCCGGCCTGCCAAAAGTTAGGGCGCCCGGCTAGCGAGTCAAATGAAAATGGTGAGCGCGGGCCTGAATTGATGCGCTCGAGTTTACAAGAACCGCCTCCGCAGGAATCTCCGGTGGTCTGGTAGTTCCGCCGGCGCCTGTTACCATGCGGGGATGAATCTCGCCGCCACACTCGCGGAACTCGGCGCCGACCCCCGTTCGCCCGTCGATCTCGCGGAGTTGAACCTCCGCTTCGCCCTCGGCGTCGATGACCCCGAACTCGATCTGCCCGTATACCTTTCCAAACTCGACGACTTCGCCGAAATCGTCGCCCCGCGGATCGATGCGGCCGAATCGCCCGAGGCCAAAGCCCTCGAATTCGGCCATTACCTCTTCGAAGAACTCGGATTCTCCGGGAACACCGAACGCTACTACGACGCCCGCAACAGTTTCCTCCACGAAGTCCTCGACCGCCGGCTCGGCATCCCGATTTCCCTCTCGGTACTGGCCATCGCCGTCGGCGAACGCTGCGGGTTGACCGTCCGCGGCGTCGGTCTGCCGGGCCATTTCATCGCCAAGTTGATCGACGGGGGCGAAGAAATTCTGTTCGATCCGTTCCACGGCGGGGCACTCTTGACGCCGACGGCGTGCCGGGAACTCGTGGGTAGCGCCGCCGGCCGGCCGTTCGCCGCGAGCCCCGCCGACTTGCGGACGACGCCCAACGGCGTCATCGCGACGCGGATGTTGAACAACCTGAAAGCGGTCTATCTGCAAAGCGCCGAGTTCGCGAAGGCCGCGCGCGTCATCGAATGGTTGGTGCCACTGAACCCCGGCGACCCGAGCCAATGCCGCGACCTCGGCGTGACGCTCGTCCACGCGAACGAGCCTGGGCGGGCCATCGACCCGCTGACCGATTATTTGAAGGCGTCCCCCAATGCGTCCGACGCCGGGGTCGTGAAAGACTTTCTGCACGAAGCCCGCCGCCAAGTGGCCAAGTGGAATTGACCAACCCCGGGACACGCGATGCTCCAGATCCACGCCGTCGAATCGATGCCCTTCGCGGAGAATTCATATATCGTCTGGCGCACCGGCCACCTTGAGGCCTTCGTCATCGACCCCGGTTTTGAACCGCAGTTGATCCTCGATTTTTTGAAGTCGAACGACCTGACCCTCGCGGCCATCGTCAACACACACGGCCATGTTGACCACATCGCGGGCAACTCCGCCCTGAAGGAGGCCTTCCCCGGCGCGCCGATCATCATCGGTGAAGGCGAGGCCGATTTTCTGACCGACGCCGACATCAACATGAGCGCGAAGTATGGCTTCGAAGTGCTCAGTCCGCCCGCGGACAAACTGGTGAAGGACGGCGAAAAGATCACCGTCGCGGGAATCGAACTCGATGTCCGCGAAATCCCCGGCCACTCGCCGGGGCACGTCGTTTACATCATCCACGAGATGACACCCAAGTGGGTCCTCGGTGGTGACGTCCTCTTCGAAGGGAGCGTCGGCCGCACCGACTTCCCCGGCGGCAGTTTCGCCACCCTCAAAGCGGGAATCATCGCGAAACTTTGGCCATTGCCGGACGACACTCAGGTTTACCCCGGCCACGGGTCGCCGACCACCACCGGCCGGGAGAAGCGCATGAACCCGTTCGTCGGCGTCGATGTGTGAAACTGCGAACACTTGAACGATAGTATATAAGCTCGGATTCCGGTGTTTTCAAATCGGAACGGTGAGAATTGCGGATTTACAGCCCGGCGAGGCGCCGGAGCAACCCAGACGCTCGCCGACGGTGACGATGATGCCGAAGGACGTGGACACATACGGCCCCAAACGCAATTTCAAATGGGTCTCTTGGGAGTAGGGCGCTTCGTCGACGTGGAGGTCGGCGGGGCCGTCGCCCGTCCGGAAATCGAACGGTTCGACGCGGTGGCCGAGGGCTTCCAACCGGCGTTGCATT
>JAYSYN010000057.1:0-55139 GCA_043727575.1 Fimbriiglobus sp.
GACTTGGCACTTCGTCGCCCATTCGGTTTCCTTCTTGATGCCGAACTTCAAAATCAGGACCGCCGGTTCGATCTTGGTGCCGTTGATATGGGTGCGGTAAACGCCCGTTTCGTCGACGCGGATCGCCTCCGTCGCGACCTCGGCCCCGTTGACTTCGCTCGCGAGGATTCCCGTTCGCACGCCGGCTTTCTCGGTGTAGTCTTTCACTTTCACCGTGACCGCGCTTTCGCCGACGCGATACTCCCACTCGGTGCCGGGGAGCAGCGGATAGTAGTCCGGGAACTTCTTGAGGATTTCCTTCGGCACCGGCGCCGCTCGGGATAGCGGAGGGAGCAGGACGAAGGCGAGGGCGAGCAGAACGAATCGCATGAGGGTGCTCCGGAGATTGGTGGGTAGAGTTTACCAACGGGACGACGCCAGGACAAACGTAGTGTCGGCTGAGATGCCGTCGGTCGTGTATAGTGATTCGGAAAGGAGTTGCTTTTATGAGCGTTCTAGAAATTGAAGCCGCAGTCCGTCACCTGCAACCATCCGATTTGGATAGCTTTGCCCATTGGTTCGAAGAGTATTTGGCGGATGCATGGGATGCGCGTATCGAGGGTGATATCGCCGCCGGCCGGTTGGACGACGCGGGTCGTGAAGCCGATGCGCAATTTGAAGCGGGTCGGTGCACGCCGTTATGAACCACTTTGCCACCCCGGAGTTTTGGTTCCACTATCGTCAACTACCAGAAGCCATCCGTGAGTTGGCCGACAAAAATTTCGCTCTGCTCCGCGGTGATTCCTCGCATCCTTCCTTGCGGCTCAAAAGAATCGGAGCGTATTGGTCGGCTCGAGTCGGGTTCCATTACCGGGCTTTGGCGCGGGCACGATCCGAAGGCGCGGTTTGGTTCTGGATCGGTCATCACAGCGAATACGATCGGATCATTCGAGTTTGAATCACCGGATCATTCCATGGCCACTCTCGTCCAAGCGATCCGGCTCGCCCTCCATTACGGCGAGACCCACCTCGGCGTCACCGATGTCTTCGGCGAGGACGTCGGCCCGCCCCTCGGCGGCGTTTTCACCGCGACGCAGGGCTTAGCCACGGCGTGGAATACTCCGCTCGACGAGCGCGGGATCCTCGGGACCGCCATGGGCCTAGCCTACGCCGGGTCGAAGCCGGTCGCCGAGATTCAATTCTGCGATTACGCCTTCAACAGCGTCGATCTGCTCAAGGTCGCCGGGAACCAGCGCTGGTGCAGCGCCGGCGGATTCGCCATGCCGATCGTCGTGATGACGCCCAACGGCGCGGGCATCCGCGGTAGCGTCTACCACAGCCACAGCTTTGAAAGCTGGGCGTCACGGTTGGCGGGGTGGAAGATCGTCATGCCGTCGAACCCGCTCGACGCGTATGGATTGATGCTCAGTGCCATCGCCGACCCGAATCCGGTTCTCGTGCTTTTGCCGAAGGCGCTGATGCGCGTGAAGGGAGACAAACTCCTCCCCGGCGAACCGGCCGACGCAGACGAACTCGCCCGGCGGATCGACGCCCCGGTCAACGACCGCGCCAACTGGACCCCCGACTGGCCCGATATGCGCGAGCACTTCATCCCCATCGGCGAAGCGAGTTTGGTGCGCGAGGGGACCGCGGCGACGGTGATCAGCTACGGCCGGCCGATGCCGATGTGCGTGAAGGCCGCGGACGAATTGCAACGCGACTACGGCTTGCAATTCGACGTGATCGATCTGCGCAGCATCTTCCCCTACGACTGGGACATGCTCTCGCGCAGTATTGAAAAGACCGGACGGGTGATGTTCGTCAACGAAGACACGGAGGTGACCAACTTCGGCGAACACCTGCTGCGCCGCACCATCGAGGACCATTTCTACGACCTTCTGGTGCAGCCGAAGTTGCTGCAGGGCAAGCACCTCCCCGGCATCGGGATGAACCAGATTTACGAAGACAATTCCGTGCCCCAGTACACTGAAATCCGCGACGCGATGCGCGCTTTGGCCACCGAAGCGGCGTGACGACAGGCCTTCACCCCAACCCCAAGATCACCGGCAAACCGATGGCCGCGGCCAACTTCACGCGGCCTTTGGCGGACCAGGCCGGTTCCCCGTCCGGCCAGAGAGGACCGTCCGCCCCGGCGTAATCGGCGGCTAGCAATTCTTCCGGGATGCGGCCGCTGGCGTGGGCGACGCGCAGCGCTTGCATCGCGGCGGTGGCGATGCGGGGGGCGACGCTGAGCCGCGCGGCGTCGGCGGCGAACGCGGCGGCGGCGAACGCGAGTTCGGCGTCCTCCGCGGCTTTCGAATGCCCGAGCAAGCGAACGATTCCCGCAGCCGCGTTCGCCGCGCCGCGCGCCAGTTCGGCGGCGAGGTCGAGCGTGAACCGTGACACGCGTTCCCCCCGCGTGTACGCGTCGACCACATTCACCACGGCAGAGGTGGCATGGGCCCACTCGAGCGCTTCGGGTCCGTACTCGGTGGTCCCCTCGGCGATCACCGGCGCGAGCCGGGTCGCCGCCCTCACCGCGAGACGCACAGACTCACTCTTCGGCCGCAGGGCCAATCCCGCTTCGATGACCTTCCAACTCGGCAATGACTCGGCCATGGATTTGTTTCCGGAGTCGTTGCGACGATCAGACCTCCAGCAGCATCCGCTCGGGGCTTTCGACGCAATCTTTGATGCGCACCAAGAACTGCACGGCGTCTTTGCCGTCGATGAGGCGGTGGTCGTAGCTGAGGGCCAAGTACATCATCGGGCGGATCACGATCGCGTCGTTCACGACCATCGCGCGCTTCAAAATATTGTGCATGCCGAGGATGGCCGTCTGGGCGGGTTCAAAATCGGCGTGCTCAGCATCGAGCCGAAAATGCCGCCGTTGGTAATGGTGAAGGTGCCGCCCTCGAGATCCTTCATGCCGATCTTGTTGTCCTTGGCGCGCTTGGCGACGTCGGCGATGGCCTTCTCGATCTGGGCGAAGTGGAGCGCGTCCGCGTCGCGGATCACCGGAACGAACAGCCCCTTCTCGGTGCTGACGGCGACGCCGATGTCGTAGAAGTTTTGCATGACGACATCGGCGCCGTCGATGCGGGCGTTGACCATCGGGAACGCTTTCAGCGCTTCGATCGCGGCCTTCACGAACACCGACATGAATCCGAGTTTGACGCCGTGCTTCTTCTCGAAGCGTTCGTTGTATTTGGTCCGCAATTCCATGATCGCCGACATGTCGACCTCGTTGAAGGTCGTCAGCGTCGCGGTCGTGCTTTGGCTTTGCAGGAGCCGCTCGGCGGTGCGCTTGCGGATGTTCGACATCGGCTCGCGCCGCTCGCGATCCGTGTTCGCCACCGCGACCGGAGCTTGCGGGCGAGCCGGGAGCACCAACGGCGCTTCGGCGGGCTTGGCTTGGAACGTCAACACGTCGTCTTTGGTGATGCGCCCGCCGGGCCCGGTGGGGGCGATCTTTGAAGCATCGAGGTCGCCGTCGCGGATCATCGCCGACGCGGCGGGGGATTGGACGGCGTCCCCTTTCTGCCCGCCCGGTGATGCCGGTTTAGCCACTTCGACGCTCGGCTTGCCAGCCGGGTCGATGCTGCCGACGGTCGAACCGACGGGCACCGTCTCCCCGGCCGGTTTCGTGATGGTCAGCACGCCGGCGGCCGGCGCGGGGACTTCCACCGTGAGCTTGTCGGTCTCGAGTTCGAAGAGGATTTGATCCGCCTTCACGCTCGCCCCGCTGGCGACGAGCCACTTGGCGATGCGGCCTTCGGTCACGGCATCGCCGGCTGCTGGAACGGTCACCGCTACGGCCATGGTCGAAACTCCTCGGTTCAAACGAATTCGGCGTCGGTGCCGTGAGCCGGGCTCAGGTACGCGCGCTGGATCAAATCGCACTGCTCGAATTTGTGCAATTTCTCGGAGCCCACGGCCGGGCTGGCGCTCGGATCGCGACCGACGTAGCGCACTTTCAAGCCGAGGTCGCGCAGGCGCGGTTCGACGAAGAACCACGCGCCGTTGTTGTGCGACTCTTCTTGCACCCAGACGAACTGCTCCGCCTTCGGGTAGCGCGCCAGAATAGTCTTCAGTTGTTCCGCCGGCCACGGGTAGAGTTGCTCGATGCGGACGATGGCGACGTGGTCGAGGTTCCCGAGGGGAATCTTCTCGACCTGCTTGCCCATCGGCTTTTCGGCGTGGCCATCGACGCGGGCTTTGTTCAGATCGTGGTAGACCTTCCCGGTGCAGAGGATCGCGCGGGTGATCGTCTCCTTGGCCTCATCGCCCAGCACTTCGTGGAAGCGTCCCGAGATCAGATCTTCGACCGGCGACGTACTGGAGCGCGCGTTCGCTTTCGGCGTCATCAAGATCAGCGGCTTGCGGAAGTTCCGCTTCACTTGGCGCCGCAGGGCGTGGAAATACTGGGCCGGCGTCGTGAAGTGCCCGACTTGGATGTTGTCCTCGGCGCAGAGTTGCAAGTAGCGCTCGATGCGGGCCGAGGAGTGCTCCGGGCCTTGGCCCTCGTAGCCGTGGGGCAGCAGCATTACGAGGCCGCTGCCGCGGTTCCATTTCGATTCGCCCGAGGCGACGAACTGATCGATGATGACCTGAGCGCCGTTGGCGAAGTCGCCGAATTGGGCTTCCCAGAGCACGAGCGTTTGCGGGTCGTCGAGGGTGTAGCCGTATTCGAAGCCGAGCACGGCGGCTTCGCTGAGGAAGCTGTTGAAAACGTCGAACGGCGCGGTCGGGAACGGGAAGTTCGCCAGTGGGCAGAAGGGTTTGCCGTCGTTGGCATCGTAATAGTACGCGTGGCGGAAGCTGAACGTCGCCCGCCGGCTGTCCTGCCCGCTGAGGCGGACGGGGTGATCGTCCATCACGAGCGATCCGTAGGCCATCGCCTCGGCGGTGCCCCAATCGACTTTGCCGCGGGCTTTGATTTCGTCGCGCCGTTTGTACGGGCTATCGCCGCTGGGGTAGCGGTGTTCTTTCTTGGCCCCGTCCCAGATTTTATCTTGCAGGTTCTTGTGGAGGGTGAAGCCGGCGGGCAGGTTCACCAACTGATCGGCGATCGTATCGAGGACATCCCCGGCGACTCCGGTCTCGCACGGGGTATGCGAATATTCGTGGGTCATGCCTTTCCACCGGCCGCTCAACGAAGGCATGAACTGGATCAGGTGGTGGGATTGCTCGTCGGCTTTCTCGACCTCCTTGGCCTTCTTGAGGGCCGCTTCCAATTCGCCGTCGGACTTCCGGTACTCCTCGGCCGCATCCGCGACCGCGGCGCCTTTGAACAGGTGGTCGACCTGCGACAATTCGTCGTCGGAGGTCAAGCCGTCGGCGATGAGCTTGCGTGCGTAAATCGGCACGATCGTTTGCTGGTCACGGTACTTCTCTTGGATCTTGCGGTGTTCGACCGGTTGCGTCATCGAAGCGTCGTCGTTCTCGTTGTGGCCCATCTTGCGGTAGCAAATCAAATCGATGACGACGTCGCTTTTGAAGGCCTGCCGGTATTGGATGGCCAGTTCGGCGACTGCGATGCAGGCGTCCGGGTCCTCGGCGTTCACGTGGAAGATCGGCGCTTGGATGAACTTGGCGATGTCGGTGCAGTACTCGGTGCTGCGGGCGTCGCGGGCCTGCGTGGTGAAGCCGATCTGGTTGTTGACGACGATGTGGACCGTGCCGCCGATGCGGTAACCGTGGAGGTTGGCCATGCCCAGCGTCTCGGGGACGAGGCCTTGGCCGGCGAAGGCGGCATCGCCGTGGAGCACCAACGGCACGCCCCGCGCCCGCTCTTCGTCTTTGTGGACGCGCTGTTTAGCGCGGACGCGGCCGGCGACGACGGGGTTGACCGCCTCGAGGTGGGATGGGTTCGGCGTGAGCGTGAGGTGAACCGGATGGCCGTCTTCGGTTGTAATGTTCGACGAGTAGCCCATGTGGTACTTCACGTCGCCGTCGGTTTCGACCGCGTCCGGGTGGTACGGGTCGAGGAACTCGATGAAGAGTTCTTCGAACGGCTTCTTCAAAATGTTGGTGAGCACGTTCAACCGGCCGCGGTGGGGCATGCCGATGACGAACTCGAGCACGCCGAGCTTCGCCCCGGTCCCGATGATGGCGTCCATCATCGGGATCAGCGTTTCGCCCCCTTCGAGGCCGAAGCGTTTCTTGCCGAGGAACTTCACCTGCAGGAAGTTTTCGAACTGCTCCGCGCGCCGGAGAAGGTACAGCGTCCGCAGTCGCTTCATCGGCGTGAGATGCGGTTGGTTGTGATTCGGTTCGATGCGCTCCGCGAGCCATTTCCGCGCCGCGAAATCTTGGACGTGCATGTACTCGACGCCGATCGAGCCGCAATACGTTTGCTTCAAAGCTTCGACGAGCGCGCCGAGCGTCTCGGCCCCGGCGATGCTGAAAAACATCGACGCGTCGACTTGCTTGGCGATGTCCTCGCGGCTTAGGGCGAATCGGTCGTGATCGAGTTCCCACGGCGTCGCGGGCGGTTCGGCATTCAAGGGGTTGGTATGGGCGACGAGGTGCCCGGACATCCGGTAAGCGTTGATCAACCGCACGGCCGCCGTCTGCAACCGGGCTTCGACCGGCAGGTTCGTGAGCGGAGCGGGCCGGTGGCCGTTGCTGCCGAAGCCGCCGGTTTGGCCGTAGTAATCCGCCCCCGTGAAGAGGTAGTGCAGGCTCTCGTCGACGGCGCGGTGGTCGCCGCGCCACACCCGGTATTGGTCTTCGAGGAATTCTCGGTTGAACGGGTCGGATAGATTCGGGCCTGGCATGTCGGCGGAACTCCACGCGAAGCGAAAACCGGCACGGGGCGATCGTCGGCCACAGTAATCGTTATTCTAGGAGAGAATGGTGCGCGGACAGTGACGCGATCGGTCTTGTTCGACCGGAACCCGCGGGCCGACCGGAGACTGTCCGTTTGCATTTCTCGATTCCGGACTAAAATAGGATTGTCGAACTCGCCGACCTTCCCGAGTGCCGCCATGATCGAAACCGTCTCCCCGCCCACGATCCCATTCCGGTTGCGCTTTCCGATGAGGGCGTTTTTGTTCGCCGCGCCGTTCATCTTGATCGGCGGCGTGATGTGGGGCGGATTCCGAGTTTGGCCGCTGCTTTCGGCTCAGCCGGCGTGGCCTTATTCCCAATCGGGGCTGGCCACGACCACTTCGTTGCCCGATGGCGATCCGGAGAATCCGGACGGCTACAAGCTCTTCCAATTCCACTGCGCCAATTGCCACGGGACCCACGGTGACGGCGTCGGCCTCGCCGAATTGACGCCGCGGGCCCGCTACTTCGGCTACGACAAATTCAAATTCGTCAGCACCACGAACGCGGCGAAAACCGGCGGCGGTATGCCGACGGACGACGACATCCACGGCGTCTTGCGGCGCGGGATCGCCGGCTCGCCGATGCCCTCCTTCGGCCATCTTCCCGAATCGCAACTGCGGGCGCTCGCGGCCCAAGTGCGAAAATTCGTGCGCGTCGAGGTCGTCGTGGCCCGGTTGAAAGACATCGTGAAGGCCAAGGCCCTGCTCAGCGACGAAGGCTTTGAAGAGAAGTCCGATTGGAGCCCGGCCGCGGTCGACAAAATGCGACTGATGGCCACGAAAGAAGTCGAAGCGGGTTTGAGCTTCGAACTGCCGATCCCGTTCCCGCCAAGCACGCCCGAAGCCGTGGCCCGGGGTAAATCGGTGTTCGAGAAAGCCGCGTGCGTCTCGTGCCACGGGGCCAACGGCAAAGGGGACGGACCGCAAGCGAAGGATGCCAAGTTTCTGAACGAGAACGGGACGAAAGCCGTCCCGCGCGACCTCACGGCCGGATTGTTCAAAGGTGGCGACTCCCCGCATCACATTTATTCGCGCGTGTTCTTGGGGATCCCCGGCACGCCGATGCCGATGAGCGGACTGACGGTTTCGCAAGCCGACTTGATCGATCTGGTTCACTTCGTGAAATCGCTGGAACAGTGAGCACGTCAACGGAGAAAGCCCGACGCACGCGCCGGGCTTTCGTGACTTCGACCAACCCACTCTTTACTTTTCCCCGCCAGCGCGCTTGAGCACCACGGTACAGTATGCTTTTGTTTCGGCGCTGACGGGCTGCTCGCCGGTTTTCGGCTCTTCGCCCGGCTTGCCGCCTTCGTGGACGCAGATGGCGACGTAGTCGGTCGTCTTAACGATCACGCCCGTCTTGGTTTGCGATTTGTCGCCCGGCTTCGGCTCGGTACCGGCGTTGGCGATTTCGGTCGCTTTGATCGTGCCGTTTTGACCGCACTCAAAGCGGATCGCCATGATCTTGTCTTTTTCATTCTTGCAGGTGAACGTCGCGACGTTGTCTTTCATCGTCACGGTGCAGTCTTTGGCTTCGGCCATCGGCTGACCGTTTTTTTCGTAGCACACGACCGTCCAGCTCCCGTCGAGTGATGCGGTGGCGTTGGCCGGTTCGGCTTTCGTGGCGGTCGGGGCTGGGACCTGCGCGAACAGCACGGCGGAGAGTAGCAAGCCGTTCATCGGGGAGACTCCGGAGCCAGAACGTCCGAGCGCGGTCCAACAGCTCCTTGCCGACCGCGATTTGCTTTCGCCGGCAGAATGCCGGAGCGGTTGAAGTGAATGCAAGGAGTGTGCCAACCCTACCGAATCGACGGACGAAGAGTCCAATCGCTCACGCGGCTGGCTCGCTAGGTCTCAGTTTGCCGTGAGAGTCTACGCCGCTTCGGTTTCGCTGCGGGATTGTTCAAAAAGTTTCCCGGCGGGCGTCGGCATGTCGTTCGGGCCGGTGGGGCCTTCGAATTCGTTGTTCCACGTGTGAGCGCGGAGGCTGGCGAGGATTTTCTCGGCCAAGGCGAGGGCGTCCCGGCCGCATTCGCCCGTGACGCGGGGCCGGCGTCCGAACTTCACGCAATCGACGAAGTGCCGGAGTTCCGAAGTCAGCTGATCCCACTTGCGGTCGCCGTCGACGTTGAGCACTTCCAAGTGCCGACCGAAGATTTCGTCCTTCAACCGCGATTTGGCTCCGGAGTCCATACGCTCGGGCCGAAGACCGTGGCGCCGGAGTTCGTCGGATTGTTGAACCAGCGACAGTTTGCGGGTGACGAAGTCGATGCCGGCGTACCCCTCGGGCGCCCAGATGCGCATGCGGCGTTTCGGCCGCGCCGCGATGCGGCTGGCCGTAACATGGGCGACGCAGCCGCTTTCGAACACGATCCGGGCATTCACCATATCTTCGTGGCCACCGAACACGGCGGCGCCGACGGCGGATACGTCCCGCACCGGGGAACCGACGAGGGCCAAGAGCAAATCGAGGTCGTGGATCATGAGATCGAGGACAGCCCCGATGTCGACGGATCGCCCCGTGTACGGCCCGTGCCGTTCGGCTTCGATGAACTTGGCCGTGATCGGCCGCTTCACGAGTTCTTCGAATGCCGGGTTGAAACGCTCGATATGCCCGACTTGGAACGGAACGTCGGCCCCATAAGCCAAGGCGATTAGTTCGTCGGCTTCCGCAACCGTTTTACAAACCGGTTTTTCGACCAAGACCGGAACGCCGCTGCGGAGGAAATCGGCGGCGACGGCGTGGTGAAACGCGGTGGGGGTGGCGATGGATACGGCATCGACCTCGCCCAAGAGGGCGTGGTGCGAGCTATACGGCTTGGTCCGCAGCTTTTTCGAGACGCTCGCGGCCTGGTTCGGATCGTGATCGACCACGCCGACGAGATCGACGTCCGGAAACTGGGAGAGGATGCGGGCGTGGTGTTGGCCGAGGTGGCCGACGCCGACGACGGCCATGCGAAAGCGGGTCATGCCGTCCTAGCCTCTGAGCCTGTCGACCGGGCGGGCGTCCGTGCCGGCCGGGCGATGATCGTAGATTTTTTTGGGCGCTCTGCCAAGCCCATCAGGCCGCCCGATGGCGACGGCCGGGGAAAATCGCCCGGCGGAGGGCCGGGGGAACGTCCGGTACCGGAGCAATATCCGCGCCGGCGGCACGGGCCCGACCTATCAAAGCCTTGGCGAGGCTGACGTTGAGCGAGTGTCCCGAGCGGTAGGCCACCACGTGACCGATGAGATCGACCCCGCAAAGGGACAGGTCGCCGATGAGATCGAGGACTTTGTGCCGGGCGGGCTCGTTGGCGTGCCGGAGTTTGTTATCGATGAGACCGTGCGTCCCGAATACGAGAAGGTCTTTCGCCGTGAGGTGCCGGCCGACGCCGACAGCGCGCAAGGTCAGGGCTTCCCGTTCGAGTACGAACGTCCGGCAATTTGCGACTTCGCGGGCGAACGTCTCCGGGGAAACCGTCATCGTGTGCGATTGCTTGGGAATTACCGAATCGGCGCCGTAATCGAGGATGTAAGTGGCGAGGAGTTCGTTCGGGGACCCTTCGGGAGCCGGATGGACGGCGACCGTGGCTCCGCCTTGCTGAACCACGACGGATTCTTGCACCGCCCACACCGAGCGACGGGCCGAGAGAAGAGTGTACCCCGATTCCAGTACCGCGTCGACGAAACCGGCCGCGGAGCCATCGAGGCCCGGCGGTTCCGGACCGTCCACTTCGATGACGCAATTATCGACGCGGAGCCCGGCGAGTGTCGCCAAAAGGTGTTCGACCAGCGTCACGGCCGATTCGCCGCCGCCGAGGGTGGTTCGCCGTTGGGTACTCGTGACCCACTCGGCCCGCGCCGGGATCACGGGGTAGTCCGGGCGATCAGAGCGCACGAACACGACGCCGGTGTTCTCCGGGGCCGGGTGCAATTTGACCTGGACGGGAGCGCCGGTGACCAAGCCCGGGCCGGAGATTACGGCCGGTCGGGCGAGTGTCCGCTGGTGTCGGTAGCCCATTTTCAACATGTCGTCCGCCTCGTCACCGTGCCATCCGATCGGCAAATTCTCATCGCCGGAGGCACTTCGGCCTATTCGCCGTCGCCCGGACTCCATTCGTGGCTCAAGGGAAAACACACCCCGGCGATAGTTATAGTAATCGTCGGGGTAGATTTCCAGATTTACTCAGAACCCGCAGTTCCCAACTTTACTTCTGACCACTCGTCGGCACGACCGGCGCAGCGGTCGGGATCGGGAATGCCGCCGGAACCGGTCCCGGCGCGACGAAATACTTGTTCAGCGTCCCGATTAAAATGTCGGTCACATCGGCCGATTTCGAGACGTAGAACGGGATCGCGGCCGGGGGACGCATTTTGAGATCCACCATCAACGGCGAAGCTTGTTCTTCCGCGGTGACGGCGTCCGGGTAGGCGAAAACGACGTCATAACCGTTGGTTTCGACGATCGAACCGACGGCCCGTTGGATTTCATTGAAGAGGTTCTTCAGGTGCGCGGCCGATTCTTCATCGAGTTGCTTGCGGGCCAAACGCTCTTTATCTTCGAACAACCGCTGTTTGTCCCGCATCGCGACGACGATTTGATCTTGGACATCCTTGCGGGGTTCTTTTTCCGCTTTGGCTTGCAGCTCGACGATTTCGTTGCGCAGCTTGCCCAGTTCCCCGGCGGCCGTGATCCGTTTGTTGTTCATGGTGACGGCGAAGAACTGCCATTTCTGGAAGTCCTTCATCACCTTGGCCACGTTGAACACGGCCACCCGGGTCGGGTCGGTCCGGGCCGGTTTGGCCGCCGGCACCGTCGCCCCGCCCGCGGGCGTTTGGGCGTAGACTTGACCCGTGACGTACAATCCGAGACCGAGCGCTACCAGCGCCCCCAACAGTAGCATCGTCCGTTTCATACTCGCGCCCTCCTCTGGCGGTTCCGAAGATCGGCCGGGGATGTTCCAAACCCCGGTCGACCCCGTGGTCGGTTCGACTTCCTAACGACAACACGCACACTGAGGCGGGCCTTCTAGCCTCGCCGAGTCCGCGCGTCAATCCGAAGGATGCGCAGGGTGTGGCAACCATTCTTGGAGGTTGCTGAAACTGGGCTGGGCCTGGGGTCATCGAATGCGCATGCGGTC
Source organism: Fimbriiglobus sp. (assembly GCA_043727575.1). Lineage (GTDB taxonomy): Bacteria > Planctomycetota > Planctomycetia > Gemmatales > Gemmataceae > JALHQU01. Next base: position 11,939 of record JAYSYN010000057.1, read on the forward strand.
TTTGCGAGATCGATTGTTCCAAAGCGATTGTTCCAACACCCGCCTCGGTCGGCTCGGGGATTTCTCCAAATTTCATGACGCAAGTCATTGCTGAGCGAGAGGTTCGGCCACACGGACCGTTTCGGCTCCGATTCTTCCAATTCTTTTAATTGGTTCCAGAGTGGGGTGTCACACACTCTGTTGAAAGCAATTTCCTGAGGTGTTTTCGAGTCCCCTCCGAACACCGCCTGCGAGGCCAACCTCCAAGGATCGTTGCCACACCCGCTATTGACTTCGCCTTGACAGCCCCTCGGTCCATCCCTATTCCACCGACCGCGAAGAACCGACCGGCCTCCGCAGGATGGATCCTCGGGCGCCGGGGGCGAGGCATGGATGCTTCGCCCGGTTCTGCTTTACACGGATGGAGACGGACCGATGGCTCACGGATCAAGTGCGCGGGCACTGTGGCATCGCGGCGGATTCCTCGGCGTGGCACTGATGGCGGCTTGCGGGTGCACCCCCAGCAAAGACAAAAGCGACATCGGCCTGCGCAACTTGGATCCGCGGACCAAAGCCGCGCTGATCGGCCCGAGCTGCACGCCGGTGACCACCGCGCCGAAACCGAAATTCCAGACCACCGACCCGGCCAGTACCGGCGCCGACGGCATGACCGTCAAGAACTCCTTCGACCGCAAGACGCCGCACACTGGAATCGCGGATGCGAACCGGATGACGCCGGGAATGCCGACCCAGACGACGAACGCGAGTGTGATGACGCCGCAGAAAGTCGCCGACGCGCCGGGGTACGGCGGCGCACTGCCGAAGCCGGACCTCGCCCTCGTCGGCGCGACGACTGTGGCCGAGCCACTGCACAATCCGATTCCGCCCGAGATGCCCGCGCCTATTCAGCCGATCATCGCCACGGGCACACCGCCGGCCCCGCTCCCGCCCCCCGCGCCGACGCCGGCCGGGCTGCCGGTAGCCCCGGTCGATTCCGGCTACCTCCCTGTGCCGTCGGTCATCGAAAAGCCGATCGATCTGCCCATCGCCCCGCTGATGATCAAATAGTTTTGTCTCGGTACATCCGCCGGATGATGCGGGCCGCGACGTAGCCCGCTTTGAACCCGGCGTCGATATTCACGACCGCGACGCCGCTCGAGCAACTGTTCAACATCGTCAGCAGCGGGGCCAGTCCGCCGAAGGCCGCCCCGTAGCCGACGCTCGTCGGTACGGCGATGACCGGGCATTCGACCAAGCCGCCCACCACGCTCGGCAGGGCGCCGTCCATCCCCGCCACGACGATCACGACATCGGCCGCGTTGAGCCGGTCCCGCTGCGCGAGCACGCGGTGGATCCCCGCGACGCCGACATCGACGATCAACTCGGCATGCGCTCCCATCACCCGCGCCGTCACCAATGCCTCTTGGGCCACCGGCAGATCGCTCGTCCCCGCCGTCACGATTTCGACTTGGCCGAGCGACGGTGTCGGAATCATTGAAGCCTTCCAGAAGAACGTCCGGGCCAAGCGGTCTTGAATTCCCTGCGGGAGCACCGCGGCCAAGTACGCCGCTTGTTCGGCGCTCACCCGCGTGGCGAAGGCGTCTTGGGAATTCTCCGCCAAGCGGCGCAACACCCCCTCGACACATTCGGGGGTCTTGCCCTCGGCATAAACGACCTCCGGGAACCCGCAGCGCTGCTGGCGGTCGAGGTCGACGGTGGCGTAGGGCAATTCGGGGGTAGGCATGGGGGAACCTCGGTGTTCCAAGAATTGTATCCGGCTCTAATCCATCGACTCGGCCCGACCGGCGAGGCGGCGATACAGTTCGAAATAGGCCACGATGGTTTGTTCCAGCCGGTATTTCTCGCGTACCCGGCGTCGCGCGTTCGCCCCCAACTCCGCGATCAATCCTGGGGTGTCGAATAACTTCGCGATGGCCGCCGCGCAGGCGGTCGAGTCGCCGCGCGGGACGTGCAGACCGTCGACGCCGTCGCGGACGATCTCCGGATTGCCGCCGACGGCCGTGACGATCACGGGCAATCCCGTCGCCATCGCTTCGAGCAGGGTCAGCGACGCCGCTTCGGAGACGCTGGTCAGCGCGAACGCGTCGGCGGCGCTCAGCAGTTCGGCGACATCGCGGCGGATGCCGAGAAATCGCACGCGCTCGGCGATTCCCAATTCGCGGGTCAAAGCTTCTAATTCCTGGCGCAACGGGCCGTCGCCGACCATCAACAGTTCGACATCGGGCAGTGCGGCCCCGGCGAAACCGCGCAGCAGCATCGCTTGATCTTTCACGGGATGGTGCCGGGCAACATGGATGAGATACCGCTTGGCGGGGTCGAGGCCGAGTCGATTTCGCAATGCCGTGCGATCCGCCGGCGGGCCGTAGTTCTCGACATCGATACCGTTTTCGATGACGCGCATGCGGTTGCCGCGGAAACCGTCGATGCGCGACAAAGCCCGCGCGCTGAAGCCGATGCAGGCGTTGACCTCGTCGGCGCAGCGGTCGAGGATCAACCGGTTGAAGGCCCGGCGCTTCGGCGCGACGATGTCCGGATAATGCCGGCCGTGCTCGGTGAGGATGATCTTCGGCACCGGTCGGGCGAACCACTTGGCCAAGGCGCTGTAGAAGAACGGCGTGTACTGATGGGCGTGGACGACTTCGATTCGCCGGGCGGTGAATTCGCGCGCGAGCTTCCGACTGACGGAGAAATCCCAGCCCGGTTTGCGGTTCAAAGAAACCACCGGCACGCCCTGCTTTTGCAAGTCTTCGCCAATGGTTCCGATGGCGTCGAGGCAGAAGATCGTCGGCTTGATCGCCGTTCCCAAATGGCGGATCGTTTCGCGGACGAGCACCTCCGCCCCGGCGACTTGCATGACGTGGACGACGAAGCCGACGCGGATCGGACGGCTCATTTGGCGACGCTCGAATTCAGATAGTCGAAGAGCTGCATGCCGTCGCGGGTGAACTCGGCGGGGTCGTCGAGGACGCACCGCATGTACGGTCCGTCGTACAGCCGCAACTGCGGGAGGAAGTCGGGGTCCTTCCAATTGTGCGGAAACAATTTGAACAAGAACGACGGCAGTTGGAATCGCGGCGGCGGGGCGTTGTACAAGCGCCCGCGCATGTTGCGCCACATCTCGCGCATCACGGCCGGTCGCCGGACCGGGCCGAAGTGGTGGAGGTCGCAGACGGCGTCGGCCGGGTCGAGCGAAAACGCTTCGGACGGGTGCCGCACGCTGGAGCCGTCGCCGCCGTGCATGGCGATTTCCGGCACATTACGGTGGAGGTTCCGCTTGAACGCGGGCCAGCGGAACTTCCCCGGGAAGGCGTTGAGCACCTTGTAATTCCCGTAGAAGTTCAGCAGTTTCATCGGTAACGTCATTTTCGAGGTCGCCCGCATCGTCTCGCGCAGCGGCTCGAACGACCACTCCGGAATAAACTCGTCGGCGTCGAGCATCACGCACCAATCGCCGGTGCAGCGGACCCGCGTGGCGTCCTTAAAACCGTTGACCCAATCCATTCCTTTGTGAATGTCCCAATCCGATTGGAAGACTTGGATCTTCGGATCGAGTGCGCGGATCGCCGCGAAGGTACCGTCGGTGGAGCGCCCTTCGTGGACGATGATTTCGTCCGCGAACGGCAGGTGGTGTTTCAGCATCGCCACGATGTGGTAATCGTTCCGCAGGCCGTTCTTCACGAACGTGTAGAGGCTCACTTTCATACCGATCCTCCCGGCGCCGCGGCGTGCACCTGTGGACGGCTTCGGACGAACGGCGCCGGGATCGGCGCATAGCGCACCGGCGCTTTCACCGCGAACAGGTGCGGTTCGCGCATCGCTTCCTCGCGGACGATCGCCTCCAAGCCGCGGGCCCGGAACACCGCCCAGAGTTGCGCCGCGATCAAGAAGAGCGCGTAGGGCAGCTCGAAGTGGTCGAGGGACAAAAAGATTCCGCCGATGCAGTAGATCGTCAGCGACGTGATCACCGCCCCCGCGATCGACCGGGCTTTCAATAGCGTGTCGGTCTTCGGCCAGTGCCGGGTCCGCCTCCACATCAAGTACGTCAGGCTGAATACGGTCGCGAGCAGCAGCAAGAACCAGCCGAGACCGACCCAGCCCATGTCGGCGGCGATTTGGAAATACTGGCTGTGGATCACCCGGCCGTCCATGTCGGCCCCGTACTCGCGGGTGTACGCGCTCGAGCAGCGCAAGCCGAAGCCGACGAACGGATGTTCGTTCGCCATGCGGATGGCGATCAGCCACGTCGTCTTCCGGGAGTTCGCGCTGTCGTCGGCCTCGTGCTCCGAAATCGACAGAAACCGGTTCTGCACTTCCGGCCCGGCACTCGCGACGACGAACATCATCCCGAGGACACCGAGGCCGAGGAGGGCCTTTTTCCGCTGGCTGAAGAAGAACAACACCGGCGTCGAAACGAGCACCGAGAGCATCGCCCCGCGGCTGTCCGAGAGCAGCACCGCGTGCGTGAGGACGGCGGCGCCGATCAGGTAAACCCAGCGGAAACGGCTCACCGTCGATTCCCACAGGAAGTAGCAAAGGGGGATCCCCATCGCCAGTTGCAAGCCGGCGCCGTTGTTGTCGGCCCCGCCCCAACCGATGCGGTTCAAAATCCGGTAGCCATCTTTGAAGTAGTAGGTGTTGACTTCGACGCTGACGAAGGCGTCGGCGAGCGCGAGAGCGGCGAGGAGAATCCAAAGTTGACTGATGCGCTGGACGCTCAAGCACGCGATCACGAAGACGACGAACATCTTCAAATATTCGAGGAAGTGCAGGTAGGCGGTCTCTTGGCTCACCGCGAATCGGTAGCTGATGGCGACCCAGAATGCGAAGGCGAGCACGGCGTAATGGATGTAGTTCCAACCCGGTCGCTTGGTCCCCAGCGTCGGCCCGGCCGCGGGCATTTTCATCAGGCCCATCCGGAAGATCACCGTCGCGATGATCGCGCTCATCGCCGCCATGTACGACCAGCCGAATTCGAGCGTCGGCAGCTTGTCCTTCCAGGCAAACTGCGGCCGCACGACCGAGTAGACGTAGTAGATCATCACGCCGAAGAACGGCCCGCCCAAGAAGCTGCCGACGACGCTCACGATCGTCGAGACGATCATCAAGATCAGGTGCTTATCCATCGATCCTCTCGCGCGGGGCGACCACCGGATTCCACCCGGCCGGCCGGGCGACCCTCCCCGGCCGCATGGAAAAACCCAATTCTCGCCGGTAGCCGGCGGTCCGGCGCACGACCTCGGCCCCGATCCACCCGCCGACGAGACCGAAGAGCAGGTCGGTCGGGCTCGCCGTGCGGCTCGGGATCATCGCTTGGCCGAATTCCAACGCCGCGGCGACCGCACCGGAGATTAGCACGGGAACGAGCACTCCCGGCCGACCGGGCGCGGTTTTCTTGGCCCAAACCGCGAGCGCGCCGATCGGCGCGAAGAGCACGAACTTTTCCAGCACTTCGTCGAGGGCCCAGAGGTAGTTCTTGTTCGCCTGCCCGGCCATCGGCATCCAATCGAGATCGCCGAGGCGCTCGCCCAAAAGTTCGGGTTGAAAATCGAACGGTTGCCATTGGATGACGCCGAGCAGCCCCAGCCAGAGCGCCCCGAGACCGAGGGCCACCGGGAGCCGGTGCTTGCGGACGCCGCGATCGGCCTGGGACAGGGCCGCCGCCCAACCGAGGAATATGCCGAAGGTCAGTACGATGACGTCGGTCGTACTCGGGTGCCGGGAGGCGACCGCGAGCTGCCCGAGTTCCAAAATCGTCGCGGTGGCGAGGGCCGAACCGAGCAGCCGCGGAAGCCCGTCGATGACGCCCCACTTTCCCGGCAAGCGGGACGCGAGGGCTCCGAGCGGCCAGCTCAGGGCGATCAGTTCGAGCCAATTCTGAATCTTCTTCCCGTCGTCGGGCGGGGGCCGGTTCGGGATTCGGTCGAATTCCCCCAGCGGTACCAGCGTCGTCTCGCCGGGGTCGATTGCTTTGTGGTACAGCACGGACGGACTGATCGACAAGTCGAGCGGTAGCAATTGAACCAAGAGCACAAAGGCCCCGTAAGCGAGGAGCAAGACCGCCGGATTGCCGCGTTCGCCGGGCGACCCGAAAGCACCGCGGAGTTTGTCGGTCAGCCATTGGCCACCGAGGATCCAAGCGAGCACGCCGAAGGTCGAGCCCAAACCTTGGGCCCAGACGTCCGACCCGGCGCAGGTGCGACCGGGGAAATACAGTTGGCCGAATTCGACAGCGGCCGCGAAGGCGACGCACAACGGCAGCAGTGCCACACCGACGAGCGCGGTGGTGGATCGTGCGGATTTATCGACGCGCAGGGCTGCCAAAAGGCAGAACCCGAGGGGGGCGCCGAGCAGGCAATTGGCCGCCCAGTCCGACCGCGATTCCATCGCGAGGCGATGCTCCATGGCCCACGCGAAAGCGCCGGTGGCCTCGTGCCACGGCCGCTCGCGGTACTGGAACGGGACGTAGCTGCCGTAGAGCGTGAAGGCCGCGAAGCCCATGGCGAAGAGGGCGTAGGCCCGCGGCCCGAGGAAACGCCGGGTCATCCGGTGGCCCCTCCCGCCGGGGGCGTCGGCGCGAGCGGGGCTTTCCACGCCGCCGCCATCGCGGCGCGCTCAGCGTCTTCGCGTTTAATTTTCTCAGCGGCTTTGGTGAACGAGGCCTTCGTCACTTCTTCCATCGACGCGAATTCGACCGGCACGATGATCCAATCGATCAAGCGGAATTCGAGCCAAACCAAGCCGAGGGCGAACGGCATCATCAACCATCCGGCGAGGTCGTGGACGACGAAATCGCCCAGTTGATTCCATCCGGCGTGGTAAACGAGACCCGTGACGACGATCCGCCCGATGTTGCAGAAGACGGCGATGGGGATGGAACTCGCGGCGATGCCGAGGCGGTCCCACTTCGGTCGCGACGGCGGGCAAAGGAACGCGATGGCCACCGTGAGGGCCACGAACGCCAAGAGCATGCTGAGGCCCGAGCAGGCCTCGGCGACGCCGATTTGCGTGTTCCCGATGTGGATGACCGTGCCGGTGTTGTAGGTCGGGAAGCCGATCAATTGCAGGATGTACGTCCCGCCTTTGGCCGCGATCAACCGGAGGCGGTTGCTCAACTTCACTTCGAGATCGAACGGCAACGGCAGGGCGAGCAGCAAGAACACGAGCCCGGGCCACGCCCATTGCAGCCCTCGCCAGCGCCCGAAGAACATCGTCGCGATCCCGGCGAAGCCGAGGACGATGGCCGCGCCGCGGGCGATCTCTTTGCCATAGTTCAGCTCGGCGATCACCGACAATCCGACGGCGCCGAGAATGAACGGCAGACCGCGGGTATCCGGGTAGGCGATGGTCTCCGGCAGCATCGCGCGGCGGCGCCAGAGCAGGTAGGCCGCGAACGGCGGGACTAGGAACCCGTGCGAGTAATCGGCCTTCGTCCATTGCTTGACGAGGTCGAACACCCCGTTGTAGAACGCGAGGAGCATGAGCGCGGTCGCGCCGAGCACGAGGGCCAGCCAGGCGCGGTCGGTTTTCAATTCGGTGTTCGCCAGCGTCCGCACGGGTCACGATCCTCGCATCGCCGCCCATCCTTCCGGCGGCATCCCCTTACTGCACGAAAATCCCGCCGAAACGTCAACCCGCATTTCGCCCCCTGTTGGAGTGTAGCTCGCAATGCGATGACGGGACGGACGGCACCGGGGAAACCGTTCGAGCTTCAAACCTTCTGATACACGGCCCAGAACAAATCTTCGGACGGGTAAGGCACGGCCAGTCCGTCCGGGATCCGCTTCAGCAGCCCGGCCGCCCGCGGATATTTGTGCGACAGCAGCGACTTCGCGTGCCGCAGGCCAATCCACTTCTGCGGATAGCCGGTGCCGCGGAGGCGGTAGCCGAGTGGCTCGAGCGTCCGCTTCAACACCGGCGGGCTCCACCAGTGCAAGACGCTCGGCGGGCTGTATTCGTGCCAAGCTCCCCCGAGCCAGCGGGCCGTGCGACTTTCGCAGTTCCACGTTTCGATCAACCAGAGGCCGCCCGGTTTCGTGAGGGCGTCGGCGCGGCGGAAGGCCGCCGATGGGTCCGGGAAGTGGGCCAAGACTTGGATGAACGAGATCGCGTCGAACGGCTCCGCGAAGTCCGACGTGTCCAGCGTCCCCGTTTGTATAGGGAGGCCCAATCGATCCCGGCCGAACGCGGCCATCGCGGCGTTCGGTTCGATTCCACTGCTCCTCCAGCCGCAATCGGTCATCCCCTGGAGGACGAATCCGGCGGCGGCCCCGACATCGAGGATCCGCCCCGGCCGTTGGTAGCGCACGAGTAACTCCCCGTAGCGCCGGCCGTGTTGACGATGCAACTCGGCATCGGCGAGGTAGTCGGGGTAGCCCGCCCCGCCGCCGTGGAAATAAGCGTCGGCGTAGACGGTGTCGATGTGAGACGGAGTGGGAACCCAGCCGGCGTAGCGGTGCCGGCAAGCGGGGCAATCCAAAACTGGAATGTCGTGAGCCGAGAAGCGCCGTCGGCCCGGAGTTCCGCACAGCGGACAGTCCATCGATTTCCGCCCGGTTCCGAAATTGATAAAAGAGAGAACGTTGGACTCTCCGGATCATCCGCGTGCTACGCTGACGATATTCCGGACAGTGTTTCATACCCGCTATCCAACTTATGACCCGCGCCGACGCTCGCAAATCATCGCCCCGAAAGGTGCTCACCGCCTTCGGCACGCGACCCGAATTGATCAAGTTCGGCCCGGTGCTGGCCGAACTCGAAGCGCGCGCCGATGATTTCCGAACCGTCAACGTGAACACCGGGCAGCACGCCGATTTGCTCGCCCCGTTTTTGACGTTGTTCGGCACCCGCATCGACCACGATTTGGAAGTGATGCGGCCGGGCCAAGCGTTGAACCCGCTCTTCGCCCGCATTTTGAACGACATCGACCCGCTGCTCGAATCGCACCGGCCGGACGTCGTCCTCGTGCAGGGCGACACGACCACCGCGGCGGCGGTCGCCCTCGCGGCCTTCCAACGGAAGATCCCCGTTGGGCACGTCGAAGCCGGATTGCGGACGGACGATCCGCAATCGCCCTTCCCCGAAGAAATGAATCGCCGGTTGATTAGCCGCATGGCCCGCTGGCACTTCGCCGGGACGACGAATCACGTCCGCACGCTGCGGCGCGAGGGTATCCCGCGCGAAGCCATCTTCCGCACCGGTAACCCGGTCGTCGATGCGCTGAACTGGATCGGCAAGACGCCCTGTTCCCCGGCGTTGCAAGACTTGTTGAACCGGACCGCAGGCTTGAAGCGGATCGCCTTCACGAGCCACCGCCGGGAGAACTTCGCGAGTCTGTTGGAAGAGAATCTCCGCGTGCTCCGGCGCTTCGTCGAACGCCACGCCGACACGGCCGTCATTTTTCCGGTGCACCCGAATCCGGTCGTGCGGCAGAAGGCGTATTCCATCTTGGCGGGCGTCGAGCGCGTCCACTTGATCGAGCCGCTCGACTACGTCGATTTCATCCGGTTGCTGTCCGAATCGTGGCTGATCGCTTCGGACTCCGGCGGCATCCAAGAAGAAGCCCCGAGCCTGGGCAAGCCGCTGCTGATCTTGCGGGAATCGACCGAACGCCATGAAGTTTTGGAAACGGGCCTGGCGAAACTCGCGGCGACCCCCGGGCAATTCGAAACGATGTTGCGAGAACAGTATTGGAGTGACGAAGAGCCGTGGCGGCACGTTTCCCAACGTGCCGGGGAAACGGATCTCGAGGTGACTTCCGAGCGACCAGACCCGAAGATTTCCACGACCGGCACGTTGGGAAACGTGCCGCCACATAGAGTCAACCCCTTCGGCGATGGCCGCGCATCCCGGCGGATCGCCCGGATCTTGAAGCGAGTCCTAGCGGAGCAGAAGTCTCAATCGGCGAAGGCGGTGACGGTATGACCCCCGAACGCCGCCACCTGCTGACCGTGAATGTCGAGGATTATTACCACGTCCGGGCGTTCAACAAATACATCCAGCGCAATCGCTGGCAGCGGTTCGAATCGCGCATCGAACTGACGACCCAACGCGCGCTCGACCTGCTCGCGAAGCACGACGCCACGGCGACCTTTTTCGTCCTCGGGTGGATCGCCGAACAATTTCCGGACGTCGTCCGCCGCGTCGCCGAGGCCGGGCACGAAGTCGGCGTGCGCGGCTTCTACCACCGCGGCGTCAAGGAATTGACCCCGGAAGAATTCCGAGTCGATGCCCTGCGGGCGCGCCACGCCGTCGAAGCCGCGACGGGGCGGAAAGTCTACGGGTACCGTCTGGCCGACGGCTGGCTGCAACCGGAGGACCTTTGGGCGCTCGACGCCCTCGCCGAACTCGGTTTCGTGTACGATACCAGCATCGCCCCGATCCGCTCTAGCTTCGCGGGGGAACCGGGCCGGCTGACCCCGCACGAACATCGCAACGGGAATCACGCGCTGCTCGAATTGCCGATCTCGTGCGGCAAAATCCTCGGCGTCCGCGTCCCCGTGGCGGGTGGAAACTACCTGCGGCAGCTCCCGAAATTCCTGACGAGCCGCGCCGCCGCGAAGTGGCATCGCATCTACCCGACGCCTATGGTGGCCTACTTCCACACGTGGGAACTCGACCCCGAGCAACCGCGCCTCGCGGCCGGCGGGCGGCTCAACCGGATGCGCCACTACCGCAACTTGGCGAAGATGCCCGAGCGACTCGGCCACCTGCTGACGACCTACCGCTTCGGCTCCTGCGCCGACTATCTGCAACTCGCCCCGGAACCGGCCCCGCCGCAACCGGACCTCGTCGCCCTCACCACATTCGGCAGTTCCCACTCCACCCGCATGGAGCGACCTTCCCCGATGTTGGCTTCCGACCGCAAGCCGGTGTCCATCGTCGTGCCGTGCTTCAACGAGGAATTGATCGTCGCGCACCTGCGCAACACCCTCGACGAAGTCCGCGAACGCCTCGGGACCACCTACGACGTGACCTGTCTGCTCGTCGACGACGGCAGCACCGACGACACGTGGAACTCGCTGAAGAAATCGTTCGGCAACCGCGCGGGCTACCAACTCCTCCGGCACGACATCAACCTCGGCATCGCCGCGGCGATCATGACCGGCATCCGCAGCGCGAGCACCGAAATCGTCTGCTCGATGGACAGCGACTGCAGCTACGATCCGCTGAAACTCGCCGAGTTGATCCCGCTGCTGACAACCGGCGTCGACCTCGTGACGGCGTCGCCGTACCACCCGGCCGGGGGAATTAAAAACGTCCCCGCGTGGCGGTTGAAACTGTCCAAGGGGTGCGCGTGGCTCTACCGCCGCGTGCTGCGCACGAACTTGTACACCTACACCAGTTGCTTGCGGGTTTACCGGCGCAGCACCATTGCGGCGATCCCGCTGTCGAACAACCGTTACCTCGGAATCGCCGAACTCGTCGGCCGGCTCGACCTCGCCGGCAAGACCATCGTCGAACACCCGGCCGTACTCGAGTGCCGCCTGCACGGCAGTTCGAAGATGAAGACGTTCCGCACCATCCTCGGCCACCTCCGGCTGATGGCGCGACTGATGTACGACCGCCGCCGGCAACTGCGCCTGACCGACCGCGACGCCATCATCCGCGGGCAGGTGTCGATGATCTCCAAAGTCCACACGCTGCCGAACCAAGACACCCCCGCCCCGCCCTCGATCCCTTCGCGTTCCACCCGTTTCGGTTCACCCTCGCCCGCACCCGTCGGCTCACCGGGATCACACGGCCCATGAATATTCCATCCGATCAAGACGCCTCCGGCCGCACCCTCGGCGACGAAGAAATCGCGCTGGTGACCGAAGCCCTGCGCAGCGGCACGCTGACCGCGACCAAAGGCAAGTTCGCCAAGCGGCTCGAAACCGAGTTCGCCGCGATGCTCGGCGCGAAGCACGCCCACGCCTGTTCGTCGGGCTCGGCGGCGATCCACGCGGCCATCGCCGCCATCGACCCCGAGCCGGGCGACGAGATCATCACCACGTCGATCACCGACATGGGCGCGATCACGCCGATCTTGTACCAAGGGGCGATTCCCGTCTTCGCCGACGTCGATGCCCGCACCGGCAACGTCACGGCCGAGACCCTCGCCGCGCGGATTTCCCCGCGGACGCAAGCGATCATCGTCACGCACTTGTTCGGCAACCCGTGCGACATGAAGCCGATTTTGAATTTGGCCGAGCTGTACAACCTCCCGATCATCGAAGATTGCGCCCAAGCGTTCCTGAGCACGTACCGCGGCCAGCCCATCGGCACCTTCGGCGCCCTCGGGTGTTTCAGCCTGCAACAGGGGAAGCACATCACCGCCGGCGAAGGTGGTTTGATCGTCTCGAACGACGCCGCCCTCGCGCGGAAGGTGTTCCTGTTCAACAACAAATCGTGGGGCTACGGCGACGCGAACCCGGACCACTACACCCTCGGTCTGAACTACCGCATCAGCGAATTGCAAGCGGCCGTGGCCGTGGCGCAACTGGCCAAGTTGAAGGGGATCGTCGAGGCGCGTGCGACCTTGGCCGCGAAGATGGACCTGCTGCTGACGGGCATCCCCGGCATTTCGGTGCCGGTGCGAACGCCGATTTCCGAGCACGTGTTCTGGAAGTACAGCGTGCTCGTCGATCCCGCCGTGATCCCCGGCGGGCCGCCGGCGCTCGCGAAGGAATTGAAGCTCGACAACATCCTCAGCGCGCCGCGGTACATCCAAAAACCGGCGTTCCGCTGCGAGGTGATCCGCGATCAGCGCACCTTCGGCCGGAGTCGCTGGCCCTTCACCCTGGCCCGCCCCGAGGCCGTCGATTACTCCGCCGAGCGATTTCCGGGAACCTTCGAGTACCTCGACCGCGTCCTCGTTCTACCGTGGAACGAGAAATACACCGACGCGACGCTGGACTTCCTCGCGGCGGCCCTCCGCCGAGCGGTGACCAAGTTGAAAGAAGGCTGATCGACATGAAACCCGTGACCTTCGCGCTGGTCGGAGCCGGCGGCATCGCCCAGAGCTACGCCAGCGCCTTCGAGAATCACCCGAGCGCCCAATTGACCGCCGTCGTGGATGTCCGCGCCGACGCGGCGAACGCCCTCGCCGCGCGGCTCGGCGGCCGGGCGTTCGCCTCCCCGGAGTCGCTGTTCGCCTCGGGGTCCTCCGTCGACGCGGCGATCTTGTGCACGCCGCCGAACACGCACGAATCGATCACGCTGAAGCTCGTGAAACGCGGCCTGCACGTCCTGTGCGAGAAGCCGTTCACCTTCACCGCCGAGAGCGCCCGGGCGATGGCCACCACCGCCGACCAGGCCGGCGTGCTGCTCACGATGGGGTCGAAATTCCGCTACGTCGACGACGTGACCCGGGCCAAGCGCCTCATCGCCTCGGGTGTCATCGGCGAGGTCGTCCTGTTCGAGAACGCCTTCACCGGCCGCGTCGATATGACCCGCCGCTGGAATTCGGACCCGGCCATCGGCGGAGGCGGCGTGCTCATCGACAACGGCACCCACTCCGTCGACCTCATGCGCTATTTCCTCGGCCCGCTCGCCGAGATCCACGCCGTCGAAGGGAAAAACCTCCAGGGCTTGCTCGTCGAAGACACGGCGCGCCTGTTCGTGAAGTCGCGCTCCGGCATCATGGGCAGCGTCGATCTGTCGTGGAGCATCGACAAAGAACTCGACTGGTATGTCACCGTCTACGGCTCGCTCGGCACGATCCAAATCGGCTGGCGGCAATCGCGCTACAAACTCGGGTCGTGCAAAGAGTGGGTCGTCTTCGGCCAAGGCTACGACAAGGTGAAAGCCTTCCGCGACCAACTGGCGAACTTCGCCGGGGCGATCCGTGGCACCGAGCCGTTGCGGATCACATGGGAAGACGCCGTGGCGAGCGTCGAAGTCATGGAGGCCGCGTATTCCTCGCTCCGTGCTTCCGCGTGGACCGGCATCGAATCGACCCGGATGAATCTGTCCAACACGCCGCTGTCGCTGCTGACGCTCGACGCCCTCCGGGATTCTTGGAATGGCTGACGGCCCACGCCTCTACCCGACCGCCATCATCGAGCCGGGCGTCGGCATCGGCCGCGGTTCGGCCGTCTGGGATCACGTCCACATCCGCCGCGGGGCGATGCTCGGCGCCGATTGCATCGTCGGCGAGAAGACCTACATCGCCGGCGGCGTCCGCATCGGCGACCGCTGCAAAATCAACGCGTTCGTCTACATCTGCGCCGGCGTCACCCTCGAAGACGGCGTGATGGTCTCGGCCGGAACCGTCTTCACCAACGACCGCTTCCCGCGCGCCACCACACCGGATCTGAAGCAACTGCGCGGCTCCGAACCGGACGAACAGACCCTGCCGACGCTGGTTCGAGAAGGTGCCACCATCGGGGCGAACTGCACCGTCGGCAACGACCTCACCATCGGCCGCTGGGCGATGGTCGGTATGGGTTCGGTCGTCACGAAGTCGATTCCGGACTTCGCGCTGGCGCTCGGCAACCCGGCCCGCGTCGTCGGCGCCGTTTGCAAATGCGGACAGCTTTTGTCGAAGTTCGAACCGGGAAATCCACTGGCCGCGCAATGTGTCGAATGCACGGCGTGCCATCGCCGGTACGACCACCGGACCGACGTCACGGTGGAAGCCGAATGAGCGAGCGCATCGGCATCGTCGGCGGCGGTCTGCTCGGACTCTCCCTCGCGGATCGGCTCCAAAAACTTGGTCACGCCGTAACCGTCTTCGAAGCCGCTCCGCATTTCGGTGGCCTCGCCTCCGCGTGGCAACTCGGCGACATCACCTGGGACCGCTTCTACCACGTCATCTTGCTGTCCGATTCGCACACCCACGCTTTGCTCAAAGAACTCGACCTCGCGTCCGAGTTCGTCGGCGTCGAAACCAAAACCGGCTTCTACACCGACGGCAAACTCTATTCGATGTCGAATTCGGTCGAGTTCCTCAAGTTCCCGCCGCTGGGCCTACTGAGCAAGCTGCGCCTCGGGCTGACTATCCGGCACGCGTCGAAGGTGACCGACTGGAAGGCCCTCGAACAGATCCCCGTCGTCGATTGGCTGCGGAAGTGGTCGGGCCCGCGGACCACCGAAAAAATCTGGCTGCCGCTGCTGCGGGCCAAACTCGGCGAGAGCTACCGCATCGCCTCGGCCGCGTTCATCTGGGCGACCATCGCCCGAATGTACGCCGCGCGGCGCTCGGGCATGAAAAAGGAACTCTTCGGCTATGTCCGCGGCGGCTACGCCACGATCTTGGAAAGGTATGTGTCGAAGCTGCGCGAACGCGGCGTCGAGTTGATCGCGAATGCTCCGGTGGACAAGATCGTCGATGGCCCGACCATCGAACTCGCCTCCGGCGAGGTGCGTGCGTTCGACCGGATCATCGTCACGTCGGCCCCGGCGCTCGCTGTGAAACTGGTGCCGGGATTGAGCGATGTCGAACAAGCCAAGCTGAACGACCTCACGTATCAGGGAATCGTCTGCGCGTCGGTGCTTTTGAAAAAGCCGCTGTCACGGTTTTACGTCACGAACCTCACCGACGACTGGCTGCCGTTCACGGGCGTCATCGAAATGACGGCCCTCGTCGACCCCGCCGAGTTCGGCGGGCGGGCGCTCGTCTACTTGCCCAAGTACGTCGCCTCGGACGATCCACTGTTCGCCGAACCGGACGATTCGATCCGCGAGCGATTCCTCGCGGCGCTCGAGCGCATGCACCCGGAGTTTGAACGCGGCGACGTCCTGGCATTCCAACTGGCGCGGGTGAAGCACGTCTTCGCGGTGCCGACGCTGAACTACTCCGAGCGCGTGCCGGACATGAAAACGAGCGTGGGGGGCGTGTACTTGGTGAACTCGTCGCACATCATCAACGGCACGCTCAACGTGAACGAGACGCTGCAATTGGCGGGGCAGGTGGTCGCAAAGATTTTGAACCGCGGAGAAGCGAAGGAGCGGAGGGATCAAAATGGATCTGCATGATTTGGATTTCAAGCCGCTGCCCTCTCCGCTTCACCGCTCCTCCGCGGTTCAAAATCCTAACCGCAGGCCGACTTGCAGCCTCTCCCTCGACCTCGACAACCTATGGTCGTACCTGAAGACCCACGGCGAACTGGGCTGGGACGAGTACCCGAGTTACTTGGGTATCGTCGTGCCGCGGGTGCTGAAATTCTTGGCGGCGCGGAACCTGAGAATCACCTTCTTCATCGTCGGCCGAGATGCCGCCGACCCGGCTCACGCGGCGGTCTTGCGCTCGATCACCGAGGCGGGG
Organism: Fimbriiglobus sp.; assembly: GCA_043727575.1. Lineage (GTDB taxonomy): Bacteria > Planctomycetota > Planctomycetia > Gemmatales > Gemmataceae > JALHQU01. The sequence goes on from JAYSYN010000057.1 coordinate 28,185, forward strand.
CACGAGGTCGGCAACCACTCGTTCCACCACGAACCGTGGTTGCACCTCTACAGCGAAGCCGAGATCGAAGACGAGTTGCAACGCACCGAAGAAGCCATCGAGGCCGCCACCGGCGTGAAACCGACCGGATTCCGCGGTCCGGGGTTCAGCCACTCGCCGACGCTGTTAAATGTCCTCGCCCGCCGCGGGTACGCCTACGATTGCAGCACGTTCCCCACATTCCTCGGTCCGCTCGCACGTTTGTATTATTTGGCCACGGCCAAGGGGTTGTCACCGGAAGAACGAGCCAAGCGGAAGAAACTGTTCGGCCGTTTCACCGACGGCTTCGGGCCGCTCAAACCGTTCGAGTGGACAATGCCGAGCGGCCCGCTGCTCGAAATCCCCGTGACGACGATGCCGATCTTCAAAGTGCCGATCCACGTCTCGTACCTGCTCTACCTCGCGGGGTACAGCCGGGCGATCGCGAAACTCTATTGGCGGATGGCGCTGTTCCTGTGTCGGTCGACGGGCACCGAATTGTCGCTGCTGTTGCACCCGCTCGATTTCATGGGGTCGGACGATACCGACCGCATCGATTTTTTCCCCGCCATGAAGCGTCCGCACGCCGGCAAGCTCGAACTCGTCGGGCAATTCTTCGACCGGCTGCAGAACGATTTCGACTGTGTGCCGATGGGGGAACACACGCGTCGAATCCAGACCCGACTCCGGCCGCGGCCCGTATAATAGCCCCACTATGGAACACCCGAAAATCCCCATCGTCGGCATCGGGCCGGACGGTCTCGCCGGACTGTCGGCGCGCTCGGCGGATTGGCTGAACTCGGCCGAGGTCGTCTTCGGTTCCGAGGCTGCGCTGAAACTGCTCCCCGAATTGACCGCCGAGCGCGTCCGCATCGGCACCGACCTGCCCGAGGTCGTCGAGAAACTCAAAGCCAACCTCGGCAAGAAGCGCATGGCCGTCGCGGCCGTGGGCGATCCGCTGTTCTACGGCACCGCCCGCTACCTCTGCGACAAAGTCGGCCCCGATCATTTCGAGGTCGTCCCGCATGTCAGCAGTATGCAACTCGCCTTCGCCCGCCTCAAAGAAACGTGGGAAGAAGCCTACCTCACCGACCTCTCGGCGAAGGCGCTCGACGACGTGCTCGACAAGATCCGCATCGCGGAAACCGTCGGCCTGTTCACCTCCGAGAAGTACCCGCCGAACCGCGTGGCCCGCGAACTGCTCGCCCGCGGCATCGACTACTTCCGCGGCTACGTCTGCGAGAATCTCGGCGGCCGGGACGAGCGCATCACGCAGGGCGAACTCTCCGAGATTCAGGATCTGCGCTTCGATCCGCTCAACGTGTTCATCTTGAAACGCAAACCGAATCGACCCGACCGGCCGCGCGCCGGCGGGCAACTCGGGCGCTTCGGCAACCCGGACGATCTCTTCGCGCAATCGCGACCCAAAACGGGGCTGATCACCCAAGCCGAAGTCCGCGCCGTGGCGCTGAGCCAACTCGACCTGCGCGTCGGCGATGTGGCGTGGGATGTCGGTGCCGGTTCGGGCAGCGTCGCCATCGAAATGGCCCAGCTCGTCGCCCCCGGCACCGTCTACGCCATCGAACAAGACAGCGCCGACTACCACCTGATTCAGGCGAATCTCGACACCTTCGGCATCCCGAACGTGAAGCCGATCTTCGGCACCGCCCCCGGCGTCTTCGACGCGCTGCCCGCGCCGGATGCGATCTTCGTCGGCGGCAACGGCGGCGAAGTCGCGCGCTTGCTCGAAGCGAGCTACGCCGCCCTCCGCCCCGGCGGCCGGCTCGTCGCCAACGTCGGCACCTTGGAAATGATCAGCGCGACTTACGCCGTGTTGAAGCGCTTGGCGACGACGGTCGATGTCTTGTTGATGAACCTGTCCCGAGGCGTCGAGCAGTTGGAGAGCCTGCGCTTCGAAGCGGTGAACCCGACGGTGCTCCTGCGGGTGCGGAAGGCGATCGGATAACCGATCGATTTTCCCACGAGTCACTTCTTCTCGACCGCGATAAATGGCCGGATGGCGTCGAGGGTTTTGACGCCGATGCCTTTGACTTTGCGGAGGTCGTCGACAGTGGCGAAGGTCGCGTTCGCGCGATACGACACGATCCGCGCGGCCAGGGTCGGGCCGATGCCGGGGAGCCGCACGAAATCGGCTTCGGTGGCCGCGTTCACGTCGATCTTTGCATCGGTCGCCAACAACTTCGCTTTTCCGGACTGCGGCGTTGGCAGCGGTACGGGCTTCCGCTCCAATCGTTCGACCGGTTCCTCGGCGGGGCCGAGTTGCAACCAAGGCTTCACCTTCTCGGTCGTCTTGGGGCCGACGCCATGGACGTGGGTCAGATCGTCGAGACTTTCGAACGGCCCGCGTTCGGCGCGGTGGGCGAGGATCGCATCCGCATTGCTGGCCCCGAGGCCGGGGATTTGCATCAGTTCTTGGCGATCGGCGCGGTTGAGATCGACCTGCCGACGGGGTGCGGATTCCTCGGTCGGGCGAGTCGCCGTCGGAGCGTAGAGGCGGAACAAGGCGAACGCGACCAGCGCGAGGACGCACCCCGCGAGCGCGGTTTGAGCGGATCGGGATAGCGATGGGGCGGGTGCCATAACGGTATCAGATTACCCCTTCGGCAGCGTCAGCACCACATAGCGACCGAGATTTTCGAGCGGCGGACACAATCCGAATGCGATCCGGTCGGCGAAGTCGGCCGGGGTCAGCAGCCAACGCGACTTCACGATTCGGCGGATCATGCCGAACATTTGATGGCCGCACCAAAGCAGTTTCGGGAAGTGCACCCGCAACGGCGCGAGATCGCGGCAGTTCAGCGGACGCTCATCGGGCGTGCGCTCCTTGCCGGGGTACGGCAAGCGCCGGCGGGCGAAGTTCAGCAGCGGGTTGCCGCCCCACGGTTCGCAAAAGACGGCGACCCCGCCCGGTTTCATTACCCGGTGCAATTCGGCCCCGGCCCGGTGCAAATCGAGGTGGTGCAAGATCGCGTTGCCCCAGACGGCGTCGAAACTGGCATCGGGGTAAGGTAGGTGCTCGGCATCGGCGACGCGGAACTCCACGGACACCCCGTTGACGGCGGCGCGCCGCTCGGCTTCCGCGACGTACCCTGGCGAGAGATCGAAGCCGCTCACGCGTGCCCCGGCACGGGCCAATGTCACCGCGGCCATACCGTGCCCGCAACCGTAATCGAGGATGGTTTTGCCGCGCACATCGCCGAGTTGTGCGAACGCGGGGCGGATCCACGTTTCGTGATTCAAATAGTCCACATCGTCAAAGCGCAGATCGGCCCGACCGGCGCGGAAGCTCTCGCCGCGCTCCCCGGCTTGGCGGTCGTGAAAGATTTGCTCGGATTGAATCCGTTCGAGAATCTCGGGCATCTTCGCCATTTCCTCACACTAACCAACCACCGGTCACCGGCAGCACTTGCCCGGTAATGTACCCGGATTCCTCGCTGGAAAGGAAGAGAACTGCGTGGGCGACGTCCACCGGTTGGGCGAAGCGACCCAGCGGGATCTGTTTGAGGTACTCGTCCCGCATCTCGGGTTTGATGTCACCCATCATCGCGGTTTCCACAATACCCGGGGCGATGGCGTTGACCGTGATCTTGCGGCGGGCCAGCTCCTTGGCCAAAACCCGGGTCAGCCCGATGACCCCGGCCTTCGCCGCGGCGTAATTCGATTGGCCTTGGATGCCGTGCAACCCCGCGACCGAGGCGATGCTGACGATCCGACCTCCGTCGCGCAGGATCTCCGCGCCGTACTTGCAGCAGTGGAAGACCCCCGTCAAATTCGTGTCGATCACGCTGTGCCAGTCGTCCGGGGCCATCTTGCGGATGGTGCGGTCCTTCAAAATGCCGGCGTTGTTGACGAGGATGTCGAGCCCGCCGAACCCGGTTTGAACCGACTTCATCATGGCTTCGATGGCACCGGCGTCGCGGACATCGGCGGTGAACACCTTCACCCGACCGGGATATCCCGCCGCCAATGCTTCCGCCGCTTTCGAATTGTTCCCGTTTGCATCGTCGAAGTCGTGGAGGATTCCCGTCGCTCCCGCAACTAGAAACTGCCGGAGGATGGCCGCGCCGATGCCGCGCGAACTGCCGGTGACGAGGACAATCTTGCCGGTGAAATCGAAGCGGATCATGGGGCACCAGCGGAGACGGGGGAGAAGGTCGTCCGTATTTTAGCCGCATGGCGTTGAATCTGGTCCACTTCGGCGATGTCCACTTCCCCGGCGCCCTGCGCGGTTGGCGGCCGCGCGATCTGCTCGGTAAGAAACTCGTCGGGCTCGTGAGCGTGAAGTTGACGGGGCGCGGCCGGACTTTTCGGGGCGCCAACGCGATCGTCGAGGCGATGTTCGCCGAGATCCGGTCGAATCCGCCCGATGCGATCCTGTTCAGCGGCGATGCGACGATGCTCGCGCTGCCGGCGGAATTCGAGAATGCGGCCGCGCGATTGCACGTGAACGATCCGACGCTGCCGCCGGGGTTCGCGGTGCCGGGGAACCACGATTATTACACCCGGCACGCGGGGCGCGCGGGCGGGTTCGAGCGGGTCTTCGCCCCGTGGCAGGTCGGCGAACGCGTCGATGGCCACCACTATCCGTTCGCCCGGCGACTTGGCCCGGTTTGGCTGATCGGCGTCAACAGCAGCTACCAACGTTTGGGCCTCGGGTCGAGCGGAACCATCGGCGCCGAGCAGTTGGCGCGCTTCCGAACCCTCTGCGGGCGCTTGTCGCCCGGCCCGAGAATCCTCGTGACACACTACCCGCTGCGCGATGCGCACGGGCAAATCGAACGGGCCAACCACCGGCTGCGCGATCACCAGGCCGCGCTCGACGCGGCCGTCGATTGCGGCATCTCGCTCTGGGTCCACGGGCACATCCACCGGCCCTTCGTTTTGCCCCCGGGCGCGGAAATCCCGTTCCCGCTGATCTGCGCCGGCAGCGCCACGCAAGCCCGGCGCTGGGCGTACAACCGCTACCGCATCGATGGCTGGCAATTGACGATGACCCGCCGGGTGTACGACCCGACCGCGGGGGCATTCCGGGACGATTCGACGGAGGAGATGACGCTGCGGCGGGTCGGTTAGACCACGACTTTATTTCGGCCGGTGCGTTTCGCTTCGTAGAGCTTCGCGTCCGCTTCGCGGATCAAATCTTCGGGGCCGGTCGTGTCGCGGCTGCTGACGGCCACGCCGACGCTGACGGTCACCGGGATGCGGGCGCTCTGGTATACGAAGCAATGCTGCTCGACCGCCTGGCGGAGGCGTTCGCAGGCGGACGCCGCATCTTCGGCGCTCGTTTCGGGGAGGACGATGGCGAACTCTTCGCCGCCGTAGCGGGCGAGGAGCTCGTCTTTGCGGACGACGGCTTTGAGCATCGCCGTGAGTTCGCGCAGGGTCAGGTCGCCGGCGAGGTGGCCGCTCTGGTCGTTGATCAGTTTGAAGTGATCGATGTCGAACATCGCCAAGGCGAGGGGGCGGTCGAAGCGCTGGGCGCGGGCGAGTTCGCGGTCGAGGAATTCCATCAAATAGCGGCGGTTGTGTGCGCCGGTGAGCGCGTCTTGCACTGTCAGGCGGTAGATCTCTTCGTGGTACTCGGCTTCCAAATTACCGCCTTCGAGGAAGCGGTAAATGCAGTTGCCGATGCGCAGATAGTCGCCGTCTTCGAGGCGGCCTTCGCGCTTCAGCACGTTGTTGATGAACGTGCCGTTGGTGCTGCCGAGATCGACCGCGTAATAGCCGTCGTCGCGGAATTCGACCCGGGCGTGGTTGCGCGAGACCGACCCGTCGTTGTTGCGGATCTGGCACTCTTCGGTGCGGCCGATGAGCGCGTCGGAATGTTTGAGGACGTAACGCGCCCCCATCTGCGGGCCGGTGGGGTAGATGAAGACCAAGCACGCGTCCGAGATCGGCAGCGCCACGTTCGGCACTTTGGCGGTCTTGTACGTTTGCGAGAGGTCGGTCGACATATGGCGCGGCCCGTTTCGGTTCGATGATCCCTCGAATGTTTAGCTCCGTTAAGTTCCCGCTGCGCCGAAAATATGAGCCGGGTTGACCACTTTTTATGCGCGGACGAACGGACTCATCCCGGCGACGTAAATGGCGTCGATTCGCCCCGACTCCGGGCCGAAAATTCGCCTCCGGGTCACAAAAGCAACCAAATAGCGCGACCCGCTTTCGCTAAGCTGACCTCTCCCTTTCCCTTTTCGGAGGTCCGCCCGTGATTCGATCATTCGTATTGGCCGCGCTGCCGCTGTTGGCGCTCGCCCTGCCGTCGGCCCGTGCCGAAGACAAACCCAAGGAGAGCCGGTTGTTCGAACTCCGCGTGTACACCGCCAACGAAGGCAAGCTCGATGCGATCCACAAACGCACGAAAGAAGCCGGCCTCAAGCTCCTGGAAAAGCACGGCATGACCGTGCTCGGCGTCTGGTCGCCGGTCGACCCGAAAGATACCCGCTTCTTCCTGCTTCTGGCGCACAAAGACCGAGCCGCCCGCGATGCTTCGTTCAAAGCCTTCGCCGCCGATCCGGACTGGGTGAAGGTGCGCGACGAATCCGAGAAAGACGGTAAGCTCGTCGCCAAGGCCGAGGAGATGTTCCTCACCGCCACCGATTATTCCCCGGCCATCAAGGTCGGCGACCACGACGCCGGGCGCGTCTTCGAACTGCGGACCTACACCGCGACCGAAGGGCACCTCGACAACCTCAACGCCCGTTTCCGCGATCACACGCTGAAGCTGTTCGAGAAGCACGGCATGGCGAATTGGGTCTACTGGAACTACCTCAAAGGCACCAAAGACGACGACGCGATGCTCGTCTATTTCCTGACGCACGCCAGCCCGGACGCGGCGAAGAAATCGTTCGACGCTTTCCGCGTCGACCCGGATTGGGTCGCCGCGCGCAAAGCGAGCGAAGAGAAAGCCGGCGGCTCGCTGACCGTCGCCAAGGACGGGGTGAAGTCGATCTTTTTGAAGCCGACCGAGTATTCGCCGACGAAGTGATACGCCGGTTCCCCCTAGAGGGTGAGGTTTGCTCTTCTATTTGACCCGGCCTCACCCCGGCTGGATCGCCGCCGGGTCCATCCACATGTACTCCCAGATGTGGCCGTCCGGGTCTTGGAAACCGTGGCCGTACATGACGCCGTAGTCCATCGGCGGCTTGTAAGTCGAGCCGCCGGCGGCGACGGCCTTGCCCACGATCTCATCGACTTGGGCCCGGTTCTCGCACGACAGGCAGACGAGCACTTCCGTACTTTGTGTCGCGTCGACAATCGTCTTCGGCGTGAATTCGGCGAACTTCGCATGCGTCAGCAGCATCGCGTAGATGTCGTCGGCGATCACCAAACACGCCGCCGTGGCGTCGGTGAATTGCTTGTTGAAGCGGTAACCGAGCGCGGTGAAGAACTCCATCGATCGGGGCAAGTCACGCACCGGCAAGTTGACGAAAATCTTCGTGGCCATGGGTCGGTCTCCGGGTGGGGATTGGGAATGTTGTTCGAGCGTGGAGGCGGTTCAAATTCTTCGCAGGGGCAACAGCGCCCGGACCCGGTCGTCGCGGAGCCAGAGGCCACCCCAGAGCAGGACGCCGATGACGACTGGAAAGAGGATTTCGAAGGCCCCGTGGCCGGCGTGTACATGCGTGGCCACGGCTCCGCCCAAGTAACCGGTCAGCAGCGCGGCCCCGAGCACCGCGGTCCACGGCAGCAGATAGAGGATCGTGCAGGTCAGGAGTACGAGGCCGAGGGGGACGATCGCGTCTTCGGAGAAACCGAGTTCGACGGTGGCTTTGACCACCGGCTCCGGCTTCGTCAACTTCATCGCCCCGTCGACGAGCAGCAAGACGGCCGGCAAACCTCCGACGATGCGGCCTGCCCAGATGCGGTTCGTCATGGGTGTGTCCTCGCGGAAACCGTGGATTGGGGCAATCCCGGCAGTTCGTAAACGGGGCGCACTTCGACGGTCCCTTTCGCCGCGCCCGGGATGCGGGCTGCGATAGCGAGGGCGTCGTCGAGGTTCGTTGCGTCGATCATGAAAAAGCCGCCGAGTTGCTCGGTGGTCTCGGCGAAAGGCCCGTCGGTGACGAGCCGCTTGCCTTGCCGGACTCGGACACTCGTCGCGGTGGCCACCGGGTGCAGCGGGGACGCCCGGAGGAACTGGCCCTTGTCGTTCAGTTCGTGCGCCAGCGCGGTCGATTCGCCGAAGCAGGCTTCCCGCTCCGCATCGGTCCACCCCGATTCGGCGCCGTAGATGAGCAGCATGTATTTCACGGGTTTCTCCGGTCAGGTTTTGCGGCGGTAGTGCGCCGTCATGAAGGGAACCCAAAGGCCATCGGCCCCGAGGAATTGCGAGCGCAGAATCCGGTGGTCGTTCGAGACGAACTCGATGCTGTCTTGGTACTTCGCCGTGCCGCTGCCGGTGAAAGCAGGACCTTCGGAGTCGAGTACCAAGGATTTGCCGTCGGCGTCGAGCGCGCCGTTGTACGGCCACAGGTGTGTCATCATCGAGGCGACAAACGAGCCGACGAATCGGTTCGAGACGGGGTCGAACCCGAGGGTCATGATAGTCTGCCCCGTCCCGCCGTCGGGCATGGGGCATTCGCCTTCGCCGATGGTCCAGAGCCCGCCGAGCGACCGGACAACTTCGGTCCCGTGCGATTTCGTCGGGGGTTGATTCGGCCCCATGCTGCATTCGATCTCGGATTTCCACGATCCGACGAGCCTCTGCAACCAGCGGTGTTCGTCCTGCGGTTCGGTTCTCATCGCGTTTCCCCGGTGTTGGTGGATTGGTCTCCCGTCACCGAGTAATCAAATGGGGCGATGCGGAATCGACAGCGCCGGAAAGATTATTCGGAAATCTCGCGCAGCCGCCGTTCGAGGAAGCGGCGTTCCGGGGCTTGCCGGACACGTTCGAGAGCCATCTCGTAGGAAACGCGGGCCGCGTCGAAACGCCCGAGTCGCCGGCAGAAATCGGCGCGGGCCGCGTGGGCGAGGTGGTAGTCCGCGAGATCGCCCCGGTTCAAAATCGCATCGACGAGTGCCAACCCCACTCCCGGACCGTCGCGCAGGGCCATGGCGACGGCGCGGTTCAACTCCACGACCGGGGACGGGTCGGCCCGCAACTGGAGGTCGTACCACGCGGCGATTCGGCGCCAATCGGTCGCGGCCGGGGTTTCGGCATTGGCGTGCACCGCCGCGATCGCCGCTTGGATGGCGAAGGTCCCGACGGTCGGCGCCGCCAACGCGCGCTCGGTCCAACTCCGCCCTTCGGCGATCAGCGCCCGATCCCAGAGCATACGATCTTGCTCTTCCAACAAAATCAATTCGCCGTCCGCCGAAGCCCGCGCCGGCCGCCGCGATTCGTGCAGGAGCATCAGCGCGAGCAACCCGATCGCTTCGGCGTCGGGGAGGAGTTCGACGAGCAGCCGGCCGAGACGGATCGCTTCGGCGGACAGTTCGACCCGCGTCAGCGAATCTCCCGATGAGGCCGAGTAGCCCTCATTGAAAACGAGGTAGACCACATCGAGCACCGATTCGAGGCGGCCCGGCAACTCGTCGAGTTCGGGGACGAGGTACGGGATTTTGGCCGTGCGGATTTTCGCTTTGCCCCGCACGATGCGCTGGGCGATGGTGGCGGGTTCGGTGAGGAATGCGGCCGCGATTTCCTCGGTCGTTAGGCCGCAGACTTCCCGTAGCGTCAGGGCGATTTGCGTGGCGGGGGCCAGTGCCGGGTGGCAGCAGGTGAAGATGAGGCGCAGACGGTCGTCATCGACATCCTCCGGGGGTTTCTCGACGGCGTCGTGTTGCGACCGCGCGGCGAGGGTCCCGAGTAGCCCGGCGAATTTTGCCCGCCGCCGCAGGACGTTGATCGCCCGGAACCGCCCGGTCGACACGAGCCAAGCCCGCGGGTTCTCCGGGATGCCATCGCGCGGCCATTGCTCCAAAGCGTGGGCGAACGTTTCGTGCAGGGCTTCCTCGGCGAGGTCGAAGTCGCCGAGCATCCGCACGAGCGTGGCGAAGACGCGCCGGGACTCGGTTCGATAGATGCCGTCGAGGATGGAGGAGATCGGTTCCACGGTCGGGCCCGCCGGCGATTCGACTAAGACTTCGCCGCATTCGCCAGATGCACCAGCACCCCGACGATGGCCGGGGCGTCGCGGAGGTAATATTCGCTCCGGTCGATCGTCAGCGTCGATCCCTCCAAGCTGAGGAAGCGCCAGACGGTCCCGCTGGTCACGGCCCCGAAGACTTCGTCGACGGGCGTGCCATCGCGGTCGTTGAATTCTTTCAATGCCACCATCGACGCGGTGCATTGCCCCAGACCGCCCACCAAATCTTCGCGCTTGGCTTCGATGACCGCCACGAGCGGACCTTTTAAAAAGAAATACTCGGCGGAGCGGGCGATGACGAAATCGCAGACCCCGTTGAGGCCCCGACTTTTATCGACATCGAGGGTGATGCCCGGGAGCAAATTGACGGGGCCGACGGCCCGCCGGCAGGCCTCGGCGAGAAACGGGGCGATGATGAATTCGCTGCGGGCTTTCTCGCTGTTCACCCCCACGGCGACGGGGGCGAACTCTCTCAACCACACTTCGAGAAACTCGCTCGGTTCCAAGTGCGGGACATTTTTAAAGAGGTCGCGATCGCGGACCTCCGTGAGGCCGAACGATTGGAGCGCGCCCCGCAAATCGAAGTCGCTGAACGCCATGGCCTTTTCCTTTTACACGCCCTTCACCGCGTCGTCGTAGACGGCGCCGATGCTCATCACCATGCGGATGATCACGACGATAATCATCAACCCCACCATCGCGTAGACCGAACCACCGGCGAGCATGGTCAGCCACTTCAACTTCCGCCCGGCCTCGTCGCGGTATTGAACGGATTGCTTGGCCATCACCTCGGCGAGCGAACCGGTCACGACACCGACGGCGACGGAATCGAGGAACTCCTCGGGGAACAATTTCTTCGGGCAACCCGCGAGGATCTTGTCAATGGCCCGACCGGCTCGGGCCTGCTTGACACAGCTGTCCGAACTGGCCAAATACGCGGCGTTCGTGGTCGCGCGGAAACTGTACAGCAAGGCCTCGTCGGCGTTCATCCCGGCTTCGCTCGTCATGTGCAGGGCCATGCTGAACCGCTGCAGCGCGAAGGCACGGAAACAACTGTTCAAGCCCGGTATGCTCAGAGCGAGCGCTTCGAACTTGGCCCGCAGCGGGTCGTTGTCGCGCAGGAACAAGTACGCCATCACGACGGAGGCCAAGAAGCCGAAGCCGACAAAGAGGACGATGGCCGCGCCGCGCACCCCGCTGAGGAACTTGCCGAGGGGGTTGAACCCGGTGCTGCCCGACGGCGTGAGTGCGTCGAGCACGAGGAGCATGATCGCGATGACGCCGACACCCGACACGTACATGAACCCCGGCCAAACCAGCGAGCCGAGGAACAGCTTCCGCGACGACAATTCTTGCTCGAAGTAGCGCTCGAGTTCCTCGAAGGTCTCGGTCAATCGGCCGGTCTTTTCGCCGACGGCGACCAGCTCGATCATCAGCGGTGGAAACTTCGACCGATCCGGCTTCATCGCGTTTTCGAGCGAGTTCCCCTGCCCCAATCGCTCGGCTAAAGTCTTCGCTAAATCCCGCGCCGCACTCGGGCCCGACTTCGCTTGCTGCTTCAAAATCTTCACCGGCGACAGGCCGATATCGATGCCGTGGCGCAGTGCCCGGCACCATTGCACGATCGCGCTCAGCGGCAGCCGGGGGGAAAAGATCACGCGAATCTCACGCCGTGAGGGGGATGCGGCCCGCGGGGATGCCGCGGTAAATCCGTTGGATACGTTCGCGCGTCAGGCCCAACACGCGGTCGAACCGGCTCAACTTCATGCCGTCGATGCTCGGATTCTTGTCGGCCATGTGCTCGAGCATCGCGATGTCTTGCCGGACTTCGCGGTCGACTTCGCGTCGGAAGATCCACTTCGAAATTCTAAGCCCCCCGGCGGGACCGGGGAAGCGGCTTTTGGCATAGACGAACGACGTGACCGCCGTGCGGTCGGCGTCGATGGGCCAGAAGAACATGTAGAGCCGCCAGCGCATCATCGATTCGCGGCTGCCGTCGGGCGAGGTCCACCAGTGGTCGTAGACGCTATAAACCGGTGAGAAATGCGTCGTCCAATGGTCGTGGAAAAGGTCGCCTTTGCGGATGCCGAGGACCCACGCTAGCGGTTTGAAAAGCGTCTTTGTCGGGCCGACGTTCGTGACTTTCACGGTGGCGTCGGTCGGCTCGAAGTTTACCTTCACCTCGTGCATCCGGGCGAGGTCGTAGCCGAAGGTGTCGTGGACCGTGCCGCTGTGTTCGATCTCGTTGAAGTTGTCGACCGTCAATTCCAACGGCGCCGGCACGACGTGATGGAAATTGCCGAGGTGGTAGTAATTGTCCCGGTTGATCTCGGGGAATTCCGGCGTGCTCGCCTTCGACTTCACCCAGATGTAGCCGTGGGCTTCGCGGGTGTCGTAGGCGTCGGTGCAGGTGTGCAGCTTCGGCGTGCTCGGGCTTTCGCCGTTGCCGCAAGCGTCGAACGTCCAGCCGTGGTACTTGCACTCGATGCGGTCGCCGACGACCCGGCCGTAGCTCAGCTTCAACCGCCGGTGCGGACAAACGTCGTTGACCGCGGCCACCGCACCGGTCGCGGTGCGATAGAGGCAGATCAGGCTCCCGGCGAGTTGCAGGCCCGCGGTTTTGCCCCGCTTGAGTTTCTGGCTCGGGAAGATCGGGTGCCAGTGATCGAGCATCCCCATAGGGCCGTGAACCTCAACACCGTAGAATGGAACACAGTAAGTTTATCGACTTTTCCCGGCTCGGGCTTTGCGGATTTTGCAGGTCGTGCTCCGCATGATGCGCTCGAGCAACCGGATCGGATCCGGCGTCATGCGGAGCATGACCTACAAAAATCGGATTCGAGGTTCGCTATGTTCACCGGATTGATCCAAGCCAGAGGCACCGTCGCCAGCGCCATCGACGACGGCACCGGCGGGCGGCGGCTCACGGTCCGCGAAGCCACCATCGCCCCGCACCTCGTGCTCGGCGAGAGCGTCGCCGTCAATGGCGTCTGTTTAACGGTCGTCGCGTTCGATGCGGAAACCTTCGATTTCCAAGTCGGTCCGGAGACAGTTCAGGCGACCGTTCTCGGCAGCATCGGGGCCGGGGCCGAGGTGAATTTGGAACGGGCCTTGCGCGTCGGCGACCCCATCGGCGGGCACTTCGTAACGGGCCACGTCGATTGCACCGGCACGATCCTCGACCGCACCACCTCCGGCGAATGGGAGACCGTTCGATTCGCTTACCCTGCCAAGTTCGACGAATTGCTCGTGTTGAAAGGTTCAATCGCCATCGACGGCATCAGCCTGACACTGTCGAAAGTCGAACCGGGCCAATTGAGTGTCATGCTCATCCCCCACACCCTCGCCCACACGACCTTGGCAAGCAAGGCCGCAGGCGACCGGGTGAATTTGGAGTTCGACCTACTGGCGAAGCACGTCCAGAAGCTGTTCCGGAATCTCACGGTGACGGTGTGAAGCGGGCGTGACGCCGTGGCCACCACCCGGACCCCGTGCTGGTATCACCGACGTCCGCGCTATCCACCACTACAATCTTACCCATGCCACTCCTGCGTTACCTGATGATCCGCGCGGCGCGGTTGGCGGCCGTCCCCATCCAGCGGAAGTTGCAACGCTTCCTGAAAAGCTGTGACGACCCGGCGCGGGTGCAGGCCGAGTTGTTGACCCGCCTGCTCGACCGGCAATCGACAACGGCCTTCGGGCGCGATCACGGTTTCGCCGCGATTCGCAGCCTCGAAGACTACCGCCGGCAAGTGCCGGTGGCGCCTTACGAGCGACTCGCCCCGTACATCGAGCGGGTGAAGCGCGGCGAGACGAACGCCTTGATCGCCGACGACCGAGTGCTGCTGTTTGCCCTCACCAGCGGCACGACCGCGGCGCGGAAGTTCATCCCGATCACGGCGCACTACCTGCGCGACTACCGCCGGACGTGGACCTACTGGGGCATCCGGGCCTACCGCGACCATCGCAGCCGGCTGCTCGGCCTGCGGCCGATCGTGCAGATGGTCGGCGACCCGGACGAATTCCGCACCGAGGCGGGCATCCCGTGCGGGAACCTGTCCGGGTTCACCGCATCGGTCCAGCGCCGCATAGCCCGTCGGCAGTACGCGATCCCGCCTGTCTGTGGGAAGGTCGTCGACCCGCTTGCGAAGTATTACCTCGCCCTGCGACTCAGCCTCGGCACGCCGGTGGCGCTGTTCCTCGCGGCGAACCCGAGCACCCTCGTGACCCTCGGCCGGACGCTCGACCTCCACAAGGAATCGCTGCTGCGCGATCTGCACGACGGTACGCTCGATCCGAAGCTCGACATTCCCACTGACATCCGCTTGTCACTGAAGCCTCGACTGAAAGCGCGGCCCGAAGCGGCGCGGACGCTCGCGGCGATCGCCGAGAAGACGGGGCGACTGCGGCCGCTGGACGCGTGGAACCCCGGTACGATCCTCATCGGCACTTGGACCGGCGGCAGCATGGGGCCGTACTTGAAGCAAGTGCCGCAGTTCTTCGGCGACGCGCCGGTCCGCGACCTCGGCCTGCTCGCCAGCGAAGGGCGCTTCACCCTCCCGCTGGCCAACGGCACGCCCTCCGGAGTGCTCGACATCGCCTCGCACTTCTACGAGTTCATCCCGGAGAGCGAGATCGATTCGCCGAATCCGGTCGTGCTCGGCACCCACGAATTGCAGCTCGGCGGGTCGTACTTCTTCATACCGACGACCCAGGCAGGATTGTACCGGTATCACATTTCCGACCTCGTCCGCGTCACGGGGTTCGTGGGCCGCACGCCGATGGTCGAGTTCCTCGGCAAGGGGAACCGCTTCGCCAATATGACCGGCGAAAAACTGTCGGAGCACCACGTCACGCAGGCGATGACGGAGCTGGGGTGGGCCGTGAGCGCGTACACCGTGGCGCCCGTCTGGAACGAGACGCAACCGCACTATGCGATTCTGCTCGAAGATGTCGATGCGCCGGATCACGATCGCTTGCGGGCGCTCGATGCGGCGCTCGCCGAGGTGAATATCGAATACGCGGCCAAGCGACAGAGCGGCCGCTTGGGGCCGATCCGCGCGGCGATCTTGCCGGCCGGCACCTGGACAGCGTGGGATCGCGCCCGGCTGGCGACCAGCGGCGGCTCCGCCGAGCAGTACAAACGCCCCTGTTTGCAGGGGGATTTGAAGTTCATCGAAACGATGCCAATGATGCGGATCGAGGGGGCGGGATGAAAGCGCAGTTCAAGAAACTCCTCCGGCGGTTCTGGCCGCCCGCTCCACCGGCCCCGCGCCCGCCCGCTTCGGCCGACCCGGTCTTCGCCCAGCGCAAGCGTCGCAAGCTCGAACGCATTCGACCGTTGCTCGTCGGTGACATTCCCGAGGCCGGGATGCACTTCTACGATTTCTTGACTCCCGAGTTGCGGACGCAGTTCAACATTGCGGATACCGACAACGTCAGCGCGCACGATTACGACGGCGACGCCCAAGCGATGATCGCCGAGTTCCCGGACGGGATGCTCCTCGATTGCGGGGCGGGCTTGCGGAACATCTACTTCGACAACGTCGTCAACTTCGAAATCTGCGATTACGCTACGACCGACGTCCGCGGCGTCGGCGAACGCCTGCCCTTTCGCGACGCCGCGTTCGATGCGGTCTTCAGTTTCAATGTGCTCGAACACGTCCGCGATCCGTTCGCCTGCGCGCGGGAACTGGTTCGCGTGTTGAAACCGGGCGGCCGGTTGTACTGCGTCGTGCCGTTTTTGCAGCCGTTCCATGCCTACCCGCACCACTACTACAACATGACGGCCCAAGGGCTGGCCAACCTCTTCGCCGATTCGATCCGGATCGAAAAACAAGAGGTGAACACCGGCGGCATGCCGGTGTTCATGCTGACTTGGGTGCTGCGGCGCTGGGCCGAGGGATTGCCCGACGCGGCCCGACGCGAGTTTTCGGCGATGCGGGTCTCCGATTTGATCGGCGATCCGTTGGACTTGCTCGACCGGCCCTTCGTGAAGGAATTGGCCGAGGCGAGCCGGTTCGAACTCGCGGCGACGACCTCGCTCTTCGCCCGCAAGTTGTGATAATCGGACTATCTGGCTGATTACTGAATGCTCATCGCCGACAACTGTCGCTTTCAAAAAGTTGAGAATTGAAACAGTATTCAGCGGACAGCAATCAGCGATCAGCAACAGGCCAACTTTTCCGTGGTTCCGCGTGCACCCCGTCAGCCGCCTCCCCTTGTCGGAGGGGGCCTGTTTCTCCTATATTGATCGATTCGGTGCCGCCATTTTCCAGCCGGCCTTCGCGTGCTCCACCGACACGCGGCAAGGGCCGGTTCGGGAGTTCGGGATTTCTTCCCGCACCCCGAGACCGACATTCTTGGGGACGAAGCCGTGACCGAACAATTGGTCGATCTGCGGGCGTTGCTGGTCGAACGCGAAGAATTCGAAGGCAGTATGGTATCGAAGCTGCGCGAAGGGCTGAGCCAAGGGGCGAACCAAATCCGCGCGCTCAAAGACATCAACGACACGCTCACCAAGCGGCTCGCTGCGGCCCCGCCGCCGCAGCAGAAAAAACTCCACCTCAAGCTCGGCGTCGTCCAACACTATCTCGGCCACATGAACTTGGCCGTGGAGCATCTCAAGCAATCCGAAGGGCCGCTGGCCTCGTTCTTTTTGGGCCGGACGCACGTGCAGCGCGGGGAATTCGACGAAGCCCTCAAAGCGTTCGACAAAGCCGAGAAGACCGGCTACGCCGCGCAGTCGGTGCAGTTCCAGCGCGCCGGCGTACTCCGGGCGCAGGGCGAAACCGCCCAGGCGAAACAGATCCTCGCCAAAGTCAAAGATATGGCCGCGCACAACCCGGAATACCACTACCAGTTCGGCAGCGTCGCCGAAGCCGAGGGCGATACCCTGCTCGCGGTGAAGTCGTACGAACGCGCCGTCGAACTCGACCCGTCGCATTCGGCCACGCTCTTCCGATTGGGCTTCCTCAACGACCTCGCCGGCAACGACGATGTCGCCATCACCCATTACGAAAACTGCCTGAAGCACCCGCCCATCGGCAAGGGCGTTCTCTACAACCTCGGGGTACTTTACGAAGACAACGAGCGCTTCGACAAAGCCGCCGAGTGCTTCCGCCGGTTGGCCAAGGCCGACCCGCTCGACGAGCGCGCCAAGCTCTTCTGCAAAGACGCCGAAGCCGCGATGACGATGTACTACAGCCCGGACGAAGAACAGGTCAGCGTCCAGTTCAAGCAGGTGATGGAAACGCCGATCACCGACTTCGAACTGTCGGTGCGCAGCCGGAACTGCCTCAAGCGAATGAACATTCGCACGCTCGGCGACCTCACCCGCGTCAGCGAGCCGCAACTGCTGGCGAGCAAGAACTTCGGCGAGACGTCGCTGGACGAAATCAAGATCATCCTCAATGCGAAGTCGCTGCGCATCGGGCAATCGCTCGACCAAGGGCAGCAGTACGAATTCCGCTACCGGCCGCAATCGAACCTCTCGCCCGAGGAGCAGGCGATGCTCGGCAAGCCGGTCTCGGAATTGAACCTGTCGGTCCGGGCCCGCAAGTGCATGAACCGGCTGAACATCGCCACCCTCGGCGAACTCTGCCAACGCACGACCGACGAACTGCTCGAAGCTAAAAACTTCGGTATCACGTCGCTGAACGAAGTGAAAGAGAAACTCACCCTCATGGGCCTGAAGTTGCGGGGCGATTGAGGGCGATGCGGACCGGCCCACTTCGCGTTGCGGCCGGTTCGGGCCGCGTGCTAGGATGCCCTTTCCAATAGATTCCGGCAGCAGGATGCGGCATGAAGTGCGTGGTGACGGGGTGCGCGGGATTCATCGGCTCCCATCTGGCCGAACGGTTGCTGAACGACGGCCACACCGTCGTCGGCGTCGATTGTTTCACCGATTACTACCCGCGCGCCATAAAGGAATCGAACCTCGCCGGGTTTCGCGACCATTCGCAATTTTGCTTCCACGAAGGCGACTTGGCGAACGGCGACCTCGCGGAAGTCGTCGACGGCGCCGAATACATCTTCCACCTCGCGGCGATGCCCGGGCTCACCCGCAGTTGGATCGATTTCGACAGCTATGCCCGCTGCAATCTCACCGCGACGCACAGGCTGTTGGAATCGTTGAAGGGACTGAAGTCTCTCAAAAAGTTCGTCTACGCCAGTACGTCGAGCGTTTACGGCAAGTATGCCAGCGGCGACGAAAGCCTGCCGACGAAGCCGAGTTCGCCCTACGGCATCACGAAGCTCGCCGGCGAGCAACTGGCCCGCGTCTACCTCGATGAATTCGACGTGCCGACGACCGTGTTGCGGTTCTTCAGCGTCTACGGCCCGCGCCAGCGCCCCGAGATGGGCTACCACCTTTTCATCAAATGGATCCTCGAAGGCACGCCGATCCAGCTCACCGGCGACGGCCTGCAAGTACGCGGCAACACCTACATCGACGACTGCGTCGACGCGGTGATCCAAACCGGGTTGAAGGCGATGCCCGGCGAAACCTTCAACCTCGGCGGCGGCGAGATCACGACCATCATCGATGTGATCCGCACCATCGAGCGCCTCGTGGGGAAGCCGGCCAAGATCGAACGCCGCCCGCCGCGCAAAGGCGATCAACTCGCCACCGGCGCCGACGTGACGAAGCTGTGGAGGCACTTGGGTTGGAAGCCATCGACGACGCTCGAAGCCGGATTGGCGAAGCAGATCGAATGGCAGCGGGGATTGTCTTGATTGTGTTTTTACCCCGATGGGGGTTAGATACCTCAGCCCAAGGGTCGCCGCTGCGGCGCACCCTGGGTCGGCGGTGTGCGAAATGGACTTGGTACGCCGAAGGTTTCCCAGGGTGCGCACGAAGCGTGCGACACTGGGCTAAGACGGAGGAGCACGGATGCTCGACACCTTGAATCGCCGCATCGTCCAACCGCTCATCGCCGCGAAGCGCGGCAGCCGGCATCTGCGTTACCTCGCGGAACTCGAGCGCGCGCAATTCGACACCCCGGAACAAATCCTCGCGCGACAATTGAGAGTGTTGAAGGCTCAACTCCAGCATGCGTTCGCCACGGTGCCGTACTATCAACGCACGTGGGCCGCGGCAGGCGTGCATCCGTCGGATGTGAAGTCGCTCGCCGATCTCGCCAACTTCCCGATATTGCCGAAGATCGACGTCCGCACCCGCGGCGACGAGTTGCATTCGTCGGCGTACGCCAATGCCAAAGTGCGGACGAAAACCACAAGTGGCAGCACCGGCGTGCCGTTGAAAATCGTGCTCGACGAGCGCGGGGCCCAATGGAAAACCGCCTGCACGCTGCGGGCGGACGAGTGGTCGGGCTGGCGCCGCGGTCAGCGCGTTGCCAAGGTTTGGGGGAACCCGGAGTACCGCCACTTCGGCCTGCGCGGCCGATTTACGAACGCGATCGTCGACCGCGCGGTTTACCTCGACACCATCGGCCTCACCTCGGAGCGCATCGGCGAATTCGCCGCGAAACTCCGCCGGCACAAACCGGGGATGATCTTCGGCCATGCTCACTCGCTATATCTGTTAGCCTGCGCATTGAAGAAATCGAAGATCGACGACATCCGCCCGAACGGCATCGTCAGTACGGCGATGCCGCTGCACGAATGGCAACGCGTTGTCATCGAGGAGGTCTTCGGCAGCCCCGCGACCAACCGCTACGGCTGCGAAGAAGTCAGCCTGATCGCTTGCCAATGCGAGAAGCACGCCGGGCTGCACGTCGCCGCGGAATCGGTTTACACCGAGGTCGACGGCAACCCGAGCGGCACCGGCAAGTTGCTCGTCACCGATCTCAGCAACGCCGCGATGCCCTTGATCCGCTATGAGATCGGCGATGTCGTGACTCTGTCCGATACGCCTTGTTCCTGTGGGCGCGGCTTGCCGGTGATCGACAAAGTCGAAGGCCGCGACGCCGATTTCGTCGTCACGCCGTCGGGGAGTTTGATCTCGGGAATTTCACTCACCGAAAATTTCGCGATGCACATCCGCGGCGCGGCGCAAGTTCAATTGATCCAAGAAACCACGACCTATTTGCGCGTGCGCTTGGTGAAGGACGACACCTTCGACGACGCCAGCCACCGGCAGTTGGCGCAACTCGTGCTCGACACCTTCGGCCCGACGATGCGCTTCGATGTGGAGTTCCTCGATGTCATCCCGCAAGAGCCGAGCGGGAAGTACCGCTTCTGCATTTCCAAGGTGGCGAACGAATTCATGAAGGGGTTGTCCGCGTGAAGACCCCCGTCGTGTCGGTCGTGATGGCCGCAAAGAACTATGCCAACTTCCTCCCGGACGCGGTCGAGTCGCTGCTCGCGCAGACCTTCGCCGATTGGGAACTCGTCATCGTCGACGACGGCAGCACCGATGCCACGCCCACCGTCGTGCGGCCCTACCTCGCCGATTCGCGCATCCGTTACTTCCGCTCGGATGTCCTCGGGCAATCGCGGGCCAAGAACTTGGGCATCGGTTTCAGCCGCGGCGAGTTCATCGCCTTCTTGGATGCCGATGATGCCTGGTTACCGACCAAGCTCGCCGAGCAGGTGGAATTCCTGCGCTTGCACCCGGCCGTCGGCATCACCTACACCCAGCGCGAACTGATCGACGAGACCGGCAAGAGCCTCGGTTTCCGCACCGAGACTCTGCCCGGCGGGCGTGTGCTGCCGCAGATCTTTCTGCAGAATTTCGTCTGCTTCTCGTCGGCGATGGTGCGCCGCGAAGTCTTCGACTCCGTCGGCCTCTTCGATCCCGCGCTCGATCTGTCGATCGACTACGACCTTTGGCTGCGGGCCGCGGCGCACTTTGAATTCCGACCGATTCAAAAAGTCCTCGTGAAGTATCGCACCGGCCACGGCAATCTCTCGAAGAAAGTAGCCGACCGGGTCGCCACGGCTTTTAGCATTATGAACCGGGCGGTGTCCCGGCGTCGCGACGGCGTGCCGAAACGGATCGTCGCCGAAGGGTACGCCTCGACCTTCCAGACGCTCGGGTACGTCCTGCGCGCGTCCGAACCGGGCACCGCCGCACGGTGGTACTGGCGGGCGCTGATGTGGCCGAGCCGCCGGACAATCGCGCTGAAAGGCTTAATCCGCTGCGCCCGCATCGGCCTCGGTCGCCATCGCGAAGTTGGTTCCGCCGAGAACGCCAGCGAGAACGGGTGAACCGAGTCCGCATTCCCGCGGTCGTTGTGGTGTTCCCCGCCTCAACAAGTACCATAGCCGAATTGAATTTTGAGGGCGATCACCTTGCGTTGCTGGCCCGTCCTAGTTTTACTCGCGGCCGCCCCCGCCCAAGCCCAAGAGAAAAAACCGCTGCGCTGGGGCACCGACCCCGCCGGCGGGGCGCCGTACGTCTACACCGACAAAACCGTCGAGTCCGAGAAGTACATCGGCTTCGAGGTGGAACTGGCGGAGTATTTGGCGGGAAAGCTCGGTCGGAATAGCGCGATGACTAAGGGGGATTGGTCCAAGCTCCCGCTACTGTTGAAGAAGCCCGCGGATCAAGACGACGCCATCGACATCGTGCTGAACGGGTATGAACTCCGCAAAGATTTGCTGGCGGATTACGCGGCGACTCGGCCGTACTACGTATACCGCCTCGTGATGATGACCCACGCGGAGACGGCGAAGGACAAGGACCTCCGCGGATGGGCCGACCTCTACCCGAGCACGGGCCGAGCGGTGAAAACTGTCGGCGTGCTCGGCGGCAGCGTGGCGCACCGCCATGTCAAAAAGACCTTCGCCGAGGGCGTGAGTGTCAAGACGAGCGAGGACGTCAAGCCGGTTTTAGACCTCGTGCTCTACCGCCGGATGGACGCGACCGTCCAAGACAATCCCTGCGCCACCTACTTCCTCAAGCAATACCCCGACCTCGTCGCCGTGGGCGAGCCTGTGAAGCCCGGCTTCTACGTGATCTACTACCGCAAGGACGACCCCGCGCTCGGCGCCGCGCTCGACAAAGCCATCGCCGAGGGGTTGCGCGACGGCTCGCTGCGGAAAATCTACGCCAAATATCACGTCTGGAATGAAGACCAAGAGCGCCTCTGGTACTGGCTCGAACAGCCGTGGCCGCCGGAAGAGATCGAAGATGAGGACCTCGACGAAGACGGCCGTGCGGTAAACCCGTGGCCCCGGCTTTTGAAAGAACTCATCGGCGCCGCCGGGGTGACGGTGCTGCTATCGGTCGTCTCGTTCCCGATTGCGATGGTCGCCGGTTTGCTCATCGCCGTCGGCCGGGTTTACGGCCCGCGCTGGCTTAGGTTCCCCTTCGGCCTGGGCGTCGAAATCGTCCGCGGTACCCCGCTGCTGCTGCAGCTTTTTGTGATCTACTACCTGATCCCCGAGCTGATGTTCCAGACGCATTGGGACGGTTTGATCTGGCTCGCCAAGAACCTCACTCCGTTCCTCGCGGGGGTCCTCGGACTGGCGCTCAACTACAGCGCATATGAATCGGAGAACTACCGCGCCGGCCTCTTGGCGATCCCGAAGGGGCAGATGGAAGCGGCCCTCGCCCTCGGCATGACGCGCTTCACCGCGATCCGGCGCATCGTCGTCCCGCAGGCCGTGCGGTTGGTGATCCCCTCGGTCACGAACGATTTCATCGCCTTGTTCAAAGACACCTCCGCCTGCTCGGTGATCCTCGTGGTCGAACTGACGCGGAAATACAACGAACTCTACAATTTCAACCGCGACCTCATCGTCGAACTCGCGTTCGTCACCGCCGGGTTGTATTTGCTGATGAGCTATCCGCTGTCCATCGTCGCCAACCGGCTCGAGCGCCACCTCAATGCGCCGGCGGGGGGACGCGGATGATCGAGATGAAGAACCTCGTGAAATACCACGGCAGCCAGCGCATCCTCGACAGCGCGACCGCGACCTTCCGCTCCGGGGAACTCACCGCGCTCGTCGGTCCTTCCGGGGGCGGCAAGAGCACGCTGCTGCGTTGCATCAACGGCTTGGAGACCTTCCACGAGGGCACGATCCGCATCGGCGGCGACCTCGAACTCATCGGCACCGGCGGCAAACCTCACGATGCCCGCAGGCTGTTGTCGATTCGCCGCACAGTCGGCATGGTCTTCCAACAATTCCACCTGTTCCCGCACATGACGGCGCAGCAGAATGTGATGGCCGGGCCGATCCACGTACTCGGGAAGAGCCGCGCCGAAGCCGCCGAGACTGCGAAGACGTTGCTAGCCCGCGTCGGCCTGTCCGACAAACTCGACGCCCGGCCGGGCAATCTGTCCGGCGGGCAGCAACAGCGTGTTGCGATCGCCCGCGCCCTCGCGGTTAATCCCTCAGTGATCTTGTTCGACGAACCGACGAGCGCCCTCGACCCGACGATGGTCGGCGAAGTGTTGGCCGTCATGCGCGACTTGGCCAAAAGTGGCCAGACGATGATCGTGGTGACGCACGATATGGACCTAGCGAAGCAAGCGACGGTCGTGCTGACGATGCGGGCGGGGAAAGTTTTCGAGCCACCTGAGCGGGGGACGTGAGTCCCCCGTGTGAACACGAACTGGCGTACTGCAATTCCACGGGGGGCTCACACCCCCCGCTCTGTGACCCGCTCTGGAGTCTCCCATGCCCACCCAATTGATCCGCGTCGGCCACTCCCCGGACCCCGACGACGCCTTCATGTTCCACGCCTTGGCGAACGACAAGATCCCCACGGGGAACTATCGCTTCACCCACGAATTGCAGGACATCGAGACGCTCAACCGGCGGGCGCTGAAAGGCGAACTCGATGTGACCGCCGTCAGCATCCATGCCTATGCTTTTCTACTAGACCGGTACGCCTTGCTGCCGAGCGGGTGCAGCATGGGCGACCAATACGGCCCGATGATCGTGGCGAAACAGAAGTACGCGCTCGCCGATTTGCCCGGCTTGAAGATCGCCGTGCCGGGGACGCTGACGACGGCGTTCCTCACGCTGAAGTTGTTATTCAACGATGTCGCCCCGGGCCGCGAGATCCAATTCGAGGTCGTGCCCTTCGATGAAATCTTGAACGTCGTCGAATCGGGGAAATATGACGCGGGGCTGATCATCCACGAGGGGCAGCTGACCTTCCAGAATCAGGGCCTGCAACTGGTGGTCGATCTCGGCGCCTGGTGGTTCGAGAAAACCGGCCTGCCGCTGCCGCTCGGTGGCAACGTGATCCGCAAAGATCTCGGGCCGCAGGCGATGGCCGACGTGAGCAAGTTGCTCCGCGAAAGTATCGTGTACGGCCTCGAACACCGCCGGGAAGCGCTCGACTACGCTTTGCAGTACGCCCGCGATATGGACGTGACCCTCGCGGACAAATTCGTCGGCATGTACGTCAACGATTGGACGCTCGACTACGGCGACCGCGGCCGCGCGGCGGTGAAGCGATTGCTGGACGAAGCGCACCGAGCCGGAATCATCCCCGCCCCGGTGGCCGTGGAATTCGTGGAGTAATCCGCGCAGACGCGCGAGCATCCGGAAGGGCCATCTGGGTTGGGGTCGCAGGCGAAAATGGTTCCAGCGACATTCCACACACCCTCCCGTGGAATCATTGCAAAAAGCTGGAACCATTGCAAAAAGCTGGACACAAGTTCCAACCGCTGGACAATCCCCTGCGATCACCCTGCGCCGGGAGGTGTCGCCCGATGTCCCCGGGGCATAGGCTGATTGCATGGCCAAGAAGAAGATCCGTGTCGAGTTTCGCAAGAACCGGAACAAGCCGCCGCGGGCGAACGACATCACGGTGCAGTTCCAAGGCGACGCGGCGGTGGCCGGGGATGCGCAATCGGGCGAGCGCGTCCGCGCCAAGGGCGACATCTCCCGTCACCGGACGATCATTCAAGACGACGCCGGGGAACCGATGCCGTCTATGAAAGACGGCGGGGAGAGCCGCGTCGGCCGGGTGCTACGCGTGCAGGGGTTGCTCAGCGCGGTCGAACTGGCGGATGGCTCCGTGGTCCGTTGCGGCGTGCGCCGGTTGTTGAAGTCGCTGCTGACGGACGAACGCAGCATCGTGACGACGGGCGACCTCGTGACGATCCGCCTGGGGGATCGGCCGGACGAGGGGACGATCGAGCGCGTCGAGCCGCGCCGCGGGGTTTTGACGCGGGCCAGCCGGCGGAAGGAGCACGTGCTGGTGGCGAACGTCGACCAAGTCGTCATCGTCATGTCGCTGGTTCAACCCGAGATCAAAATCCACCTGATCGACCGCTACGTCGCCACGGCGTACAAGGGGGAACTCGCCCCCATCCTCTGTTTGAATAAAGCCGACCTCGCCGACGCGGTCGAACTCCAACCGATGATCGGGGCCTACTCGCAGATGGGCATCCCGACGCTGCTCACGAGCGCTCGCACCGGCCAGGGTTTGCCACGGCTGCGCGAATTGCTCGCGGATCGGGCCACCGTCTTCTCGGGCCAAAGCGGCGTCGGCAAGTCGTCGCTGTTGAACGCGATTCAACCCGAACTCGCCCTGAGGGTGAAAACGGTGAGCGAGCAGAATCAGAAGGGCCGGCACACCACGACGACGGCGGAACTCATCAAGCTCGAGACCGGCGGCTGGGTCGTCGACACCCCCGGCGTTCGCCAACTGCAACTGTGGGACACGCGGCCCGAGGAGGTCGAGATGTACTTCCGCGAGTTCCGGCCGTTCCTCGCAAGGTGCGGCTTCCCGGACTGCACCCATACTCATGAAACGACCTGCGAAGTGAAGGCGGCCGTGCGGCGCCGGCACCTCAGCGAGCGCCGCTACATGAGCTACCTCGGCATGTTCAACGGCCTCGACGAAGAATAGGAACCCGCCCCATGCCCGCGCTCGTCCCGTTGCGGTTCGAACCGATTTTCCAATCGATGCTCTGGGGCGGGAATCGCTTGCCGGGGTTCGTCCGCCGGCCGGCGCCGACGACCGACCCCATCGGCGAAGCGTGGATGCTTTCGGACGTCGACGGCCGCGTGTCGATCGTCGCGGAGGGGCCATTCGCGGGCCGGTCGCTGCGCGACATCCTCGCGGAATTCCCGGCGGAGATTTTCGGATCGACCGTCCCTGCCGATGGTCGCTTCCCCCTGCTATTCAAGTTTCTCGACGCCGCGAAAGAACTCTCAGTGCAGGTCCACCCGGACGACGCGCAAGCGGTCGCGCTGCATGGCCCCGGCCATCGCGGCAAGACCGAAGCGTGGGTGATCCTCGACGCCGACCCGCAGACGAGCCGACTCTACGCCGGCTTCCGCGCGGGCGTGAGCGCCGAAAGTTTCCGCGCGGCGATGGCCGCGCAAACGACCGCCGAGACGTTGCACGCGTTCACCCCGAAAGCCGGCGATTGCGTATTTTTGGAAGCCGGCACCGTCCATGCGATCGGGGCCGAGATCCTGCTGTTCGAGGTTCAGCAAACCAGCGACATCACCTACCGGCTCTACGACTGGGATCGCGTCGACGCCAAAACGGGGCAACCCCGAGAACTCCACGTCGACCGCGGCCTCGCCTGTTCGAACTTCGCGGCGGGGCCGCGCCACCCCGTGGTGCCGCGACCGGTTGGCGACCGGCACGAACTCGTCGCCTGCCCGTACTTCGCACTCCACCGGCGCGGCGGTGATAAGCCGATGTCAGCGGGCGGGGATGGGACTTGCCGGGTCGTCGTTGCCATGGCCGGGCGCGGCACGTTGGCCGGCGAACCGTTCCGAATGGGCGACGTGGTGCTCTTGCCCGCGAGCCTCGGCGCCGTGTGGATCGTCCCGGATGGCCCGCTCCAATTTTTGGAAATCGGCCTCGGGGAGGGCGCGGGATGCTGATCGACCTCAACGCCGACTTGGGGGAAGGGACCGGGCACGACGCCGAATTGATGGG
>JAYSYN010000058.1:0-6838 GCA_043727575.1 Fimbriiglobus sp.
ACCGGCAGCTCACGCAGCCGGCTCGCCACGATGATTCTTTTGATCCCATTTCCCATTCGCCCTACAAATTACGCCGGCAACTGCTTGACGTAGTTGTAGCCGTAGGCTTGGATGTCCGGTTTGATGCCGTTCACCACCGCCCCGAGCAGCGGGATGTTGAGGTGGACCATCCGCTCGGAGGCGTCTTGAACCTTCGGCAGTTGGCTGACGTCTTGCAGGATGCTGAACACGACGCCGTCGACGTGCTGGGCGACCAGCAGCGTGTCGGCCACCGGCAGGATCGGGCAGCTATCGACGACGATGATGTCGAACTGGCCGCGGAGGCGGTTGAACATCGCTTCGAGCGGGTGGCCTTGGGCCAAGGCCGCGATCACGCGGTGGTTGCATTGCCCGGCCGGGATGATCCAGAGGTTCGGCACGCTCGTCGGTTGCACCGCGTCGGCGATGTCGATCTCTTGGAGCAAAATCTCGGAGCATCCCGGGGCGACGGGGATGTCGAATAGCTTCTGCATGCTCGGGTTGCGGAGGTCGCAATCGAGGATCAGCGTGCGCAGGCCGGCGGTCGCCATGCTCGTGGCGAGCTGGCTCGACAGCGAAGTCTTGCCTTCCCCCTGCATGGCGCTCGTCACCAAGATGATCTGCATCTGCTGGGTCTTGGCCGTGTGCAGGAGCATCGTCCGCGTGCTGTTGACGGACTCGTTCAAGATGAAGCGCCAGTTTTGATTTTGGCTCGCCTCGCCCGAGCGCAGGCTGGCCCGGCTCGGGAAGGCGGGGATCGTGCCGATGACGCGCATCCCGAGTTCGGTGACGACTTGATCGACGCCGTCGACCCGGCGGTTGCGCCATTCGAGGTACGAGATGATCAGCATGATGCCGATCATGGCGACGCCCGCGGCGCCGGTGGCCATGACCATCTTCTGCTTGAGGTTGTAATTCTCGGCGATGACGGCGTCTTCTTGGATGCTGACGCGGGACTCTTGGCTGCTCAAGATGCTCTCGATCTCGCTCAGTTGCGCGGCCAATTTATCCCGCAGCGCGATAGTCGGAGCGAGTTCGGTGTTGGCGAAGGCGACGTTCACGATCCCTTGGCCGAGGTTCTTGAGCAGCCCTTCCTGGGACTCCTTGGCTAGCCGCTGGGCCTTCAATTGCGTGCGGATCGGCACGATGGACTGCGTGAATCGCGCTTTGTCACCCAGTAACACGTTGCGTCGCTCGACCCGGATCTCCTTGAGGAGTTCGGGGCTCACGGTTTTGCGTTCGGCATCGAGGGCGAGCTTGGCGGTATCGAGTTCCTCGCGCATCAATTTCAGCTTCGGATTGCCGGGCTGAACTTGCTTTTCGTGTTTGTCGTGGGCCGCTTGGAGCTTGGCGACCGCGTCCGCCTGCAAACGGACGCGGTCGTCCCGCTCGACGACTTTCGCGAGCGCTTCGGGGTCGATCGTCACGTCGCCTTTCAATTCGCCCTCGATTTGCGAGAGTTCGGCGGCCAAGCGGACATCTTCGCTTTCGAGGCGGCCGATTTCCCCGGTCAAACGGTTGATCTCGGTCACGATCATTTGTTTTTGCAGCCCCACTTCGCCGCCGCCGCCGTTCTTATTCAGATCGAGTTGGAGTTGGGCATTGATCGAGATGATCTTTTTGTTGGCCTCGTCTTTGGCATCGCTCAGTTGTTTCCGCTGTCGGTTCAGCCCCGACCGTTCCTCTTCTTTGGCTTCCAGGACGTATTGCTGCACGAAGGCCGACAGCAGGGCTTGGAGTTGCTCTTTGTCGTCGCCGTTCATTTTCACGTGCAGCATTTCGGGCGAATCGAACTTGGTCACGAGCAAACTATCGTAAACCCCGGCTTTGTCGCCTTCCATCATCGGGAGGTTGCGGACGCTCGGCAGGTTGCCGACGCGGGCCAAGAAAGTCCGCGTCTTCATGTTGGCGAGCTGGCTCTCCTTGTACCGTTCGAAGGCGTCGTTGTCGTGCGATGCGCCTTTGGCGACGGTGGCGCGCATGTAGATGATCGCCCGGACTTGGTGCTTGCCGGAGGGCATGATCATCCAAATGGCCGCGGCGACCACCGAGGCGACGATGCCGCCAATGAGCGCGCCGAGCACCCAGCGCCGTTTGAACGAATGGAACAGTTCGGCGAGGGTCGGCACCGAGCGGTGGCCGCCGGTCGGCGCCGCCGTCGGACTGGCCACGGCGAACGGGTTGGGCCCGTACATATTGGGCAGGGCCATCGGCGCGGACGGGCTATGGGCGTGCGTGAGCGGAATGGGCGACAACGGATCCCCCGGATTGGGAAGGGCCATGGGCATTCTCCGAGGGCCGACGGACGACCCGATCCAACGGAAGCGAATCTCGGACGATCCAAAGTCGCGAACAGAGAGAAGTTTAACGGATTCGCACGGCGGGATGAAACCCCAGAGCGAGAAAAACTAGCCCCGACGATTGCAAGCCGGTGCCGAACCGTCGCTTAAGCCGGTCGCGAATTCCACCGCCGTCGGCATTTCGACCGGAAACTCGGCACCATCGCGTTGCGCGGAATTTACGGACGCTGCGATCCGCTTACAAACTGTAACTCACGCGGTCGCCCATGTCGGATATTTTCCGAGATTCTCGGCAACTCGGGTCGTGGCGATTGCGCCCGAAATTGGGGAATTGCGCAAGAAGCGCAACGGCGCGGGTTTTTCGATCAACAGCGAGGCTGGGAAACGTCGATGGAATGGATAACGACGGCTGTTTCGGTGGAATCGGTTTCGTTACCGATCCCCCGGCGCGTCCGCGAACCATCCGACCCCGTCGAACTCCGGAGGAACCGCCATGTCCGCCAATCTGGGACGTGCGTTACGATTGACCGCTCTGTGTGTCGGCGCCACCGCGGCGCTGGCCGGCCTCGGTTGCCAAGCGGGCACGCCCAAGCACGCCGACCTCCAAACCATCCCGGATATGGAAGTGCCCAAAGAGTTGGACAAGGTGACGATGCCCCCCTACACCGTCGAAGCCCCGGATATCTTGCGCATCGACGCCCAACGCCTGATCCCGCTCCCGCCTTATAAGATCGAACCGCTCGACGTCCTGTACTTGTACGACCCCAAAGCCCCCGAAATGACGCCGATCAACGGGTTGTACCCGGTCGATCCGGACGGCACCATCAACCTCGGCCCGACCTACGGCGGGAATTTCAAAGTCGCTGACGCCACCGCCCAAGAGATCGAGAAGGCGCTGGCCAAGCACCTCATCAAATTCAACAAAGAAACGACGCCGTCGGTCTCGTTGGCCCAATCGAAGGGGGTTCAACAAGTCCGGGGCGAGCACCTCGTCCGGCCCGACGGCACCGTCGGCCTCGGCAGCTACGGCAGCGTGTACGTCGCCGGGATGACCCTGCCCCAAGTGAAGGCCGCCATCGAACAAGCCCTGTCGCAGAAGTTGTTGCGGCCGGAAGTGTCCGTCGACGTCGGGGCATTCAACAGCAAATGGTATTACGTCATCACCGACTTCGCCGGCAACGGCGAGCAGGTCGTGCGGCTCCCCATCACGGGCAACGAGACCGTCCTCGACGCCATCAGTCAGATCGGCGGCCTCTCGGCGGTGTCGTCCAAAAAAGTCTGGATCGCCCGCCCGGCCCCCGCCGGGAGTACGCAAGATCAGATCCTGCCGGTCGATTGGAAGGGGGTCACGCGCCGGGGCCACAGCCGGACGAACTACCAAGTACTGCCGGGCGACCGGGTGTTCATCATGGGCAACCCGCTGAGCAAAGTCGATTCGCAGGTGTCCAAAATTCTCAGCCCGGCGGAACGGATCTTCGGCTTCTCGCTGCTCGGGTACAGCACCATCCGCACGACCCAGACCGGGAATGTGGGCGGCGGGGTCGGCCGGTAACGGCGGAAGTTCCGCCCGCGGGGATTGCGCCGACGGGCCGAATCGGCCCGATCGCACCGCGACTACCGTTTCAAAAATCGACGAAACAGCGCTCCGACGGCGGGCCGGGTTCATGGGAACCCCGCCCGCCGTCGATTCGTTTCGTAGCCCAGAACGGGCGTCGACGTGTGGAATTCGGAATGCGGTGTGCGGGATAGACGACTATTCTGGAGTGGCACCCCCGACATCCCGCACTCATGAAAGGGAGTTCCGATGAACCGATTCCTCTTGGCCGCCTCGGCCGCGTTCCTACTCGCCTTCGCCGGCGAATTGCCGATGGCGTCGGCGCAACCGCAAGTCCCCGGCGGCGGTATTTCGCGGCCGACGTTCAGCCCGTATTTGAACCTCCTCGGCGGGAACGGCGGTCGCAGCCCGGCGTTGAATTACTTGGGCATCGTGCGGCCGCAGATCCAACTGAATCAGCAGTTCGGGCAGTTGCAGCAGCAATTGACGAATCAAAACCAAGCGATCAACCAAGCCATCCAAGCTTCGGACGAATCATTCCTGCCGCCGACGGGGAACATCTCCGTCTTCAACAGCACCGGCGGTTACTTCAACCGCATTCCGGGTGTCAGTGCCGGGGGCGGCGGTTCGGCGGGCGGGTTCAGCCGGCCGCTGGGCGCCTTCGGTGGGGCCGGCGGCGGTGGCGGCGGCAGTGCCCCCGGTTTCGCACGTCCCTCGGGCGGCGGCGCTTCCCGCGGTCGCCGCTAATTCGCATTCCGATCCCTCACGAAAGGATTCGTACGATGTTCACGCTGCGATTATTGGCGGTCGGTGCGGTCGCCGTCGCGGGGGCCAGCAGTGCCTTCGCCCAAGCCCAAGGATGCGATACGCCGGGTGGCTGCGGCCACAGCCCGCTCTTCGGTACCGGGGCGCTCTTCGCGCCGAACAAGCACTTCGCCCGCTACCCGGATGCAAACTATCCGCGCTGCGCAACCAAAACGTACCCGATCTCGGATTGGAAGTACATCAGCAAGTATTGCGGCCCGACGCTGAACCCCGGCACTTGCTACGGCTATTACCCGACCAAATGGCGGCGTTGGGAAGAAGCTTGCCCTACGGGCAGCGGATGCGCCGCGATCTCGCCGAGCGCGATGCCGATCATCGTGGAAACGGCGCCGAGTGCCCCGCTGCCGACGCCGATGCCCGCCCCGATTCCCCCGGCCAAAGACCCGATTCCGAAGTCGGATGTTTCTCAGGAAGCGGCCCCGATTTCCATCGCCCCGGCACCGCTACCGATGATCGGCGCGACCCCCGCGATCCCGGTGAAACCGGCCGAGCACGGCAAACCCGACGGCGCCGCACCGATGCTCCCGCTGCGTACGCTGCCGAACATCGTGGTGCCCCCGGTCCGCGACTTCCCGGAGCGCAGCCGGAATTGATGGGTGCGGTCACTCCCCGACTTGCAAGCAGATCAGTTTCTTGTCGTCGCGCAGGTACAACTTCCCATCGCTGAGGGCCGGGTGGGCCCAGGTCTCGCCGCAGACCTTGGCCCGGGCGAGTTCCTTGTATTCCTTGGCGTCCGGCTCGAGCAGCATGAGGTGGCCGCCGTCGTCGAGGAACAGGAGTTTGCCGTCGCCGGTCTTCACGAGGGCGGCGTGGTACTTGCCGACGTTCCCCTTTTCCCAAGCGATCTTGCCGGTCTTGGCCTCGACGCACCGCAGCGTGATCGCGGCGTTCGTCAGGGTGGCCTTGCCATTGACCATGTAGAGGTACTCGCCCACGGCCACGGGCGTCGAGAAGTAGCACGTCAGTTTGTCGTTCTTCCAAACCTGCTCGGGGACGCCGTCGACGATTTTGATGCCGACGGAACCGGACATGACCGAACCCGCGACGTAGAGGTCGCCGACCTTCACCGGCGTCGTCGAACTCTCGAGCAGTTTGTCGACGAACGGGAACTTCCAGAGTTCCTTGCCGTCCTTCGCGGTCAGACTGCGGATGTGCGAATTCGTGAGGAAGATCAATTCGGTTTTGTCGCCGGTGCCCGCGGTGATGGGCGACGCGTAACTCGGCGTGTCGGCGGTCGATTGCCAAGCGACTTTGCCGGTCGCTTTGTCGAACCCGACGATCCCGGCGTCTTTGCCGCCGACCATGATGACGACGTGCGGGCCGACGACCGTCGGACTGGTGCTCGCCCCGAAGACGAGGTTCTTGGCCTTGAAATCTTTGAGGGTATCGACCTTCCAGACGACTTCGCCCCTCTTGGCGATATCCCAACACGCCAGCACGCCGGTGTTGCCGAGGGTGTAGACGCGATTCCCATCCACGGTCGGAGTGCCGCGCGGCCCCTCGCCGAAGAGCGGTTGGAACTTGGCCCGGTCGTAACTCGACTCCCAGATCCGTTCGCCCGTTTTGGCGTCGAACGCGGCGAGCGCATCGGCGTCCTTCTTCGCCGGCTTGTAAAAAGCGTACACGACGCCTTTGGCGACCACCGGCGAGCTGTGCGCTTCCCCGACGGCGACGCTCCAGACTTCCTTCGGCTTGCCCTTCCAAGCCGGCACCGTTTCGGCCGAGGTCGAATCGCGATTCGACCCGAGGAACTGCGGCCAATCCGCCGCGGACGCCGGGATGGATGCGGACAAGAAAACAAGTGCGAGAAGCCGGCGCATGGTAGGGTTCCTCTTTTCGGGACTGATCACTGAGGTCTGGCAACTGAAAACTGATTTTCTGGAACAGTCATCAGTAGTCAGCGGTCAGCTATCAGTTAAGACGCTCAGCCCGATTCGCCATTCACGCGGTTTCGCTTCCGGTCGCTCGGCCGCATTCAGCATCGCATGCAGCGGTGCGTAGTTCCACCCGGTCCCGAATTCGTCGGCGATCACCTTCAACTGCGCCACGGCGGCTTCGGTGATCGCGTGCTGCGGCTCTTGGAACGCCGGATCGCAGAAGTAGATCCGGCAGCCGAGCGGGCGCGAATCGCGGGCGGTGC
>JAYSYN010000059.1:0-20615 GCA_043727575.1 Fimbriiglobus sp.
GCGATGACCCACCTCGGCCGCCCGGTGACCGGTTCCGAAATCTGGGTAATCGGCGACACCCCGCACGACATTTCTTGCGCCCGCGCCATCGGCGCCCGCGTCCTCGCCGTCGCCACCGGTTGGCACCCCCTCGCGGAACTCGAATCCTGCCGCCCCGACGCCCTTTTCGCCGACCTCGCCGACACCGACCGCGCAATCGAGTTATTCCAAGAAGGATAATCCGAAGATCGCGTTCGGGTCATGCGGGCGACTGTCGCACCGTGGAGGAAAGTCCGTCTGCCCCCGCAGCGATGCTATTTCTTCTCGACATCCCACCAGAGGACGTTACCGTCGGCGCTCGCGGCGACAATGCGTTTGCCGCTCGGGGTGAAGGCGACCCAAATCAGGGGCAGGCCGTCCAATTGTTCCTTGTAGACGAGGGTTTGCGTCGGCAGGTGGTAGAGCCGGAGTTCACTCGTGTCTTTTTCGTTCTTGCGGGGTTTGTCCCGCAGGCTATCGCCGCCTGTCACTAGCCAAGTCTCGGTCGGGTCGACTGCACAGGCCGCAGTGAAATTGGAATGGCCCATTTTCAACGGTTCAAAAGTCCCTTTAGCAAGATCGATTCGAACCACGCCGCGCCGCTCGGCGGGGGCATCTGCTTCCAACATACTTTCAGGAATCTCGCGATGCTCCGCGAAGCGGAGCCCGAACACAGCACCTTTCGGCCCAAAAACGAAGTGAGCCGAAAGCCATCTCAATTCTTTGTCTTCAATATCGGCGGCGAACTTCACGGCCTTCGATTTTTTCGACACGCTATCCCAAAACACGACCTCCCCCGAACCAATGTGTTCCGCTATCCATTTGTCATCGTGGCTGACCACCGGTTTATAATTTGACCACTCTTCGCCACCGTCGGGGAAATCGTACTCGGTGCGATCATCCGGTTTCGCGGGATCGATCACGAACACTTTTCCATCGGCGGCTACGGCGATGCGGTCGTCCTTGTGGAAGCAGGCCGCGCCGAAATGCAGACTGGTCGTCGCGCCCGGCACGCCGATTTTGATATCGGCGAACGGCCGATCCTTCTTGAGATCCCAAACGCGCAAGTAAGGATCGCGGTAATTGCCGGTCGTGGCGATGCGGTTCCCGGAGGCGGACACCGTGACGATCCGCGACTTGTGCCCGTTGTCGAACGGACGGTGCTTCTTTTTGTCCAGATCGAGGATGGCGCCGTTCGGCTCGCGTTTGTCCGGCTCCTCGATGCCCCCTTTCGCTTCATCGACGGTCCCGACGGCCACCACTTTCGATTCGTCGAGGAGCGCGGCATCTTCGATTGCCAAATCCGGGATTTTCATCTCTCCGACGAGCTTGACGCGGATCGCGGGGACACCGTTCGGCACCGGTGCGGAGGTCGCCGGATTCCACAAGATGATCGCGGAGATAACCGCCGCGGTCGCCAATGCGGTCAGCCTGTAGGAAGGGGACATGGCGGCTCCAAGAACGGATCGTGAAATCGAAGCGGATGGGAACTTGCGCCCGCTCCGTCAGCGGAGCGGGCGTCGATTGGCAGGCCTACTTGTGAAACACCATCTTTTCGAGTTTCTCGTCGTGGATCATCACGCTACCTACGATACCCTGCCTACCGACGGTGATTGGACGTCCTGCTTTATCAGTACCCGTGTAATTGCACACGACGTTGTAGGTAGCGACAACGTTGCCCGATCTTCCGTTTAGGCTGTCGGCTTGATCCACGGCGTAGGTGATCTCCACTGTGGTGGAAACGAGCACCATGCCCGAATACTTAAATCGTTTAAAGCTTTCTTGATCGCTCTTGGCAGCTCTATTCATTTCGCTGCCTTTCCCCATGCCCAGGGCGAACGTCTGACCCTCGTTGTAGGTGAACGTCCCGCTCCCCGACGGGAATATGCCGTTCGGGGTGTCGTTGATCGCCCAGAGGACGCCCTGCTTGACATCCAAGTTGCCGACTTTCTTTTCGCCGGCTGCACCGATCGCCTGCACTTTCTGGTTGTACCAGAACTGTGGCCCCTTCCCGAGTAAGCCATTTGGTATCGGAGGCAGAAGCGGGGTTTGGATGAACACGTTGCCGGGGTTAATCATCCCCCGGAAGGGGTACGCGTTCTCCAGCCCATCGGCGACTCGCAACACTCCGGCACTGCCCGCGAACGTCGTCGTGCGATTGACGCTTTCGACGCTCAGGTTCGGGTCGTCGAACGACTGGCCGTTGCGGGTGCCCCACGACCGCGAGCCGACCGTGCTGGCACCGGTCATGCCGATACTGCTCCCGGTGAGTTCGAGGCCCGCGCCCGAGTCGTGGTAATCGTGCGTGTTGGTGATCGTACCGCCGCCGTTCGTGTAGCTGCTGTAATTGAAGTTGAGACTGTAGGCTTCGCCGTCTTCGTCGACCCCGGTGGAGAAGTCGTTGTTGACCGTGTAGACATTCGCCACGGCGAACGTCCCGACATCGACGGCGTGGTAGGTTGCATCCGCAACGCCGCCGATGTACGAGCCGCTGCCCGTCGCGTCGTTGGTGGCCGAGAACGTCTCGTCGCGGTGGAACAGTTCGGTGCCGGAGGCCGGGGTGCCCGGTTCGTTGTCCACAACGTGACCGGAGTCGGCGTGTGCGAGGTCGTGCTGAACGAGTTCACGTCGACGGAGGATCCGAAGAACGACGGCCGGCTCGTGAGCGATTCCGTCAGGGTGCCGTCCTGCGTCGACACGCCGTGGAAGGTGAAGTTCGTCGCGTTGGAGGTGCCCGCCTTCCACTCCCAACCGGCCGTCGATTCGTACAGCGACATCAGGTAGGTCGTGCCCGAAATCGGGTTGTTCCAGCCAGTGGTCGAAGTGTAGTCGTAGTCGGTCCCACCCGGATTCGGATAGTGGCTGTGGAAGGTCGTGCTCGAAGCGTCGGTGCCGGTGTAGGTCGCGGTCGAGCCGCCGCCGACGGTGTGGACGGTGTACGCGGTGTCGAGGGTCGTCTCGGAAAGTCCGCCGCCCATCGAGTAGCTCGTGTGGCCGTGGGCCGTGTCGCTCGCGGTGTAATCGTAGGCCGTGTAGTTCAGTTGTCCGTTGCTGCCGGCGGACGCCGTGAATGTTAGCGAGAAGGTGCCGGAGCGATTCGAATCGGACGCGTTGATGCTGTTGCCCGAGCCGGACGAGTAAATCGTGGTCGTCGTCTGCGCCGACGAGTACGAGCCGGTTTCGGTGTAGGTCTCGCCGGTGACGGTGAACGCGCCGTTGGCGTACGTGCCCGTAATGACTTGGTGCGAGGTCGACTGAACGCTGCCGGTGCCCGTCGTGGCGATCGCGTAGCCGCCCGTCGCGCCGCCGGTCGCCGTGTCGCTCGACTGACTGGACGCATCCACCGTGATGGTAAACGTGCCACTGGACCCGGTCCCGGCTTGATCGACGGTCACGGTGTTCGCCTCGCTGCGGACGATGCTGT
Organism: Fimbriiglobus sp.; assembly: GCA_043727575.1. Classification (GTDB taxonomy): domain Bacteria; phylum Planctomycetota; class Planctomycetia; order Gemmatales; family Gemmataceae; genus JALHQU01. Next base: position 3,443 of record JAYSYN010000059.1, read on the forward strand.
GCGTTTCGGAGTAACCGAAAGGCGCGAACGATGCCCCGAGGAGCGACGAGAAATCGGTGAGGCCGGCGGGAGCCGAAGAAGGATTTTCTCGGGCTTCGAGTTGGTGCAGGTTCAACCGCGCGCCCGGATTATTCCGCTTGCGCGAACGGGGGGGGGGCAGTGACGGTTGTGCCGCGGAGCCACGAGCGGAGGGAGAGAACCATGTCGAAAATCCCGAAAGGGTGGAGGTGAGGTGGTGATCGTACGCGATCCTCCGAAGGAGATGCAAGCATCGAATCGGAGTTTCTGCGAAATAGTTTCCAGCCGCAATCCTTTATTGAGACTGCAACCGCCCGCCACCGATCGCAACAGCGTCAACATCTGCCGGGGCCTACGCTTGCGGCCGAGCGCAAATGATTCCAGCTTTTTGCAATGGTTCCACGGGAGGGTGTGTGGATCTGCGCTGGAATCATTTTCGAGCCCTCATACCCATTTCATCACCACACCCAAGTAATTGTCCTTGTCCTTCAGAAGCCCTTCGTAAGCGTCGCCGAGTTGCTCCGGCGCGATGGTGTGCGTGTTCAGCCCTTCCAGGCTAAGCCGGCCGGAGGCGAGCGTGCGGAGCAGCCAATGCTGGGCCTTGTCGATGTCCCAGGCCCCGGCCAGCCGCGTGTGGGCCGGTTCGAACAGCATGTTGCCGTGGGCGCCGGTCACCTCGATGTAACGCCGGTGGAGATCGTCGTAGAAGTTCACGTCGTTGGCTTTGCCGCGCGGACTGCCGACCACCACCACTTGACCCGCATCGCAGGCCAAGCCCATCGCCGTCGGGATCGCGGCGGGGACGCCGGTGGCATCAATGACGACCTCGGCCCCCTTGGCGCTTAGGAACTTCGCCAGTTGCGCCTTGGCGTCGCCGGCGGTCGGGTCGATGACGTGATCGGCCCCGGCCTTCATCGCGGCGTCCCGGCGCATCGGCACACCGTCGATGCCGACGACGGGGGACATCCCGGCCGCGATGGCACAGCGCAGGGCGAACTGGCCGATGATCCCCTGGCCGAGCACGGCGCAACTGCGGCCGAGGGTGAGGCCGACGCGGATCGAGGCCCCGAAGCCGTAGCGGGCGATGACCGCGACCGAAGCTTTCTCGAAACTGAGGTCGTCCGGCATTTTCCAAACCCGGCAGCGTTCGTGGCCGACGGTGAAGAGTTCGGCCGAGGCGTGGTTGCCGGGGAAACTGACGCGGTCGCCTTCCGCGAAGTTGCCTGGAAAGTCCTTGCCGACCTTCAGCACCCGCCCGGCGGCGCTGTAACCGCTGCGAAAAGGGAACTTCCAATCGGGCAGGTTGGGGTCGAGCAACCACTGGTGCGAGCCGGTGTACACGGCGAGTTCCGTGCCGGCGCTGATGCCCGAGTACTCGGCGGCAAGGAGGATCTGATTCGGCCCCGGATCGGGGAGCGCGACCTCGCGGACGCCGACCTTGTACGGTTCGAGGATGACGGCTTGACGGGCTTTGTTCATGGGGAGTCTATCCAGTTCTCGAAACGAAGGCCGGGGACTTTGTCAAAGTCGCGCTTGTTCGCGGTTAGCAAAAGAGCATTATGGGCGAGGCTTATCGATGCAGTCTTTAAGTCCATCGTACCGATGCGGATTCTCGCGGATTTGAGCCGCTCGAATTGTCCGGCCGCTGCGTCATCGAATAGTGCGATGTGAAAACTTGTGAAGAAACGAAAAAGTTCGGCCAGTTCCCGGTAGGCCGGAATCTGCCGCCGGATCTCGCGTTCTTTGGCGAGTGAAGCCATCCAACCCCGCATCGACTCTTCGACATTGGCAATCGTCGTACCGATTGGCGATACGGTCGAAGCCTGCAATCGCTCCGCCAGCCGCATCGCCCTCGCTCCGGTGCTGTATCGAAGGAGGGTGAGGTGATCGCTATCGAGCAGGAGCATCGCCCATCTCCTCGAGTAGCTCCTTACCCTCGGCTTCGCGGTAAGCCGCCATTTCCGCCTGCATCGACCGCGAGAATTCCGTTTCTTCCGAAATACCTACGACGCTCCACCAAGGCCTGGAAGCCGGGATCACGCCAGGTCTGACATCCCCGTGTTTCCGCTCCAATTCCGCCACCCGGGCCGCGAGCGATTCCAAAGTCAATTCTGCCATGGCGACCTCCCGAATCTCGGCCACGAAGTTCCACTACCACTATTCTATTTGCCCGCGGCGGGAATGGGATGGCGAATCGAGTTCCGCAAATTCATCGAAAATCCATACCGCACTGCCGTCGGCCGCGCCTATGAGTCAGGTACGTCATCGCGATGATCCGCTTCCTTCGACCGGCCGGCTGAAGGGCGACTGTTCCGTTCCCAATGACCTCCAGATAGGATCACCAAAGATGCACGACATCGTAGACACCGCCATCGCCGCCGGCTCGTTCAAGACGCTCGCCGCCGCCGTCACGGCCGCCGGTTTGGTGCCGACGCTCAAAGGAGCCGGGCCGTTCACAGTGTTCGCCCCGACCGACGACGCCTTCGCCAAGCTCCCGGCCGGCACGGTCGAAGCCCTGCTGAAAGACATCCCGAAACTGACCGCGATCCTCACGTACCACGTCGTCGCCGGCAAAGTGATGGCCGCGGACGTGGTGACCATGGACGGCAAATCGGCCAAGACCGTGAACGGCGCCGAAGTGAAGATCAGCACCAAAGGCGGCGTGAAGCTCAACGGCACCGCCAACGTGGTGAAAACCGACATCGAATGCACCAACGGTGTGATCCACGTCCTCGACGCCGTGATCTTGCCGCCGGGGTAAGGTCGGATGCCGATTGCAATGTTGCCCGGCGGATTTTCCGCCGGGTTTTTTCGCGCCGTCTCGGCAACGCGTTTCGCGGCGAAGAGTTCTTAGACGTGGATTTTGTTGGATTTGGCCTGTCACACAGGGCGGCAGATGCGGATCAGTCGCCCGTCCAGAGGGTCCGATACGCTGACAGCTACGTGGATTCGACCCGCGAGCGCCGGCTTGTCATCATCGTGGGACGCGAAGACGATTCCCGCGTGCGGAGCGCCCGATTTGTGCAAGCGGAGGAAATCCCGATCATGGGTGAGTACGGTTCGCCCCGCCGCAAGGGCTGCGGCGAGGATGTCTGGATCGGACGAGCGGTCCGTGCCGATGGATCGGACCATGATCACATCGTGGCCCGCAGCGATCAGTACGTCCACGATCTCATCTTCGAAATTATGATCGGCGAGGAATGCGGCCACCGCTTCACCCGGCTTGCATTTGAGAGTGCGATACCCCGGGGCTGCGGTGGGGAGCCCGGCGGTATTCCGACCATGCCGCCGCGATTTGTTCCCGGGTCAAGGGCGGGTCGAATGCGGCCCGCAGTCGATCCTCGTCGACTCCGAGCAAGATTCCATCCACGATGGCGGCTATCGGAACAGGCCCGCCTTCGGGAACGTTGCCCGCGGTGTCTTGCCACCAAATCGCGCGGTCGACTTCCAAGGAATTAATGCGGTAATATTCCCACACGGCATCCAAATCGGCCGCTGACAGCGAAGGGTAAGATCGGAGAAGATCCTCCTCGGTCGAACCGCATTGCCGATGCAGCACCAGCAGCCAGACCGGAATGCGGGTTTCGTCCACCCGGGCGTACCCGCTGCAGGTTCCGGGCGTCGTGACGACGCCGCGTCGTTCGGTTGCGATCATGGTCGGTCCTTTTTGGTATTCCGCTCCATTCTACCCTCAGCTCTCCATCAATAACCGCATCGGGTCGCTGAATAACTGCACCAAGCGGCTCGTGAACCGGGCCCCGTCGGCGCCGTCCACGACGCGGTGGTCGTAGGTCAGGCTCAGCGGCAGCATCAGCCTCGGGACGATGGCGCCGTCTTTGACCACGGCTTGCAGGCTCGATCGGCACATTCCCAAGATGGCGACTTCGGGGTAGTTCACAATTGGCGTGAAGCTGGTGCCGCCGATGCCACCGAGGTTGGTGATGGTGAAGGTGCCGCCGCGCATCTCGTCGATGGCGAGTTTGCCGGCGCGGGCCTTCTCGGCGAGCGTTTGTACCTCGGTGGCGATGTCGCGGACGCTCTTCTTGTCGGCGTCCTTGATGACCGGGACCACGAGGCCGCGCTCGGTGTCGACGGCGATGCCGATGTGGTAGTACTTCTTGTAGATCACTTCCCCGGCGTTCATGTCGTAGCTGGCGTTGAAGTTGGCGAACTCTTTCAGAGCCGCGACGCAGGCCTTCACCGCGAGCACCGTCCAGGTGATTTTCGGCGCGCCCTTCGGCAGCGTTTCGACGATGCGCTTCCGCCCCGCTTCGAGGTCGGTGATGTCGGCGAGGTCGTTCTGCGTCACCATCGGCATCGTGCGCCACGCGACCGTGAGGTTCTTGGCAATCGTCTCGCGGATCTTGGCGACCGGCTTGCGTTCGATCTCGCCGTACTTACTGAAGTCGGGCAACGGCGGCAGCGCGAAGGCGTTGACAATGCTGCCGCTGATGGGGCCGGACCCGCCGGACTTCACGGTGGTGCGTTCGACGCGGACGAACCCTTTGACGTCGTCGAGGGTCACCCGGCCGCCGCGGCCGGAGGCTTTGATTTCGAGGAGGGCGACGCCGAGTTCGCGGGCCAAGCGCCGCGTCGCGGGGCCGGCGGGGGTGAGGTCTTTTTTGCCGTTGGACGACGCGCTTGCTGGGGCGAGCCGGGTGGCGTGAGCCCCCGGAGTCTGTTCGAGGGGAGCAATTGCGGTGGTGGGGGCCGCGCTCGGCTTCACCTCGCGGCTGACGCCGCTTCCCAGCAAGATCGCGACGACGCCGCCCACCGCGATCTTGTCCCCGGCTTTCACGTTGATGCTTTCGACCGTCCCCGCCAGATCGCTCGTCACGGGCATCGAAGCTTTGTCGGTCTCGACGTCCAGCAATTCTTGGCCGACGGCGATGGTATCGCCCGATTTCACTTTTACCGAGACAACCATCGCGGAGTCGATTCCTTCGCCGAGATTCGGCAGTTTGAATTCGATCTTCGAGGGAGCAGTCGGAACCGGTTCCGCTTTCGCGGGAGCCTCCGGCTCGGGGGCCGGTGCGGCCGGCTTCGCTTCCACTTTCGGCGCGGATGCCGGCGCCGGCTTCGCTTCCCCGTTGCCGCTGAAGGTCAGCAGCACGCTGCCAATGGCGACTTTGTCGCCGGGCTTCACCTTGATTTCGCCGATGGTGCCGTCGCCCGTGCTCGTCACGGGCACGGAGGCCTTGTCCGTTTCGACGTCGAGCAAATCCTGCCCGGCGGTCACGCTGTCGCCGGGCTTGACTTTGAGCGACACGACGGTCGCGGAATCGATGCCTTCGCCGAGTTCGGGCAGGACGATGTTCATAGTGTTCCCGAGGGACCGGCCGGGCGGGTGGGATCGCCCGCGCTCAGTCCGGTGATGTTCTTGAAATCTTTGAGGTTGCGGGTCGCGAGTTCCCCGCCATTGAGTATCGCGGTGCCGGCGATGATGCTGTCGCCCAGCGACATCTTCTTCTGTTGTTTTAGGCGGATGGCTTCGTCGAGCACGGGGTCGGTGATCGGGATGATCGGATACAGGTAAAGAAATTGTTCCAGTATCAAACGTTCGGAATCGGGCAAATTTGGAAACCCGAGAACTTCGACACGGCTTATGGCAGAAATAGAAGCGTCCGCCGTCGCGAGCCGACGAAGAATTTCATCGTTACCCGATTTCGAAGCGAGGATGGGCAGATTGCTGTCGACGATCATGATTCGCGCCCCGGTTGCCGACGGTCGATCCGCAACTCGCGGATGTATTCGACGGGATCATCGATGGCGCCGAAAACATCTCTGCGAACGAGCTCGAGCAACAATTCCTTTCGCCGCCGGTTGCGTTCTTCGATGGTCATCGAAGCCGTCGTTGCGACGACGACTTCCACTTCCACCGGCTCGTTTGCCGGTTGCGGCGGGGCACCATTGGCGCCCCACGTGATTACGCCGTTCGTCAACGTGGCCGGGAATGTGTCGGTCATCGCGATGTCCTCCCTCTGATGCAATTATACAGTCCACGGTGCCGGCGCATCCGGGTTGATGCCCAGATCCACGATCGCTTGTTTCACCACGCCGCGGTCGATTTCCTTGCGTTCGGCGAGGGCGAATAGCGCCGCCACGGCCACGTGCTCGGCGTCGACTTCGAAAAAGCGCCGGAGGTTCTTGCGCGTTTCGCTCCGCCCGAAGCCATCTGTGCCGAGCGCCGTCAGGCGACCGTCGAGGTACGGCCCGATCTGCTCGGCGAGCGTTCGCATATAGTCGCTGCTGGCGATGATCGGGCCCTTGGTGTCGGCGAGAATCTTGCGAACGTACGCCGTCTTCTTTTCCGCCGTCGGGTGCAGGCGATTGTGTCGTTCGCAATCGAGCGCGTCGCGCTTCAACTGCTGGTAGCTCGTCGCGCTGTAAACGGTGCTGGCGACGCCGTACTTCTCGGCGAGGATTTTCTGGGCCCGCAGCACGTCGTTCAGAATCACCCCGCTACCGAGCAACTGCACCGTGTGCTTGGCATTCGGCGGCGTCACGGTTCTATACGAGTACAACCCTTGGATAATCCCGTCGCGGCACTCTTCGCCGGGCATCGCCGGCATGTCGTACGCTTCGTTGTAGACCGTGAGGTAGTAGAACTCCTCGACGTTCTGTACGAACATCCGGTTGATGCCGTATTCGATGATCACGGCGAGTTCGTACGCGAACGCGGGGTCGTATGCCCGGCAGCTCGGGATGGTCATCGCGTTCAAGTGGCTGTGGCCGTCTTCGTGTTGCAGCCCTTCGCCGTTGATGGTGGTGCGCCCGGCGGTAGCGCCCATCAAGAAACCCCTGCAGCGAGCGTCTGCGGCGGCCCAAGCCAAGTCGCCGATGCGCTGGAAGCCGAACATGCTGTAGTAGATGTAAAAGGGGATCGTATTCACGCCGTGCGTGCTGTAGGCGGTGCCGGCGGCGATGAAGCTGGCCATGCTCCCCGCTTCGTTGATCCCTTCTTGCAGTATCTGCCCGGTCGTACTTTCGAGGTACGCCGTCGAAGTTCCGCTATCGACGGGCCGGTAGAGTTGACCCTTGCTGCTGTACATTCCGAAGGCGGCGTACATCGGCGGCATGCCGAAGGTTTGACCTTCGTCCGGCACGATGGGCACCACGAACTTGCCGATCGCTTTGTCCCGCATGACCCCCTTGGCCATAAGGTCGACCCAAGCGAGCGTCGTGCTGCGCGGCTTGATCGTCGCGGGGTAGAGGAAATCGAACGACTTCCGGTCCGGTGGCGGGCAGGGGGTGAATTCTTTGCGGCGCGTCGGGTTGAACCCGCCGAGCGCCGCGCGGCGCTCCATCAGGTATTTCATCTCGGGACTGTCGGGCGCGGGTTTGTAGAAGGGAACGTCGGCGAGTTGATCGTCGGTGAAGGGCAGTTCAAAGCGGTCGCGGAAGGTTCGGAGCGCCGAGACCATGCGTTTCGATTTCTTTTGATCGTCGGTCAGGGTCGCGTCGGGTTCGATCGCACCGGCGAGCATCTTCAATTGGTGCGTCGTGTTCTTGCCTTCGCCGCCGTCGCCCGGGATGCCGTAGCCTTTGACCGTCTTGACGAGAATCACCGTCGGCTGGCCCTTGCAATCGACCGCCGCTTTGTACGCCGCGTAGACTTTAATTGGATCGTGGCCGCCGCGGCGAAGGTTGGCGATTTGGTCGTCCGAAAGGTGCTCGACCATCGACTTGAGTTCGGGGCTGTTGAAGAAGTGCTCGCGGATCCAGCCGCCGCCCTTCACCACGTATTCTTGATATTCGCCGTCCACCACTTCCATCATCCGACGCTGGAGCGCACCCGTGTAGTCGGCTTTGATCAGTTCGTCCCAACCGCTGCCCCAAACCACTTTGATGACGTTCCATCCGGCGCCGCGAAACAAGCCTTCGAGTTCTTGGATAATCTTGCCGTTGCCGCGGACAGGACCATCGAGGCGTTGGAGGTTGCAGTTGATGACCCACGTCAGGTTGTCGAGCTTTTCGCGCGCGGCGAGGGTGATGCAACCGAGCGATTCCGGTTCGTCGCATTCGCCATCGCCGAGGTAGGCCCAGACGCGGACATCGTCGGTCTTCGCCAAACCGCGGTCGCGCAAGTAGCGGTTGAAGCGGGCGTGGTAGATGCTCATGATCGGGCCGAGACCCATCGACACGGTCGGATACTGCCAGAACTCGGGCATGAGCCACGGGTGCGGGTAACTCGATAAACCGCCGCCCGGTTGAAGTTCCTGGCGGAAGTTCGTCAGTTGGGTTTCGTTCAATCGGCCTTCGAGAAAGGCGCGGGCGTACGGACCGGGGCTGGCGTGACCTTGGAAGAAGACGACGTCGCCGGGGTGATCGGCCGTGCGCCCTTTGAAAAAGTGATTCTGGGCCACCTCGTACAGCGTCGCGGCGCTGGCGAAGGTGCTGATGTGCCCGCCGACGTTGGTGTTCTTATTCGCCTTCAGCACCATCGCCATCGCGTTCCAGCGGACGATCGATTTGATCTTGCGTTCGATCTCGCGGTCGCCGGGGAAGCGGGGCTGGTCTTCGGGCTGGATGGTGTTCACGTAGCCGGTGGTCACGCCACTGGGCAGCTTGGCGCCGGCCTTGCTGGCCACCGCGAGCATCGTCTCGAGCAGGAACTGCGCGCGATCCGGGCCTTGGTGCTTGATGAGCGCTTCGAGGGAATCGAGCCATTCGGCGGTTTCAATCGGGTCGGCGTCCACGGGGAGCCGGCCCTTGGCGAGCACGTCGGGGTTGGCGTGCATAATCTCGAACCTCTTCAAAGTGGGCGAACTGTCGAGCGGGTCGGCCGCGAGTGCTATCGCATTCGGTCAACAGGTAAGATAGAAAAGCCGTTCGGACGCGTCCATACGTTCGGGCGAACCGCACCGTCTGGAACCGCACCATGCTCCGCTACCCCTGGGCCTTGACCCTATTATTAGTCACCTTCGGCGCGACCCCGGCCCAAGACGTGCCCAAGCCGGGGGGGCCGATTGCGGCGAAGCGTGTGCAGACGACCGAAACGACCTTGGCGGGGGCGGTGGCTGCCATCGCCAAGCAGTCCGGAATCGAGATCGATCTTTCTTCCATCGACGGCGCGGCGAAGGTCGAACCGATCCCAGCCGCCGATTTTTGGCTCGCGCTCGAATCGCTGGCCCGGCAAACGGGGACGCGCTTCGGCCCGAGTGCCGGCAAAGTGAAGTTCGCCAAAGGCCCGGCCGCGCCGAGTTCGGTCGATGGGCCTTTCCGCGTGAGCGTAAAGCAGGTGACGGCGAAGCGCGACTTCGACACCGAGAATACTTACTACGACGTACTCCTCGAAGTGGCGTGGGAGCCGCGTTTCCCCGTGTATCTCATGGACGACACGCCGAAGATCGCCGCGGCGAGCGCGGGGAAAATGGCCCTCACCGCCGGCCCCGGCGGGGGACGCGTGCCGACACTCGGTTACCGCCAATTGGCCACCGTGCGCCTGAGCGGCATCCCCCGGAGCGCCGCGACCATCGACGTGCTCGCCGGGAGTTTCCAAGTCGTCGCGGCGGAGAAAATCTGGGCCGTGGAGTTCAACGACCTCACCGGTGACAAGCCGGTGTCGCAATCGAAGGACGGCGTGAAGGTGACCCTGCAACCGGTGAAGCGCGCGGCCAAATCGGCCCAGTTCGATTTCAACTTGGAGTACCCGCCGAGCCACCCGGCTTTCGAGAGCTTCGAGCAGTGGGCGAGTGCAAACCGGCTCCGGCTTTACCCGCCGAACGCCCCGAAAGGATTCGAACCGACCGACTATAACACGAACGAAACCGGGCGGCGGATCGCCGCGAGTTACAGCTACGAGGCGCCCGCCGGGAAAGCGGCGCCGTTCGCCGATTTGAAAGGCTGGCGGGCCGTGTACGAAACCAGTGGCCCCATGGTCACGCAGACGGTGAAGTTCGAGTTGAAGGGAATCGCGCTGCCGTGATTCAATCGTAGTCCACCATCAGATCGGGGTTCGCCTTCCGCACATCGTCCCGGATGCCCTTCGTCACCTTCGACTTCCGTACTTGGACTTTCTTGAGCGACTTCGCTTCCGACGCCACCGCTAGCAGCCCGGAGTCGCCGACTTTGGTCTCTTCGAAGGAGAGCCGCTCCAAGGCCCGCTTGCTGGCGAGGAACTTGAGGCCGTCGTCGGTGATCTTCGTGCGGTCCAAATCGAGGTGCTTGAGTTCGCGCAAGTTCGCGATCGCTTTCATGCCCTTGTCGGTGACTCCGGAATCGTTCAGGGTGACGACTTCGAGCCCGGCGAGTTCGGCGATGTCGGCGAAGCCGGTGCCCGTGAGTTTGGGCAACTCGCCGAGGTGGAGTTCTTTCAACTTCAACAATTGGGCGACCGGTTGAAAGCCGCCGTCGGTGAAGTTCGTCCCCGACAGGTTCAAGGTCACCAGCGCCCGCGCCGCGCAGAGGGCGAGCACCCCTTCGTCGCCGACCGAGGAGCCGCGGACGTCGAGTTCGACGAGTTGTTTGAACTGCGCGAAGGTCGCGCCGGTCTCGGCGAGGGTCAGGTTCGTCTTGTCGAGCTTCAACGATTTCAGATTTTTGAGCCCGGCGAGTCCGCGGAAGGCCGCGTCGTCGATGACCGCTTCCGAGAGGCAGAGGGTTTCGAGTTGGGTCGCCGCGCCCAAGGCTTTCCAACCCGCCGCGGTGATGCGCTTCACCCGGGCGAGGTCGAGGTCGATGAGATTCGGCAGCGCCGCGATCGCCTTCAAACCCTCGTCGGTCACGTCCGAACCTTCGAGCGAGATCGACTTCACCATCGGCAGCGCCGCGATGTCTTTCAAGCAGGCGTCGGTGTTCTTCGACCCGAGCAACCCGAGGCGGTTCAACCGCGTCGCCCCGGCGAGCTTCTTCAAATCGACCGCTTTGACGTCGGCCGGTTTCTCGTCGGTGCCGAGGAAGTTGATGGTGATGAGGGCGTTCTTTTCGCCGATGTGCGACACGTTCCGCAGCGGCGTGCCCCCGGCTTTGGTAGCGTAGGCTTCCGCTTCTTTTTCGAGCACGAGGTCGACCTTCACCGGCGGCGTTTTGGGCGGGTCCACGGGAGGCGCCTGGGCCAGACTGCCGACGCCGATTTGAACGAGTAAAACTCCAGCCAAGATCGAGGAGCGAAACATGGAACGGCCCTGGCGGGAATCGGATGCGGGTATAGTACCGGCACGGAAGAGACGAGGCAAAGGGCGATGGCCAACATCGGCGGCGTGATCCTGTGCGGCGGGCAATCGACCCGCATGGGTCGGTCGAAGGCGTGGCTGCCCTTCGGCCAAGAGTACCTGCTGCCACGCGTCGTCCGGATCGTCGCGTCGGTCGTCGATCCGGTGGTCGTCGTCGCGGCCGTCGGGCAGGAACTCCCGCCGCTGCCGGCGGGTGTCGAGGTTGTTCGCGATCGTCACGATGCCAAAGGCCCGCTGGCCGGACTCGCAGCCGGGCTCGCGGCACTAGCCGGCCGTGCGGAGGCCATGTATCTGTCGTCGTGCGATGTCCCGTTTTTGAACGCGGACTTCATCCGCGCCGTCATCGCCAAACTCGGCACGCACACCATCGCGGTGCCGCGGATCGGGGACTACCCCCATCCGTTGGCGGGCGTATACCGTCTCTCGGTGAGGCCGGTTGTCGAGGCGATGCTCGCCGAGGGTCGCTTGCGACTCCGCGATTTGTTCGAAGTGGTACCGACGCGCTTCCTCGACGCCGACGAATTCGCCGATCTGGACTCGCTGATCAACGCGAACACACCCGACGAGTACGAAGTCGCTTTGAACAGACTCGACCGCGAGAATCGGACGTAAACCCTTGCCGCGCATAGGTCGTTCCGAAAGTCGGACGTCATTCCACGGTAGGGTGGGTGGATCGACGCTGGAATGACAAATTCAATCCCTTGGAACTGACATGCATCCGCACAAGCCGCATTTCGACCGCCACGCCGGTTCGACCGAAAACGTCGCGTTCATGAAACGCATCAGCAAACAAAAAATCGACCCGCCGGCGGTCGTGCCCGGTATGGACGCGGCCGACCTCATCGATGCCGCGTTCCTCAGCTATAACGGCGGCCGGCTGCGCGAAGGGTGCCAACTCTACGCCCAGCGCATGCTCGCCCCCGATTGCACCGTCGGCTTCGCGCTCAGCGGGGCACTCACCCCGGCGGGCCTCGGTATGAGTTGCTTGGTGCCGTTGATCGAAGCGGGCTTCATCGATTGGATCGTGAGCACCGGGGCGAACCTCTACCACGATACCCACTACGCCCTCGGCATGGACCTCTACCAAGCCGGGCCGAACCTGCCCGACTTGGAGCTGCGCGAGAATCAGGTCATCCGCATCTACGACATCATCTTCGACTACGAGAACCTGCTCGGCACCGACAAGTTCTACCGCACCCTCTGTCGGGGCGAAGCGTTCCAAGGTACATTCGGCACCGCCGAGTTCCACGGCCTCGTCGGTAAATACTTGGCCGAACGCGAAGAGCAGACCGGCATCAAAGGAAAGAGCCTAATGGCTTCGGCTTACCGCTGCGGCGTGCCGATCTTCACGAGCAGCCCCGGCGACAGCAGCATCGGCATGAACCTCGCGGCGCTGATGCTCGAAGGGAACCAACTCCGGATCGATCCGCTGCGCGACGTCAACCAATCGGCGAGCATCGTCTGGGACGCCAAGGCCGACGGCGGCACTTCGGGCGTCTTCATCCTCGGCGGTGGCTCGCCGAAGAATTTCATGCTGCAAACGGAGCCGCAGATTCAGGAAGTCCTCGGCCTCGCCGAATCGGGCCACGACTACTTCTTGCAGTTCACCGACGCCCGCCCCGATACCGGCGGCCTCAGCGGCGCCACCCCGAGCGAAGCGATGACCTGGGGCAAAGTCGACCCCGACAAACTGCCCGGCACCGTTACCTGCTATGTGGACAGCACCCTCAGCCTGCCGCTCATCACGGCCTACGCCCTCAGCCGGACGAAGCCCCGGCCGCACAAACGCTACCTCGACAAGCTCCCGGCACTGACGGCGAAGCTGGAAGCGCGCTACGCGGAGATTTGCAAGGAACGGGGGGAATAGCGAATGACGGGTGTTCCACTCCCCGTGGAAGGCGTCCGGCGAACAGCGCGCTCCGGCCAACTCGTCGTCGCTCGCCTTCAACCCGGTCGGATACTCGCCCTTGTCCAAGTCGGCTTTCACCACCAACCCGTCCTCCGTTTTCGTCGCCCCGATCAACCGCACCACCAGCTACAAGCTGGTCGGCGGTCGCCCGCGCCAGTTGATCGAGATGTGGCTGAACCGCTGGCGAGGAAGCCGACGGATAGGCGGGTACCCCGGATCACCGGTTTGCCGACGAGGATTTTCGGATCGATTGAAATGCGATCTTCCCCATTCATTTGCGTGCCTCTCCGCGCTCTTCGGGCTCTGATTCTTCGCCGAGAATTCTCTTTTGGCCACCTGCGATTGAATTCCGACACGTTGGAAACGTGTCGCCACGCGGAAGCTTCGCCGATCCTTCAATGCTTGCTGGTGGCGGCGGGCGTGCCTTTCGCGGCGTCCGGGGTGCGGAGCCAGCCCCAGGCGGCGAAGCCCGTGGCGAGGATCGCGTAGAGGGCCAGGGCGGCGATCACCGCGTTTTTCCAAGGGAATGGCCGGGCTTCGGGTTCTTCGAAATCGTCTTCGTCGTCGAACTCTTCGTCGGGCGGCAAGTCGCCGGATGCTTCCGGCGAGGCATCGGCGATCAGATCTTCGAAGGGATTGCCGAGAGCCGGCGCCGGGAGTTCGACGGGCGTGGGGACGTAGGCCGTGCGGGTGGACGTGGGCGTGTGGTACCCGTTGCGGTTCGGCGGGAAGTCGGGCAGGCCGGGGATGCGAACCGTCTGTTGGTGCGGATCCGACTTCGGCGCTGCGGTCGAAACCGGGGTCATCGGAGGGACGATCGGCTTCCGCGACGTGTCGCTCCCGCCGAAGAGGCTATCCCCGTCGTCGTCTTGGTCGTTGAAAATGCTGTCGGTCGCTTCGCGGGCTTTGCGGAGGGTCTCGGTGAAGTCGGGCCCGAGATCGGGTGCGGCCCCGACCGCCACCGGTATCGGTATCGGCGCGAGCGCCGCACGATGGCACTGCGGACAAGTGACGGCGCGGCCGGCTGCATCCGGGGCGACCGCGAGACTCTGGGAACACTGGGGGCATGCGAACAAAATCGGATTCATGACATCTCGACGACCGATGACCGCCGCGGAACACTCCAAGATAGCTCACGCGCAACGAGTTTCCTAGAGATATTCCGAAAAGCCCGACACGTCGCGGAACCCGCACATTAAAAGCAAATGAGACCCGTGAGTTCCGCGTGTCCTCCGGCGAATCGACCCGTTATGATTGCGTGAAGAAGCTCACCTTCACCGGGCGAACCCCATGCGACGCAACCATTGGCTCGTCCTCGGACTCTTCAGTATTTCCGCGGCGGTCGCTCCGACCGAGCTGATGGCCCAACGCGATCGCGGCGGCGGCTTTCCCGGCGGCGGAGGTGGGGGCCCTGGTGGCGGTGGAGGAGGCTTCCAGGGTGGAGGCGGTGGACGGCCCCAGATGGATCCGGAAATGCTCTGGCAGCGCATGAGCGGCGGGTCCGACAGCATCGACCTGAACAAAAACGCCCAAGCGAAAATGATGGTGCAGATGAGCGGGGGCCAAATGCCACCCGACGGCATCCTCACGAAGACGATGTTCCAAACGGCGATGGCCCAGCGCGCCGCGCGGACGGCCGGGCCCGGTGGCATCGCCCCCGCCGGCTCGGTGGCCCCCGTCCCCGGCAGTGGTGGGCCGGTGGTGATCTCTGTCGGCAGCAGCGGCGATAAGCCGGTTGTCATGGGCAGCCCGGGTTCGATGCCCCCCGGCGGCTACCAAGGAGGCGGCGGTTACCAAGGGGGTGGCGGCGGACGCGGAGGAAATCTCTGGGGCGATCCCGAGAACCTCTTCCAGCGCGCGGACAAAAACCGCGACGGCAAGATCACCAAAGATGAAACGCAGATGCTCCTGCCGTACTTCGATCAAATCGACACGAACAAAGACGGTGGCATCGACTTGGCAGAACTGAAAGTGTTCGCCGCAGGGATGGCCGCGGCCTCGCCCGGCGGCGGCAGCGGCGGATGGAGTGGCCCCGGCGGTCCGGGAAGCGCTGGTGGCGATCCCAAGATCGAAGATCCGGAAACCGAGCGACCCGTGGTGTACCGGTTCGGCAAACTGCCCAAAGACTTCCCCTATGCGTCGATCGACAAAGACGAAGACGGCCAAGTGAGCTTGTACGAATGGAGAAACGCTGGGAAGTCGGTCGAGGAGTTTCTGGATCGCGACCTCAACGGCGACGGCTTCTTGACCGCCGAGGAATGGCTCCGTGGAACCAAGACATCCCTCGGCGACGCCAAAGTCGGCAAAGGCTCCGAGTCCGGGTTCAATAGTCGGCAGAGCGGCGTTCGACCCGGCCCCGGCGGCATGGGAAGCAACACTTCCGGAGACAAGGGCGACAAGAACAATAAGGAAGAGAAGAACGGCCGGAAGAACGGCAAAGGTTGAGGCCGGGAGGAACGGCCGCGTTGCTCCGCGACATTGTCATTCCTCTTTCACCCGGACATGTCTCGTCAATATGCCCCATCGCCCGCCGGTGGCGTCCGGCGCTTCGGCTTCGCGGGCTCGACTGCGGACGTGTGAACGAAGACCTCCAGATTCGGCTTGCCGTCTTCGCGCAGGCCCGTCAGTTGCCGGATCCGCACTTCGGCGTTGCGGAGTTGCTCGTAGCACTGTTTCACCAGCGCGACGCCGCGCTCGTAGCGCGTGAGCGCCTCTTCCAGCGTGGTCGTGCCGTCTTCCAAATCGCGCAAGACGCCGTCGAGTTCGGCCAACGCGGCTTCGAATTTCGGGGCTTCACTGGCCATGGGTCGATTCCGGGGCGGGGGGAGTCGGGCCGAGGACGCGGCTGAAAATCGTCCCCTCGGCCAGTCGAGTTTCGATCACATCGCCCGCGGCGACCTCGGACGCGGCCCGTACGAGCTTGCCGTCGCGTTGGGTCAAACTGTAACCGCGGGTGAGGACGTTGAGCGGGCTCAGGGCCTGCAATTGCTGCGCGGCCGCCGCGAGCTTTTCGTCGCCCCGGTTCAGCAGCAGTTTTGTTGCGCGGTCGAGCCGGGCGGTGCGTTCGCCGATTTTTTGCTCGGCCAGTCGGACACGGTCCAAAGGTCGCCGCAATCCCGGGCGCTCGGCGAGTTGATCGACGCGTTGCCGACCGTGTTGAATCCGTGCGAGAACCGCGTCGCGCATGCGGCGCTCGGTTTCCCCGAGGTCGAAGAGCACGTCGTCGCAGCAGCGCCGGGTCAGCGCCACGATGGCCGCGGTCGGGGTCAGCGCGCGGAAGTCGGCGACCAAATCGGCGATGGTCACGTCGTTCTCGTGGCCGACGGCGGAGACTACCGGCACGCTGGAATCGTAGATGGCATCGGCGACGATCTCTTCGTTGAACGCGGACAAATCCGCCGTCGGCCCACCGCCGCGCCCGAGCACGATGGCGCAGAGTTTGAGTTTCCCCGACTTCGAAAGTCGGCAGAGCAACCGCAAACTCTCGGCGATGTCTTGGGGGGCCGTCGGGCCCTGCACCCGGCAATCGCGGACGACGATGCCCGTGAGCGGCCAGCGCTGCAAGATGGATTCGATCATATCGCGCACGGCCGCGCCGGAGGCGCTCGTGACGAGCGCCACGAACTTCGGGAAGACCGGGAACGGGCGTCGCCGGGCGGGGTCGAAATACCCCTTGGCCCGCAGTTTTTCTTTGAGTTGAAGCAGGGCCAACTCCGCCGCACCCTGCCCCTTCGGCTCGAATTCCTGGACTTCGAGCTGGTAAATGCCCTTCGACTCGAAGACCACCAAGCCGCCCCGGCAGAGGACCTCCATGCCGTCGCGCGGCTCGTACTTCATCCGCCGGTTGAACCCGGCTTTGAAGATGCACGGCAATACGGAGTTCGCATCTTTGAGGGTGAAGTACATGTGCCCGGACGGCGGATGCTTCTTGAAATTCGTCACCTCCCCGGCGACCCAGAACTCGGCGAAGTGCTCTTCGAGCCGGCCTTTGACGGCCGCCGTCACCTGCGTGACCGAGTACGTTTTGATTCCGGCGGGGATCGGCATGGTCGGGTACCGCGGCCAACGGGAG